>NZ_JBILQU010000150.1:0-4853 GCF_044373035.1 Limnohabitans sp. | reverse complement strand
GTGCCCGACATGCCCAACCGATTGGGCATCGCGGGCATTGAATTCATCGAATACGCCACCAGCCGTCCGCAGGCGCTGGGCCAAGTGCTGGAGAACATGGGTTTTCGGCCCGTGGCGCGTCACCGATCGCGCGAGGTGACGCTGTACCGCCAGGGCAGCATGAACCTGGTGGTCAACGCCAGCCTAGACGATGCCCGCGTGAGCGGCACGGTAGAAGGCCAACCCGCGATCTCGGCCGTGGCCTTTCGGGTGCAAGACGCCCTGAAGGCGCACACCCGCTGCCTGGATCTGGGCGCATGGAACGTGGACAGCCACGCCCAAGCGATGGAGCTGCACATTCCCGCCATCCACGGACCCGGCGGCAGCCGCTTTTACTTTGTGGACCGCTGGCAAGAATTCTCTATTTACGAGATCGATTTCAAGCCCATTCCCACGGTGGACCCGAACCCACCTGCGCTGGCAGGCATGAGCTACTTTGGCGTGGTGCAGTACATCGGTGCGGCCCGCAGCGCCGACTGGCAGACTTATTACGAACACATGTTCGACTTCAGCAGCATCCCCGATGAAGAGCGCTTTGGCATCTTGCCCAAGGGCAAGCTGATGAAAAGCCCTTGCGGCAGTTTCCTTTGGCAACTGGTGGAGCCCGAGCCCTGGATGGACGCCGACGACAGCCCCGAGTGCTTGCAGCGCATGGGCTTTGGCGTGCCCGATGTGGGGCAGGCGGTGGCTGCGCTCAAGGCGCATGGTGTGGAGTTTGTGGAATCGACCCAGCTGCACCCTGAAGACCGGGGCGCGCTCACCCGCGCCACGCTGGGCTCGGTCGCTTTTGAACTGGTTCACCAGTGAAAAAAATGAAGCCCCCACGTTCATCACTTCGTGTATTCACTGCCCCCCAAGGGGGCGTTGGCCTCCCTTGGGGCGGCCCTGCCGGAGACCTGCCATGAACATGCTTGACGGCTACGGCATGGACACCATCACCATGGCGGGCACCCTGGAGGCCAAGCTGGCCGCCATGAAAGGTGCTGGTTTTTCTCAGGTGATGCTGATGGCGCGCGATCTGGTCACGCACCCGGGGGGTGTGCAGGCTGCTGTCGCTGCGGTGCAGGCCAGCGGCATGCGGCCCACCGGCTTTCAGGTGCTGCGCGATTTTGAAGGCCTATCGGGCCATTTGCACAGCTATAAGCTCGACATCGCGAAAGCCATGCTGCAGATGTGCGCGGCTACTGGCAGCAAGGTCTTGTTGGCATGTTCGTCCACCTCGCGCCACGCCACGCAAGACCTCGACGCCATCGCCGCTGATTTGAAAAAACTCGCCATGCTGGCGGTGCCGCTGGGCATCCAGATCGCTTACGAAGCGCTGTCCTGGGGCCGCACCGTCAACGAATTCACCACCAGCTGGGACGTGGTTTGCCGCGCCGACTGCCCCAACCTCGGCATGGGCATCGACTCCTTCCACATCTTTGCGGCCAAGACCTCATTGGAGGCCATCGAAGCGCTGGACCCGTCCAAAATTTTTCTGGTTCAGCTGTCCGACTTCATGTGGCAAGAAACCCCCACCTTTGAAGAGCGCATGACCACCGCTCGCACCTTTCGCGTGTTCCCTGGCGAGGGCGTGCACAGCGAGCAGCTGGCCGATTTGGTGCTGCGCCTGGACCGCATTGGTTACCGGGGTGACTACAGCTTTGAGGTCTTCAACGACGACTACCAGCAACTGCCGCTGGAGACCGTGGCCGAGCGAGCCCGCAAGAGCGCGACTTGGTTGCACCAGGACGTGCTGCACAAAGCCGCGCCGCTGCCTGCGTGGGTGCGGGGGAATTGAGGTCAAACCTTATGAGTGCTTTCCCTGATGCGCCTTGTATGGCATTGGACTGGCCCTAAGATCTCGCAACGCCGCATTTCCATGTTGGGCGTTGACGTTCTTTTCTTACAGGAGATATTCATGAATTTCGTTCGCCGCAGTTTGACGCTGGCATCCCTGGTCATGGCCAGTGGTCTGGCCTGCGCCCAAGCCTTTCCTGACCGGGAGTTGTCCGGCGTCATCATGTGGGGCGCCGGTGGTGCCACCGATGTGGTGGCCCGTGCCGTGGCACCCTTTGCTGAAGAAGCCCTCGGCAAAAAAATCGTGATGCAAAACAAGTCGGGGGGTGCGGGTGCCATATCGACGAACTTTGTGAACCAGCAAGCCTCTGACGGCTACACCCTGCTGATGGGCGCAGAAAACCCCCAGTTGCACGGCGTGCTGGGCTTGGGTGAACTGGATTACTCCAAGTTTTACCCTGTGAACATTTTGGGCCGCGGCATTGTGGTCATCGTGGCCAACAAGGACAAGCCTTGGAAGTCCTTCAAGGACGTGCTGGCCGATGCCCAAGCCAACCCCGGCAAAGTCAAGATGGGCTCCACTGGCCCTGGCGGATTGCCGCACAGCGTGGGTTCCATGATCGGCACCCTCACCAAGATGCCGGTCACAGCGGTCCCCTTTGATGGCGAAGGCCCAGGCCTCACGGCTTTGCAAGGCGGTCATGTGGACTTCATGCCGGTGGGCTTGGGCGCTGCTTCAGAGCACATCAAAGCCGGTCGTGTGAAGGCCTTGGCGGTGTTGAGCGATAAACCTTTTGAAGGCATTCCAGCGCTGACCGGTGACCTGCCCGGCATTGCCAAGTATTTGCCTTGGGGTCCGTTTTATGGCGTGTTCGTCAAGCGCGATGTGCCCGATGCGGTCAAAACCAAACTGACGGCCTCGTTCAAAACTGCAGCCACCAACCCACAGTTCGTCAAGTTGATGACCGACCGTGGCAACGCGATGATGAACATCTCGGGCAACGAAGCTGACGCTTTCCTGAAAAAGTGGCAATCGGTGACGGCCTGGACCTTGCAGGAAGCCGGAGTGGCCAAGAAGTCGCCAGCCGATCTGGGCATTGCCAAGCCCTGATGCCACGAGACTGCGGAGATGACCATGGCTGATAAAAAAACGCGTCTGCCCGGTGAGTTGACCTTCACCGTTTTGCTGCTGCTGGGCAGTTTGTTTTTGCTTTACCAGGCCTATGGCATCTCCGGTTTTGAGTCCATCACTTCGGCGGGCATGTTTCCCATGCTGTCAGCCTTGGTGATGGCGGTCACGGCTTTCTTGGCCATCTTGGGTGTCGCCAAGGCCCCGGCTGAGCGGCTGGTCGCGGGGGAGAACTTGCGCCAAAGCTTCGTTCGCCGAATCACACCGCCCGTGTTTGTGCTGTTCACTTTGGCTGTGGTGGGCTTCATGCTGCTCTTGAACAAGTTGGGTTTTGTGGTGTCGGCTTATTTGTTTTTGGTTGTGTCCATGCGTTTGTTGGGCAGTGTGCGCTGGTTGTTCAATCTGATGCTCAGCGCCATTTCTTTAGGGGTGGTCTACCTGATTTTTCAAACGATTTTCTCGGTCATTTTGCCCAAAGGCACTTGGTGGGTGGGGGTGTGGACATGATGCAGTCGCTTGAATTTTTCTTGATTTCCTGGACCAGTCCTTATCTGATTTTCTTGATTGCAGCGGGCACCTTTGCCGGCATCTACATCGGGGCCATTCCGGGTCTCTCGGTCACCATGGCGGTGTCCATCCTGATCTCATTCACTTTCAAATGGCCGATCAACGATGCCTTGGCTGTGATTTCCGGTATTTTTCTGGGGGGCGTTTATGGGGGGTCGCGCAGCGCCATTTTGCTCAACATCCCCGGCGCACCAGCGGCCATTGCGACGGGTTTGGATGGTTATCCCATGGCCAAGCGGGGTGAGGCCGGTGCTGCCATTGGCATGACCACCGTGATGTCGGTCATCGGTGGTTTTGTAGGCATTGCCGCGTTGGCGATCGCCGCACCTGCGTTGTCAGAATTTGCATTGATGTTTGCCCCGCGCGATTATTTGTTGCTGGCCATTTGGGGCATTTTGCTGGTGGGCGCTTTGTCGGGCGGTTCCTTGGCCAAGGGCATTTTTGCCGGGGCTTTGGGGGTGCTGATCGGGATGGTGGGCCTGGACCCGATGACGGCCGAACCGCGCTTGACATTTGGCAACGTTCAATTGACGGCAGGCATTTCTTACGTGGCCGCCATGATCGGTTTTTTTGGCGTGGCCGAGGTGCTGGTTCAGTTGCATGAGCTCAAGCTCAAAGCGGTCAAGCAAAACGTCAGCAAGATCGTTCCCTCCTGGGGCCTGATTCGCAAATACCTGCCGCTGTCACTGCGTTCTTCTGGCATTGGCGTGGTGGTAGGTGCCTTGCCTGGCGCGGGGGGCGACATTGCCGCCTTGCTGGCCTATGACCATGCCAAGCGCACCGTCAAGAACCCCTCTCATCCTTTTGGCGAAGGCGCTTACGAGGGGCTGGTGGCACCCGAGTCGGCCAACAATGCTGCGGTGGGTGGTGCTTACATTCCGATGATGACACTCGGCATTCCGGGCGACGCCGTGACGGCGGTGATCATTGGCGCGCTTTACATCCACGGACTCAAACCCGGCCCGATGTTGATGATCGAAACGCCCCATTTGTTCTGGTACATCGTGGGCACCTTGGTGTTGGCCAATTGCTTCTTGCTGATTTTTGGCCTGACCGGGATCAAGTTGTTTGCCAAGCTGGTGGAAACACCCAAACCCATTTTGCTGCCCATGATTTTGGTGTTGTCGGCCGTGGGTGCCTACGCCATCAACAACAACCCGGTGGATGTCTTCTGGATGTTGGGTTGCGGCATCTTTGGCTATTTCCTCAAGATGTACGGCTACCAAGTCGGTCCGGTCATCTTGGGCATGATCCTTGGACCGTTGATGGACCGAAGTTACCGACAGGCCATGATTTCAGCCGAAGGCCAGCCCGTTCAATTTGTCACCGAATTCTTCAC
>NZ_JBILQU010000149.1:0-4940 GCF_044373035.1 Limnohabitans sp. | reverse complement strand
CGCAGCAAATTCGGGCCTGGGTCCTGGCGGGGCTGGACCAATCGGCCGAGTTTTTCTCGGCTGCACTCCCGCTCAAAGTGTTCACGCCCCGCGTGAACCGTTACACCCCTAATTTTCCGCACTACGGGCTGCACATCGACAACGCGATTCGCCTGCGTGCCGATGGCGAGCGGGTGCGCACCGACCTGTCGTGTACCGTCTTTTTGAACGAACCGACTGACTACGAAGGCGGCGAACTGGTCGCGCAAGACCATGAAACCCACCACCGCGTCAAACTGCCCGCAGGCCACGCCGTGCTGTACCCCGGCCACACCCTGCACGAAGTCACGCCCGTCACGCGTGGCCAGCGCTTGGCCTGCTTTTTCTGGGTCGAAAGCATGGTGCGCTCGGACGAGCAGCGCCGCATTTTGTTTGATCTGGACATGAACCTGCTCAAGCTGCGCGAGCAACACGGCGAAACGCCCGAGACCACCGCGCTCACAGGTGTTTATCACAACCTGCTGCGCCAGTGGGCCAGCACCTGAACGCCGCTGGGCCGAGCTTCTGCCTTTCACCCCTCTCTTTCACCCCTGAATTTCACGCCCCCTGTTTTCGAGCCGCCATGCCCACCCCCATCGTCAACCTGCAAGACCACGAACGCGCCGCACAAGCGGTGCTGTCGGCGTCGGCCTGGGCGTATTTCAGCGGCGGTGCGGCGGACGAAATCACGCTGCGACGCAACCTGAGCGGCTGGCAGCAATGGGGCTTGGCCCCGCGTGTGCTGCAAGACCTGCGCGGCGGCCACACACGCTGCACATTGCTGGGCAAAACCTGGCCCTTCCCCTTGCTGGTCGCGCCCATGGCTTTTCAGCGCTGGGCCCATGCCGATGGCGAAGCGGGCATGGCCATGGCAGCGGCCGCCCAACGGTGCGGCATGGTGCTCAGCCACCAAACCAGCACGCCACTGCAAACCGTGGCACCACTGATGCTGGCCGAGCCCGACCGGGGGCCGCTGTGGTTTCAGCTCTACTGGCAAAGCGACAAAGCCTATTTGCAAGACCTGCTTCAACAGCTTGAGGCCGCAGGCTACGAAGCCTTGGTGCTCACCGTGGACGCCCCGGTACACGGCGTGCGCGACCGCGAACGCCGCGAAGGCATGCAACTGCCCCCAGGCGTGCGCGCTGTGCATTGGCCACAAGCAGCCACTCCAGTCACCGACGCCAGCGGCCTGTGCGCAGGCCTGGCCAACGCGGCCCCCACCTGGGCCGATGTGGCTTGGCTGCAAAGCATGACCCGACTGCCCATCTTGCTCAAAGGCATCACCCACCCGCAAGACGCCTTGCAAGCGGCTCGCCTGCAAGTGGCGGGCGTCATCGTGAGCAACCATGGCGGCCGCACGCTCGACACCCTGCCCGAAACCGCCCACCTGCTAGCCCCTATAGCTGCTGCCGTCCGCGGACACAACGCGGCCACACCACACACCCTGAACATCCTGGTGGACGGCGGCATCCGGCGCGGCACCGACATTTTCAAGGCCTTAGCGCTGGGGGCCGATGCGGTGCTGCTGGGCCGCCCCGCCCTGTTTGGCCTGGCCCATGCGGGGGCGCAAGGCGTGGCCCATGTGCTGCGCCTGTTGCGCGACGAATTTGAAATGACCCTGGCCCTGTGCGGCTGCGCCCATTTGCAGGACATCCATCCGGACCATCTTGCATCGCTGGAACAACACCACAACGCCCACGCCCATGGCGCACAAGGCCCGGCTTGAAATCACCATGACAACACTCGAAGCCCCACTCAACGCCTCACTGAGCGCCTCCCTCGAAGTGGCCCGCCGCCCCTTCCGCATCCACAACAGCCGCATCTGGCGCGTCGCTGGTGCCGTGCTGCTGGCCCACCTTGCCCTGTTGTGGGCGATGGGACAAGCTTGGTTGGAACAAGCATCCCCCATCGAAGAAGCCCAAGTCATCATGGCTTCGGTCATGGTGGAATCGCCCACCCCACCTGCACCACAACCCCAACCGCAGCCACAACCCAAGTCGGTGTCCCCCGCTGTGCCGCAGCCCCGGCCGACACCAGTCCCCACACCCTTGCCAACCGTCAGCAACCAGGCCGAAGCCAGCCCCTCCGCGCCTGTCGTGGTGCCTGTTATGGCACCTCTCGTGACACCTGTTGTTGCCGCTGCCAACAGCGCCCCCGCCACACCATCCGCTCCGGCCGCAGCCCCCAGCGCCAGTGCCAGCAAACCTGCGCCCCCCAGCCTGGTCCTCCCGTCCTCTGACGCCGACTACTTGAACAACCCAGCGCCGGCCTACCCCCGCATCAGCAAGCGCATGGGGGAGCAAGGCACCGTGATCGTGCGCGTGTTCATAGGCCTGCAAGGCACGGCCGAGCAAGCCGAAATCCGCACGTCCAGTGGCTACGACCGCCTGGACAAAGCGGCCCTCGACACCGTTCAACGCTGGCGCTATGTGCCCGGCAAACGCCACGGCAACCTCGAAGCCATGTGGTTCAACGTCCCTGTTCGTTTTGTTCTGGAGTAAAAAATCATGTCCGACTCTTTTGGCCTCTCACACATCTGGCTGCACGGCGATGCCGTCACCCGCGCCATCATGGCTTTGCTGATTGGCATGTCCATCGTCAGCTGGATCGTCATCGTGCTCAAGGCGCTCGACGTCTGGCGCTACAAACAGCAGGCGCTGGGCAGCGAAGCCTTCTGGCACAGCCACAGCCTGAGCGAAGGCCTGAACGTCTTGGGCTCCAAAGGCAACCTGTTCCACGACCTGGCCATCACAGGGCAAGAGGCCACCGACCACCACCAGGCCGCGCAAAAACAATTGCACGACCGCTTGGACGTGAGCGACTGGGTCACCCGCAGCCTGCGCAACGCCATTGACGACAGCACCGGCAAATTGCAAAACGGATTGGCGGTCCTCGCCTCCATCGGCTCGACCGCGCCTTTTGTGGGTTTGTTTGGCACCGTTTGGGGCATCTACCACGCGCTGGTGGCCATTGGGGCCACTGGCAACGCGGGCATCGACGCCGTGGCGGGCCCGATTGGTGAGACCCTGATCATGACGGCGTTGGGTTTGGCCGTGGCCATTCCGGCGGTGCTGGGCTACAACGCGCTGGTGCGTGGCAACAAATTCATCATCGCCCGCATGAACCGCTTTGCCCACGACCTGCACGCCTATTACGTGACCGGCACCCGCATCGCTCCGTCCTCGCAAGCGTCCAGCCTGACCCACAGCAGCCACTGAACGCCAACACCGCCCCCCATCACACCCCATGCCGGGGCTGAGCAGACACATGCACAGCCCCCAAGGAAAGCCCCATGTCCTTTGAAATCAGTGACAACGCCGATGACGTGATGAGCGAAATCAACATGACGCCTCTGGTGGACGTCATGCTGGTGCTCTTGATCATCTTCATCATCACCATCCCGGTGGTGCAGCACGCCGTGAAGGTGGAGCTGCCCCGCACCAGCAGCACCCGCGACAAGACGCCACCCGAAAACCTGCAATTGGCGGTGGACGCGCAAGGCCAGTTCTTTTTGGGCAAAACAGCGATCGCAGCCGATGCCCTCGAAGCCGTTTTGCAACTCGAAGCGGCCAAAGACCCGCAGCCCCAGCTGTACATTCGAGGCGACAAAAAAGTGCCTTATGAAAAAGTGGCTTTTGCCATGACCGCCGCACAACGCGCAGGCATGGCTAAAATCGGCTTTGTGACCGAAGGCCAAGCACCATGAGCAACAAGCCTGTGGCTACGCCCAACGGCTCCTTGCCGAACCAAGTACCTCGCCAACCAGAACAGCCATCGCCCTCAGCCACCAGCGCGTCTTACGCCAGAGCACCGCGCATGCTCGACAGCAGCGCGCTCATGGGTGATCAGGCCCTAGTGTTGATCCAGCACCAAGGCGAAATCTATCGACTGCAAACCACGCGGCAAGGCAAGTTGATTTTGACCAAGTGAGTGCTACGGCAAGACACAACATCACAACGGGACTTTGCGCCGCCAATCAGCAGCCCGTCGTGCTGTGCAAACGCTCACATGGCCCTTGACGATGCGTGCCCGGATTCCGTCTGCCCCCACGCACTGAGCGCCCCAAACCCCGACAGGGCCAAAGCCACACTGGCACCGCTGGGCACATCAAACATCCACGAAGCCAGCAGGCCAAAAGCGCTGGCCGCCATGGCCCCCAGCCCTGCCCCGACAGCAGACCAACCCGCGCGCTGCCACAGTGCGGGCGCGATCAAGGCTGCAAACACCACAAACAAACCCAGCACCGGCACGGCCAGGCTGGCCACCAGCGCAAAGCCCGGGTAAAACACCGCATCACGCTGCAGCCAACGGCGCGATGCAGCCACCGCCAAAGCGCATGCGGTCAAGACCATCACTTGGGGCCAGTCGGCCCACAGCACATCGGCCGCCAGCAACTGGCCCAGGCGCTCGCGGCCATGCGGGTCTTGCCCGGCACCCAGCAAAGCCATGCTGGCCCCCGAGACGTAAAGCAAACCAATCAGGGCTTCGCGCTGCTGCGGCCATAGGCGCGACAGCCAGGCCACGGCCGCCGCGCACGCCATGGCACCGGTGGTGGCCATGGCCTGGGTGGTCCAGACATTGGGGTGGTCTACCACTGCCGCCACCCACAAAGCTGCCGCAGCTGCCGCTTGCGCCACCGCCAGGTCGATGAACACCACGCCCCGCGCCAACACCTGCGTGCCCAGAGGTGCCAAGGCCATCAGGCCAATAGCCAGCGCAAGGGCAGGTGGCAGCCACCAAGGCAAGGCCGTCATCAAGTCGTCAAGTCTCATATGCCGTTCCAATGGATAGGTTCCAAGGCTGCGGTGCCGCTGCCCCACATGGACAAGACAAAAGACAGAACAATCATTTTCCAATGCCAACCCATGTGATGGATGACGGCATAAATCCGAGCGCTGTTCTGCTGACCACAGCGCCAGTCT
>NZ_JBILQU010000046.1:0-21602 GCF_044373035.1 Limnohabitans sp. | reverse complement strand
CATTTGATCGCCTACTCCAAAAGCCCAATTTTTCAGGAAATGGTCAACGAATTTCGCGCCAAGACCGGCATCCAGGTCACGGCCTACACCTACTACGGCGCACGCCACACCACGGCTCAAAAAGCCTTCACCAATTGCGAGGGCATGAAGGGCATCAAGATCCGCGTGCCCGACGTGCCCGCCTACCGCGCCACACCTGAGTCCTGCGGTGCCAACCCCACGCCCATTGCTTTTGCCGAGGTGTACCTGGCCCTGCAAAACGGCACCGTGGAAGCGCAAGAAAACCCCTTGACCACCATCGAAGCCAAGAAGTTTTTTGAAGTGCAAAAAGCCATCATGCTGACAGGCCACATCGTGGACGGTTTGATCACGCAAGTTGCGCCTCACGTATGGAATAAATTGAGCGATGCAGAAAAAAGAATGTTCACTGAAGTGACGCAGCAAGCAGCAGCGCGTGCCACCGCCAAGATCAAAGCGCGCGAAGTCGAATTGGTGGACGAGTTCAAGAAAAAAGGCCTGCAAATCGTACAAGTGGACCGCAAGTCTTTCCAGGATGCTGTCCTGAAAAACAAACCCCTGACCTCCATGGGTTTCACGCAGTCTGACTTCGACAAGATCCAAGCGGCCAAGTAAGCCCAATGGGTGAGCAGGTCGGACCCACAAGGTCCGACCTGCTGCGTTTTTCGATTTCAAGGATTCCCCATGAGCAACCTCCCCGACCTCGACGCCATGCCCAAAGTCATGGGTGACGATGGCCAGTTTCACGTGACCGATGACGACGTCGATCTCTCGGGCACGCCGATTGAAGCCTGGGTGGCCTTGGCCTTCTTCTGGGCCTTGGGCCTGACGGTTTTTTACCAATTTTTCACACGCTATGTCTTGAACAACTCGGCCTCATGGACCGAAGAGATTGCGCGTTATTTGCTCATTGCCACCGTCTTCACGGGGGCCACGATGGGTGTGGCCAAAAACAACCACATCCAGGTGGACTTCTTCTTTCGCTTCATGCCCGACTGGATGGGTCGCGCCATGGGCACTGTGGTCGATGTGGTGCGCATCGCCTTTTTTGCCACCGCCACATTCCTCACCGGCCAAATGATGCAAAAGCTGGGCAGCTACAAGATGACCATCATCGACTTGCCGATGAACCTGGTTTATGGCGTGGTGATGGCCGGTTTTGCGGCCATGTGCTTGCGCTCCATTTGGGTGGCCAAGGTGCATTGGCAACGCGGCTACACCGTGCTGCAACGCCCCGAATCCGAAATGACCGACCGCTGAAATCGCTCCTCCTGAAAGTTTTCCCATGTTGAAAATCATTTTTCTCTTTCTCATGAGTGGCGGTATCCCGGTGGCCATTGCCATGGCGGGCGCGTCTTTGATTTACATCTTTTTCACCCAAAGCTCGCCGCCCTTTGTGGTGATCCACCGCATGGTCTCGGGCATTGACAGCTTCCCCTTGTTGGCCGTGCCCTTCTTCATTCTGGCCGGCAACCTGATGAACAACGCGGGCATCACCAACCGCATCTACAACTACGCGCTGGCCTTGGTGGGCTGGCTCAAGGGCGGTTTGGGTCATGTCAACGTGGTGGGCTCGGTGGTGTTTGCGGGCATGAGCGGCACGGCCATTGCCGACGCGGCAGGCTTGGGCACCATCGAGATCAAGGCCATGAAAGACCATGGTTACAGCACCGAATTTGCCGTGGGCGTCACCGCCGCTTCGGCCACACTGGGGCCCATCATTCCGCCCAGCTTGCCCTTTGTGATCTACGGCATGATGGCCAACGTGTCAGTGGGTGCGCTGTTCTTGGCGGGCATTTTGCCCGGCATCCTGATGGCGCTGCTCATGATGCTGACGGTGGCCTACTTCGCACACAAAAACGGCTGGGGTGCCGATGTGAAATTCGAATGGCCCAAGGTCATCAAGGCCTTGGCCGAAACTGCTGTGGTGATGGGCTGGCCTCTGGCGATTTGGTGGCTGGTCACGGCCATGGGCACACCCCCTCAACTCACGGTATTTGTGGCCCTGTTCGTTTTATTCGCTGCCGACAAATTCTTCAACTTTCAGGCCGTGTTGCCCATCATGACCCCCGTGATCTTGATTGGCGGCATGACCACTGGCGTGTTCACCCCCACCGAAGGCGCGATCGCGGCTTGCGTCTGGGCGATTGCCTTAGGCTTCTTCTGGTACCGCACGCTCAACTTCAAGATGTTCGTGAAGATCTGCCTGGACACGGTGGAAACGACCGCCACCGTGCTGTTCATCGTGGCTGCGGCCAGCATCTTTGGCTGGATGCTGACGGCCACAGGCGTGACCACGGCCATCTCCGCTTGGGTACTCGGCTTCACCCAAGAGCCTTGGGTATTTTTGCTGCTGGCCAACGCACTCATGCTGTTTGTAGGTTGCTTCCTCGAGCCCACCGCCGCCATCACCATCCTGGTGCCGATTCTGGTGCCGATTTGCCAGCAACTGGGCATTGACCTGGTGCACTTCGGTCTGATCATGGTGCTCAACCTCATGATCGGTTTGCTGCACCCGCCCATGGGCATGGTGCTGTTTGTGTTGGCGAGGGTGGCCAAGCTCAGTGTGGAGCGCACCACCATGGCCATCTTGCCCTGGCTGTTTCCCTTGCTGGGCAGCCTGGCGGTCATCACCTACGTCCCCAGCCTGGTGCTGTGGTTGCCCAAGCAGTTTTATTGACCCCTCGGGGCTGGTGTCTGGCCCCGTTTTTGAACAACGCTCAACATGTCCAATCTCTTCATTCGCCTGCACCCGTCTGACGACGTGGTCATCGCCCGCACCCAACTCATGAGCGGCAGCACCGTGGACGGCGTCGCCGTGCGCGGCCTGATTCCGCCGGGCCACAAAATCGCCACATGCGCCATCGCCGTGGGCGAGCCGGTGCGCCGCTACAACCAGATCATTGGTTTTGCACACCAGCCCATCGCGCCGGGCGAGCATGTGCACACGCACAACCTGAACATGGGTGCCGAAAAAGGCAACTTCGAGCGCGACTACGCCATTGGTCAAGACGTGAAACCCGAGCCCGCACGCAAGCAAGCCAGCTTCATGGGCTACAAGCGCAGCGACGGCCGCGTAGCGACCCGCAACTACATCGGCGTGCTGTCCAGCGTGAACTGTTCGGCCACTGCGGCACGCGCCATTGCCGATCACTTCTCCAAACGCAACAACCCCGCCGCGCTGGCGAACTTTCCGAATGTGGACGGCGTGGTGGCGCTGACCCACGGCACCGGCTGCGGCATGGACACCGAAGGGATGGGCATGCAGTTGCTCGAGCGCACGCTGGCCGGTTATGCCACGCATGCCAACTTCTGGGGCGTGGTGGTGGTGGGCCTGGGCTGCGAGTCCAACCAACTGGGCACCTGGCTGGCACACAGCAGCCTGCGCGTGGGCGACACGCTCAAGGTCTTCAACATTCAGGACACCGGCGGCACGCGGCTGACGGTGGAAAAAGGCATTGCCTTGATCGAAGAGATGCTGCCCCGCGCCAACGCCACCCAACGCGAGCCATGCAGCGCCGAACACATCACCATCGGTCTGCAGTGCGGCGGCTCGGACGGGTATTCGGGCATCAGCGCCAACCCCGCTTTAGGCGCGGCGGTGGACTTGCTGGTGCAACACGGCGGCACCGCGATCCTGAGCGAAACGCCCGAAATTTATGGCGCCGAGCATTTGCTCACGCGTCGCGCCGTCAAGCCCGAAGTGGCACACAAACTGATTGAGCGCATCAAATGGTGGGAAAACTACACCGCCATCAACGGCGGCGAGATGAACAACAACCCATCCCCCGGCAACAAGGCGGGTGGCTTGACCACCATCCTTGAAAAGTCGCTGGGTGCAGTGGCCAAAGGCGGCACCAGCAACCTGCAAGCGGTGTACGAATACGCCGAGCCCGTCACCGCCAAAGGCTTTGTCTACATGGACACACCGGGCTACGACCCCGTCAGCGCCACGGGCCAAGTGGCGGGTGGGGCCAACTTGATTTGCTTCACCACTGGGCGCGGCAGCGCGTATGGCTGCGCCCCATCGCCCAGCCTGAAGTTCTCGACCAACACCGCTTTGTGGAAAAAACAAGAAGAAGACATGGACCTGAACTGCGGCGAGATCGTGGACGGCGGCGTGAGCATCGCCAACATGGGTCAGCGCATTTTCGAGATGATCCTGGCCGCCGCTTCGGGCGAACCCACCAAGAGCGAGCGCCACGGCTACGGCCAAAACGAATTCGTGCCGTGGCAAGTCGGCGCGGTGATGTGACCCTTTGCGACTTCTCAACTCTGAAAAATTTCACATGAGCCAACTCATCCCAGCCACCGATCTGCGCCAGCACATCACCCGCATCATCGCCATGACCGGCAGCACGCCTGCTGAGGCCGCGCAAGTGGCCGACAACTTGGTCATGGCCAACCTGAGCGGGCACGACTCGCACGGCGTGGGCATGGTGCCGCGCTATGTGGACGCGGTGCTCGAAGGGGGACTGTCCCCGAACACGGGCGTGAAAGTGCTGCTCGACACCGGACCGCTGTTGAACCTGGACGGTCAGCGCGGCTACGGCCAAATCACCGGCGTGCAAGCCATGCAGATGGGCATTGAGCGGGCCAAGCAACACGGCGTGTGCACCGTGGCCTTGAGCCGCTCGCACCACCTGGGCCGCATTGGTCACTTTGCCGAAATGGCCGTGGCGCAAGGCCTGGTGTCGGTGCATTTTGTGAACGTGCTCTCCCGCCCCGTGGTCGCACCCTTTGGCGGTGGCGATGGCCGCTTTGGCACCAACCCCTGCTGCATCGGCGTGCCCATGGGCAACCGCGCCCCCTTTGTGCTGGACTTTGCCACCAGCCGCGTGGCGCAAGGCAAGATGCGCGTGGCCCACAACAAGGGCGAACAAGTGCCACCTGGCTATTTGATCGACGAACACGGCCACCCCACCACCAACCCCGGCGTGGTGGTGGTGCCGCAGTCCAACGGCCTGTTCGGTGCGCTCATGACCTTTGGCGACCACAAAGGCTTTGGCATGGCCATGGCCTGCGAGCTGCTGGGCGGCGCTCTGACCGGTGGTGGTACCTGGCATCGCGAAGCCGACCACCAACGGGCGGTGCTCAACGGCATGCTGACGATGCTGATCGACCCGGTGCGACTGGGCACACAAGCCATGTTTGAACAAGAAGCCTTGGCCTTTGACGACTGGCTGCGCCAAAGCCCAGATGCCCCAGGCAGCGATGGCGTGCGCATGGCTGGCGAACCCGAGCGCGCCGCCCGCGCGGACCGCGAGCAAAACGGCATCTGGATCGACGATGCGACATGGGCCGAGATCGAGGCCTCTGAGAAAAAACTGGCAGGACGTTGAGCGTTGGCTGACTTAGATCTCTTTCGCCGGAGCCCACCCCTTGGGCGATTGGGACGCTTGCGGCACACATGACGGACCGACTCCCAAACCCATCGCGCACAGGGGTGCGCTCCTACAACACCATGAACTGTTTACCCCTCTGACACCCATGCACCTTTGCGAACTCACCCAGGCATCGCTGCCCACGGACATCCACACCCCGATTTATGACCGCAGACGCCACGCACCCGGCGTGGTGCATTTGGGCTTGGGCGCTTTTCACCGGGCGCACCAGGCCATGGTGTTTGACCAACTGCTGAGCGCGGGCGACACGCGCTGGGGCATCCACGGCGTAGGCATGACGCGGCCCGATTTGGTGAACCAACTCAAAGCCCAAGACGGTTTGTACGCTGTGCGCATTGCCAACGGGCAAGGAGTGAAGTGGCAAGTGCCCGGGGCCCTCTGGCGCACCAGCGTGGCCACCACCGAGCGCGATGCCGTGGTGCAAGCCATCGCCGCACCCAGCACCCGCTGGGTCACGCTCACCGTGACAGAAAAAGGCTACACCCCGGCGCTGGGCCAGCTGCTGCTGGACGGCTTGCGCCTGCGCCAGCAGGCAGGCTTACCCGGCATCACCATCGCCTCGTGCGACAACCTGCAGGGCAACGGGCACAAGTTGCAGGCCTTGGTGAAAGCTGCCGCTGCGCCAGAAGACTCCGAGGTGCTGAGTTGGCTCGATACGCACTGTGCCTTTCCGTGCAGCATGGTCGATCGGATCGTGCCCGCCGCCACTGTCGAAGTGATGACCGCCGCGCAAGAGGCTCTAGGCCTGCAGGACCACTGCGCCCTGAGCACCGAGGGCTTTTGGGAGTGGGTGATTGAAGACCGCTTTGCCGATCCGGTCGACGCCGTTCTGCTGCAAAGCGCCGGTGTGCGCGTGACCAGCGATGTGAACAGCTACGAAGAAGCCAAGCTGCGCATGCTCAACGGCAGCCACACGGCCATGGCACTGATGGGCGCGGTCACAGGCAGACCTTTCATTGCCAGCTGCATTGGCGTGCCACACATCCGAGAATTTGTGTTCCGCTTGATGGGCAACGAAGTTGCACCGCACCTGAGCCGCAGCGACTGGGCCGATTACCGAACTGCGCTGATCGCCCGCTTTGGCAACCCTTACCTCAAGCACAGCGTGCACCAAATCGCCACCGACAGCTCGCAAAAAATCCCGCAGCGCTGGCCTCCTTCGGTGCTGGGCCAGATCGGGCAAGGCGCTTCGTTTGAACACCATGCGCTGGCCGCAGCCGTGTTTGTGCGCTACACGCTGGGCGTGGACGAGCAAGGCCAGGCCTACGCCCTGAACGACCCGCAAGCTGAAAGCCTGATGGCGTTGGGGGCCGCGCAACGCACCGAACCCGAGGCCTGCGTGCGCGCCCTGCTGGCCCGGGAAGACCTGTGGGGCAGCGCCCTGCCCCAACACGCCGCCTGGATCGCTCGCGTCATGCACTGGCACCAACACATCTTGCAGCACGGTGTGGACCACGCTGTCCAGCAACTGACCGAGGCCTGAACCATGAAAATCACCGCCGCCCGCGTCATCGTCTGCAGCCCCGGCCGCAACTTCGTCACCCTCAAGATCGAGACCGACCAAGGCGTGTACGGCATCGGTGACGCCACGCTCAACGGCCGGGAGCTGGCCGTGGTCAGCTACCTCGAAGACCATGTCATTCCCTGCCTGATCGGGCGCGACCCGCAGCAGATCGAAGACATCTGGCAATACCTCTACAAAGGGGCCTACTGGCGGCGCGGCCCGGTGACCATGAGCGCGATTGCCGCCGTGGACACCGCACTGTGGGACATCAAGGCCAAGATGGCGAACATGCCGCTGTACCAGTTGCTGGGCGGGCGCAGCCGCACCGGGGTGATGGTCTACGGCCACGCCAACGGCCGCGACACGGCCGAGACGGTCGACGAAGTTTTGCGCCACAAAGAAGAAGGCTACCTGGCCATCCGCGCCCAAAGCGGCGTGCCGGGCCTGAACAAGGTCTATGGCGTGAGTGGTGTGAACAGTTCGAACAGCATGTACGAACCCGCCGACGGCAGCCTGCCCAGCGAACACGACTGGAGCACCGAAAAATATCTGCGCCACACCCCCGCCCTGTTTGAAGCCGTGCGCGAAGCTGTTGGCCCCGACATCCATTTGCTGCACGACGTGCACCACCGCCTGACGCCCATCGAGGCGGGGCAACTGGGCAAAGCGCTGGAGCCCATGCGCCTGTTCTGGATGGAAGACCCGACGCCCGCCGAAAACCAGGATGCGTTTGCCTGGATACGCCACCACACCACCACACCGATCGCGGTGGGCGAGATTTTCAACAGCATCTGGGACTGCAAGACGCTGATCGAAAAACAGCTGATCGACTACATCCGCACCACCGTGGTCCACGCGGGCGGCATCACGCACCTGCGGCGCATTGCTGACCTGGCCAGCCTGTACCAAGTGCGCACCGGCTGCCACGGCGCAACCGACTTGTCGCCCGTGTGCATGGGCGCAGCGCTGCACTTTGACACCTGGGTGCCCAACTTCGGCGTGCAAGAGTTCATGCCGCACAGCGAAGAAATGCTCTCGGTCTTTCCGCACGACTACCGTTTTGAGCGCGGCATGATGCACTGCGGCGAGTCACCCGGCCACGGGGTGGACATTGATGAGAAACTGGCTGCCAAGTACCCGTACCAAAGGGCTTATTTACCCGTGAACCGGTTGCAGCATGATGGGACGCTTTGGAATTGGTGAAGTGGTGCCTGCACCATACGTCTCTCCGATTACCAACTTGAAAAGCGACTGATTCCGAGCCAAAATCGTCCTACTTCATGCAAGCCCACACCCAAGAACACAGCCGTGCGATCCTTTGATGTTGAAAAAGTCGAATGGCAGGAGATCAGCCCAGACGGCACCTGCTACACCTTGCTCGAAGGCGACAAGCAAGATCCGGTCGGTGGCTTCAGCTACTTTCTGAAACTGCCGCCTGGCGCTTGGGACAGACCACACTGGCATACGGGCCCGGCACGCCTGCTGGTGCTTCGCGGTGTCCTGATGCCGGGACTGGGTGCTGATTTCGAACGCGCAAAGGCTTCGCCTTATGCAGCGAGTTCAATTGTGCATGTCCCAGCCAATGAAGTTCACTTCGATGGCTGCGATACGGAGACTCTGGTCTTCGGCGTCGCACAGGGACCATGGTCAACCCTCTATGTCAACGGCGACAACTGACCTCGCTCTTTTGGTTGAACTCTCGAGGTGTGCTTCTCGTCTGAGCAGCGCTTAAATCATCCGTCCCAAAGCCGCCGGCAAATGCTCTGAGGGCAAGCGCTTGAAACCCGAGCGGGCAAAGCGCTGCAAGCGCCCTTGCATGAAGGCCACCAGCATCGAGGCGGTGACCTGTGCGTCGGCGGTGGGGCTGGCCGAGTCGCTGGCTTTGAGGGATTGGCGCAGTTGCGCTTCGATCTTGTCAAACAGCAAGTTGATGCGCTCTTGCAAGCGCTCGTGCTCCAACACCAGCGCATCGCCAATCATGACGCGACTCATGCCGGGGTTTTTTTCGGCAAACTGCAGCAGCAGCGCCACGATGCGACTGGCTTGTTGCAGGCCGACGGGCTCACGGTCGGTCACTTGACGGATCAGGCCCATGACGGACTGGTCCACGAAGTCGATCAGCCCTTCGAACATTTGGGCCTTGCTGGCGAAGTGCCGGTACAAGGCCGCTTCGCTCACACCGATTTTGGCGGCCAGGCCAGCTGTGGTGACGCGCTCGGCACCGGGCTGCTCAAGCATGGCCACCAGGGTTTGCAATATTTGCAAGCGGCGTTCACCGGGGCGTGGCCGCTTGCGGGCCGGGGTGGCGTCTTCGTCGCGCTCGTGCTCTGAGGATGGATCTAAAACTGCCATGTCTTCCCTTTTTTGTGACGCCGCGCTTGCTGTCGGTCTGGTTTTATCGGCTGCGGATCATGGTGCCAAAGGCCTGCTCGGACAGCACTTCGAGCAGCATGGCGTGGGGCACCCGGCCGTCGATGATGTGCACCGCGTTGACGCCGCTTTTGGCGGCATCGAGCGCACCCGCAATTTTGGGGATCATGCCGCCGCTGATGGTGCCGTCGGCACACAGCTCGTCGATGCGGCTGGGGGTCAGCTCGGTGAGCAAGTTGCCCTCTTTGTCGAGCACGCCCCGGATGTTGGTGAGCATGAGCAGTTTTTCGGCTTGCAGCACAGTGGCCAACTTGGCGGCCACCACGTCGGCGTTGATGTTGTAGCTTTCGTTGTTGACACCAAAACCAATGGGGCTGACCACCGGAATGAAGGCATCGTCTTGCAGGCATTGCAGGATGGCAGGGTCGATGCTTTCGATCTCGCCCACCTGGCCCATGTCGTGTTCTTTGGTGGGGTCTTGGCTGTCGATCAGGCGCAGTTTTTTGGCGCGGATCAGGCCGCCGTCGCGTCCCGTCAGGCCCACGGCTTTGCCGCCGGCGCGGTTGATCATGCCGACGATGTCTTGTTGCACTTCGCCGCCCAGCACCCACTCGACGACTTCCATGGTCTCGGCATCGGTCACGCGCATGCCCTGAATGAACTCGCCCTTCTTGCCCAGGCGCTTCAAGGCCGTTTCAATTTGGGGGCCGCCGCCATGCACCACCACCGGGTTCATGCCCACCAGTTTGAGCAGCACCACGTCTTCGGCAAAGGCTTGCTGCAGGGCCGGATCGGTCATGGCGTTGCCGCCGTATTTGATGACCAGGGTCTTGCCGTGGAACTTGCGGATGTAGGGCATGGCCTGCGCCAGGATCTGGGCCTGGTCATGCGGTGCAACGGTGGAGGCGGCGGTGGTGTCGGTCATGGTGCGAAACGGGGTAGTCAAAGATGGTTCACAAAGTTCTGGGGATTGTGCCGCAAGCCCAAGACAGCTCAGAGCATCTCGGCCAGCATGCGGTTGACACCTTGCTGCCAGGGCGGCAGCACCAGCCCAAAGGCTTGCTGCAGTTTGTGGGTGCTCAGGCGCGAATTCAAAGGCCGCTTGGCCGGCGTCGGGAAAGCCGAAGTGGGCACGGGGGCGATGTCGGTCACTTTCAGGCCCTGCTCAGGTTGGAGGTGCCGCGCCTGCGCGATCACATGGCTGGCATAACCGTGCCAACTGGTTTCACCCAAAGCCACCAGGTGGTAAATGCCTGCCAAGGCCTGGCTTGGGTTGGCCATGGCTTGGCGGATGGCGTGCGCGGAGACATCGGCGATCAGGTCGGCCCCGGTGGGCGCGCCGTACTGGTCATCGATCACGGTGAGGCGCTCGCGTTCACCGGCCAGGCGCAGCATGGTCTTGGCAAAGTTGCCACCGCGCGCTGCATACACCCAGCTGGTGCGAAAAATCAGGTGTTGGCAGCCACTGGCAACAATGGCTTGCTCGCCTTCGCGTTTGGTCTGGCCGTACACGCTGAGCGGGCCAGTGGGGTCGGCTTCTTGCCAAGGCTGCTGGCCCTGACCGTTGAACACGTAATCGGTCGAGTAATGCACCAGCCAGGCACCCACTTCAGCGGCGGCCTGCGCCAGCGCGGCGGGCGCGGTGGCATTGAGACAGCGGGCCAGGTCCGGCTCGCTCTCGGCCTTGTCCACAGCCGTGTGGGCGGCGGCGTTGACGATGACGTTGGGTCGCCAGTTGCGCACGGTTTGCGCCAGGCGCTCCGGGTGGCTCAAGTCACCGCAAAAGTCTGTGCTGTGCCGGTCCAGCGCCAGCACCTGGCCCAAGGGGGCCAGGCTGCGCTGCAATTCCCAGCCGACCTGGCCGTTTTTTCCAAGCAATAGGATTTTCATGAGGCTTGGTATTGTTTTTGGACCCAGTCGCGGTAGGCGCCGCTTTGCACATTGCTGACCCATTGCGGGTTGGCCAAGTACCACTGCACGGTTTTGCGGATGCCGCTTTCAAAGGTCTCGGCCGGCTTCCAGCCCAACTCGGCCTCGAGCTTGCGGGCATCGATGGCATAGCGCCGGTCGTGGCCGGGGCGGTCGGTCACGTGGCTGATTTGCTCGGCATAGGACTGGCCATCAGCGCGGGGGCGCAACTCGTCCAACAGCGCGCACACCGTTTTCACGATCTCGATGTTGGGCTTTTCGTTCCAGCCGCCCACGTTGTAGGTCTCGCCCAGACGCCCGGCTTCGAGCACGCGGCGAATTGCACTGCAGTGGTCCTTGACATAAAGCCAGTCACGCACTTGCATGCCGTCGCCGTACACCGGCAGGGGCTTGCCGGCCAGGGCGTTGACAATCATCAGCGGGATGAGTTTTTCGGGGAAGTGGTACGGGCCGTAGTTGTTGGAGCAATTGGTGGTGAGCACCGGCAGGCCATAAGTGTGGTGCCAGGCGCGCACCAGGTGGTCAGAGGCGGCCTTGCTGGCGCTGTAGGGGCTGTTGGGCTCGTAACGGTGCGTCTCGGCAAAGGCGGGGTCGTCTTTGGCGAGCGAGCCATACACCTCGTCGGTGGAGACGTGCAAAAACCTGAAGCCCTCTTGCGTGGGGGCGGTCTCGGACCGCGATGAACCATCGGCCAGCACACCATCGCGTTCAGAGACCGCTCCCACGGGCAGGGCGCTCCAATAGCCGCGCACCGATTCCAGCAACCGGAAGGTGCCCACGATGTTGGTCTCGATGAATTCACCCGGACCGTGGATGGAACGGTCCACATGGCTTTCGGCGGCGAAGTTGAGCACGGCGCGGGGCTGGTGCTCGGCCAGCAATCGGCTGACGAGTTCGGCGTCACCGATGTCGCCTTGAACAAAAACATGCCGCGCATCGCCTTGCAAGCTGGCCAGGGTTTCGGGGTTGCCTGCGTAGGTGAGTTTGTCGAGGTTGATGATGGGCTCTTGACTGGATGACAGCCAGTCCAGCACAAAGTTGGCACCGATGAATCCGGCTGCGCCGGTGACAAGAAGGGTCATGGATGGGATCTGCTTAAGGGTGCCACGGGAGGCTGCACCAACAAATGCTGATTCTAGAAGCATCGCCTGACGATCTCGACAAACACCGACTGGCTGCACCCTGGTGCTCAAAGTGGCGGCATCAGGTTACAGTGGCGTCCTGTTCAGGAAATGCACCATGGCCTCATCAAAAGACACCTCCCACAAGACCCACGCCAAGGCTAAGGCCTCTGAGATCGTGACGCCGCCGGCGCAGCATGTTTGGTTGGCAGGCTTGGGCGCGCTGGCCAAAGCGCAACAAGATGGCAGCAAAGCCATTGAGGCTCTGGTGAACGACGGACTGGCCTTTCAGCGCAAAAGCCAGTCCGAAGCGCAACAACGCCTGCAAGAAGCCACCGAACGCCTGAGCCACCTGACCACCGACTTTGGTCAACCCGCTTCAGGGCGAGTGGACAAGCTGGAACACCTGTTTGAAGACCGCGTGGCCCAGGCCTTGCATCGGCTGGGCATGCCCTCGCTGCTGGACATCCAGATGCTCAACGACCGGGTGACCCAACTCGAAACGCAATGGCTCGCCAGAAACGGCAGCACAAGAAAGCAAGACCAAGACACCACAAAAAAGGCCAAGCCCTTGTCGAAGTCTTCACGCCAAGCCTCGGGCAAACCTTTGGTCAAATCTGTGGGCAAAACAGCCACGAAAACTGTCGCCAAATCCGCCCCCAAGACTTCATCGGCCAGCGCCAAAAAGCAGCGCAGCAAATCGGCCTGATCGGCCTGGCCCTCGCTGCTGACTTGCCATGGCCAAAAAAGCCCCCCGCCGCACCGCTGAGCGCATCGCCGAAGTGACGCTGGGCCTGTTCAACCGGTTTGGCGAGCCGAATGTGTCAACCACGCTGATCTCGGCCGAACTGCGCATCAGCCCCGGCAACCTCTACTACCACTTTGCCTCCAAAGACGTACTGGTCAACCACCTGTTTGACCAGTACGAGAGCGCCATGCTGGCCCTGCTGGATGCTGCACCGGATGTGCGAGACATTGAGGACACCTGGTTTTTTCTGCACTCGCTTTTTGAGCGCGTCTGGAACCACCGCTTTTTGTACCGCGACCTGAACAACTTGTTGTCGGGCAACCGGCATCTGGAAATGCATTTTCACGCCGTGCTCACGCGCAAGACCCATGCGTTTCGGCAGATGCTGGAATCACTTGCGGCAGCGGGTTTGATGCGCATCGACCCGGACAGCATCGAAACCCTGTCAGCCAGCATGTCGGTGATGGTGACGTATTGGCTGAGCTACGAGTATGTTCGAGACCCACGACACGCCATGGAGCCCGCCAACGCAGGTTTGGCCCTGACCCGGGGGGCTCAGCATGTGCTGGCCTTGCTGACGCCTTATATGGCCAGCGTTGACTTGCAAAATCACCTGAGAGGCCTGAGCTCAGCCTACAGCGCGACTCAGCGCTGATCCAGCGCCTGACGCACACTGCGCTGCAGCCTTCAGGCAAAGCGCGATGCGGCCATGGCCAAGAGACCATCGAAAATCAGGTTGTCCACCAACTCGAATTGCACCGACATGCTCGGGGCCATTTTCCAGCCTGCACCGCCCGTCATGATGCACATCGGCTCCAGGTGGGTGTGGTCTCGCAGGTGCTGCACCATGCGCTCGCACGCCCCGGCAATGGCGTAAGTACCACCGCTGGTCAGGGCGTCGCTGGTGTTGGTGGGAAAGGGGGTCACCTCGCCCGTGGGCACATGCAACCCGGCTGTACCCGACTCGAGGGCACGCAGCATGATGCCGTGACCCGGCAGGATCAGCCCCCCCAAAAAGCGCCCTTCGGCGTCTATGGCCTCCACCGTGACGGCCGTGCCCACCATGACCACCACCAGCGGGCGCGCAGGGCCTCCCTGCGCCAGCATCCGCTGGCGCGCACCGATCATGGCCACCCAGCGGTCTGCACCCAAGCGCGAGGGATAGTCGTAGCCGTTGATGAGCCCGGCTTCTTGCGAGCTGGGCACCACCCACTGGGGCGGGAAGTCCCACAACTCCATTTGCTCTTGCACGCGGCGCTTGATGGCATCACCCGCCACCACGCAGCCGAGCATATGGCGTGGCACTGGCAACCGGGCCCAGGGGCCTTCCGAAAGCCGGTCGATGTTTTCGAGGAATTCGGCGCCGTGGGTCACCAAAGCAGCACGGGGACTGGGTAGCTCGTACAACGCCCATTTCAGGCGGGTATTGCCGACGTCGATGGCTAAAAATGTCATCCACCGATGATAATGATTTTTGACAACCGCCCTTTCGGGCTGTCCCTCAATCGGGCTGCCCGGCGGTTTTGGCTTTGTGGATGGCAGCTTGAGCATCAAGGCCCAAGTTGGCTGGTACCTCATTTCCATCAATCTGAAGCATCAGGCCCAGCAGACGTGCGCCATGCTCCACCGCCATGGAGGCGTATTTGATGTCGCCTTGAACCAGCGCACTGGCCATGAGTTCGACCCGCTCATAAGCATAGATATTGCCCGACACTTTGCCCGCCACGACGATGCGGCTGGCCATGACATCTCCCTGGATTTCGCCATTGGAGCCGATCACCACCGAGATGGCAGCGTCTTTGGGCGCTTCGATATTACCCACCACCTTGCCGTCAATTCGAACACTTTCCTTCAATTTCAGGCACCCATGGATTTCGGCATTGCGCCCGATCAGCGTGTCGAACTTCTCATGACCCATGACCAACGGGGAATGTGTCGTTTTTTTTGAACCAAACATGTTGCCTCCTTTTCGCATCGAATACCCGAGATTATCAGAGCTTGGCCCAAACTGCCAAAGCTTTGGTAGGGTGCATGGGCACGCCGTTTAAATTTTTTATCAAGGCTGGTAACTGCCGGATTTAGGCTCCATGGCATTGATGGATTTCACCGTCAAAGCTGCCAGCAACACGCCTTCTTGCAGGGGTACACCCTCGATAGCGCTTACGTGCCTGACCCGAAAGGGGCCTGTGCAATGACCCGATCTGCGCGTTCGTCAGATCTTTGGTCGCACCACCGGCATCACCGACTCGTAGGCCCTTGCGGCGCGCAACACCAGCGCATCGCCAAACATCGGCCCCACGATCTGCAGGCCCATGGGCAAGCCACTTTGGGTCAGGCCACAAGGCACGGTGATGGCGGGCTGCTGGGTCAAGTTGAAGGGGTAGCTGAAGGGTGTCCAGCCGAGCATGGACACCGGGTTCATGGTCACCATACCGGCTGCTCGCGCTTCAAAAGCCGGGATGGACACGGCGGGCGTGACCAGCAAGTCAAAGCGCTGCATGAACTGGCGCATGTGCGAGCCCAAAACGCCACGGCGTTGGTTGAGTTGTTGGATTTGCAAGGCGCTCAGTTGCGCACCCAGCTCGGCCTCGGTTTGGAAGTCGGGGTCGGCCACGGCCTGCTGCTCAGGGCTCAAACCCTTCCACAAGGTGTAGGCGCCCAAAAACCAGAGGCCGGTGGTGATGTCGAGCGGGTCTTCGAAGCCGGGGTCGATCTGCTCCACGTGCGCGCCCAAGGCTTGCAGCTTCTTGACCGCCAGATCGACCGCCGTTGCGATTTCGGGGTGAACGTTCTTGGCGTACCCCAAGGTGGGTGAATACGCGATGCGCAGGCCACGGATGCCGTCTTCCAGGCCCACGGTGTAGTCGCTGGCGTCCGGTGGCAGCGATGTCCAGTCGCGGGCATCGGGCTGCTTGAGCACGTTGGTCATCAAGGCAGCGTCGCGCACACTCATGGTGTGTGGCCCCAAGTGGGCCACCGAGCCAAACGGCGACAGGGGGTAGGCCGGCACCCGGCCAAAGCTGGGTTTGAGGCCCACGTTGCCACAAAAGGCCGCCGGAATGCGCACGCTGCCGGCACCATCGGTGCCCACACCGATAGGCCCCAGGCCTGCCGCCACGGCAGCGGCCGTGCCGCCCGAGGAGCCGCCAGGCGTGTGGTTCAGGTTCCAGGGGTTGCGGGTGATGCCGGTGGCGGGCGAGTTGGTCTCGCCCTTGCAGCCAAACTCGGGCGTGGTGGTTTTGCCCAGCAACACCGCACCCGCCTCGCGCAAACGGGCGGTGGCCGGGGCATCGACATCCCAAGGCTGGTTTGGGTCAACCGTGCGGCTGCCGCGCAAGGTGGGCCAGCCTTGGGTCAGGATCAGATCCTTGATGGAGGTGGGCACACCGTCCAAAGCGCCAACAGGTGCGCCTTGCTGGCGGTGCGCCTGCCAGCGGGCTTCACTGGCACGGGCACTGGCCAGAGCCGCTTTTTCGTCCACCAGACAAAAGGCGTTGATTTGCGGGTTGACGCGTTCGATGCGCTGCAACACCGCCTGGGTGACTTCTACCGGCGAGGCCTGGCCGCTGCGGTACAGCGCCAGCAGTTCGTGGGCGGGGACTTGGGTCAGGTCTTGGGGTGTGGTGCTCATGGGGTGTGCCTTTCGAAAAAAATACAAATGCCCGAGCAATCCTGAACGTCAGGGCCGGGTACGGGTGTTCGGGCTGAGTTTTTTCCAGGGCAAGTCGCCCGGATCAGCGGCCATGGGGCCCGCCGCTTTGGCCACCAGCACGCGGCTGGCCATCGGCGTGAAGTCGGCCCGGAAATGGTTGGAGCTTTTGACCACCAGCAGCTTCATCTGCTCGGGGTGGATGCCCACGGCGCGGAACAGCTCGCGGTCGAGCATCTGGCATTTGCCGCTGGACACGGCAATCAACACGCCATCGATTTCGAGGCAAGCGCAAGGTCCGATCTTGGCTTTCATGCCGGTCATCATCGGCCCCTTGAGTTCGCAATAATCCGGCCCCAAAGCCCGCACCGTGAAGCGCCCTTGCAGTGGCGGGTCACTCGCCAGGCCCGTGAAGGTGGGCACGGCCTTGCCCAAAGCCAGTTGCAGGCTGGCCCCGACCCCTGCGGCATGGGCCATGCGGGCGGCCTCAGGGTCGTACAACAAACCCAGCGCCACTTGGCCAGGCCAGCGCTGGCCAGCGCCTTGTTGCAGCAGGGCATGCAACATGCCGGTGGTGTTGCTGTCGCCGCCTGCGCCGGGGTTATCTTGCGTGTCGGCGATGACCACGGGGGCGGCAGACACCTCGGCCGTGGCCAGGGCTTGGGTGACCGCCTCGCGTGCAGGCACCACATCGGGACGCCACTGGCCAGGTTCAGCCACACGTTCAAACAGGCGCTGCACGGCCATTTCAGCCTGCGGGCCGTGGCCCCAGACCACGGGGCCGCATTCGGCAAAGTCAGACGCCGGAAAGCCCATGCAAAAACTGAGCATGCAACCGGTTTGCGACTCCAGCGCGATCATTTCGTCGTAGAGGTCTTTGGCCGGGGCCATCCAGGTGCTTTGCGCGTTGAGCGAAATCAAAAATGGCAGGCGACGCGCGTGCATGGGGCGCTTGCCGCCTGCACGCAAATGCTCGCGCAGCAAGATGGCTGCGCGCTCGCCGGTCTCGGCCATGTCGATGTGCGGGTAAGTGCGGTAGGCCACCAGGCCATCGGACATTTGCAGCATGCGCTCGGTCACGTTGGCGTGCAGGTCCAGGCTGGCGACGATGGGCAGTTGGGGGCCCACCACGGCGCGGATGCGTGCGATCAGTTCGCCTTCGCTGTCGTCTGCGTTTTCGGCCACGGCTGCGCCGTGCAAATCCAGGTACACACCGTCCAGGCCCTGCACCAGGGCCGATCGCACGTCATCCAGGAGGGCGCTGCCAATGCGCTCGAACGCATCTTGCGTCACATAAGAAGATGGCGTGGCTCCGGCCCAAGCCGAGGGCACCAACTGCCAGCCTTCGCGCCGCGCTGCGTCGATGAAGCCGCCCGCCGGAATGTTCACGCCCGTCATCTGGTCGATCATGGCTTGCCCACGCACATAGGCCGGAAAGGCCTCGCCGCTTTGGAAGGCAGCCCAATCGGCCAGGCTGGGGGCAAAGGTGTTGGTCTCGTGCTGGTAACCAGCGATCAGGATACGGGTCATGGGGGGCCGTGTTCAGGGTTCAAATCAAGCCGACTGAAGCTGCGCTGTCGCGGTGCGACATCAAGGTGCAGCTTCAAGGGGCGGCAAAGCGGCAGGCGCTGCCTGCAACAGGCGGCGCGTGTAGTCTTGTTGGGGGTTAGCGTAGAGCTCGTGGGTTGGGCCTTCTTCGACGATCAGGCCTTGGTGCATCACGATCACGCGGTCGCACAGTTGCGCGGCCACGCGCAGGTCGTGCGTGATGAAGAGCAAACCCAGGCCCAGACGACCCTGAATTTCGCGCAGCAAGTTCAAAATTTGGGCCTGCACGCTCACATCCAGAGCGCTCACCGCCTCGTCGGCCACCAGCACTTGGGGGCGGCACGCCAACGCCCGAGCGATGGCCAGGCGCTGCCTTTGTCCACCACTGAACTGGCTGGGATAGCGCAGCAGCGCTTCAACCGGCAAACGCACCTGCGCCATCAGCTCGGCCGCCAAGGCTTGGGCCTCGGCGCGCGACTGGCCAAAGTTCATGGCCCCTTCGACCATGGACTGCCCCACCGTGCGGCGCGGGTTGAGCGAGCGGTTGGGGTCTTGAAACACCACCTGCACCCGGTTGCGCAAAGGCCGCAAGCGGCTCTCGGGCAAAGTCGCCACCTCGTCGTCGCCCCACAAGATGCGGCCCTCGGTCGGGTCGATCAGGCGAATCAGGCAACGCGCAAAGGTCGACTTGCCCGAACCGGACTCGCCCACAATGCCCACCGTCTCGCCCGCGTGCACCGCCACATGGGCGTTTTGCAGCGCAGCGGTGGCGCGGTTGCGGCCCATCCAGTCGCGGCTGGCGTAGGTTTTGCCCACGCTCTGGCCCGACAACAAAGCCGGGCCACTGAAGGCAGGTTTGGCCGCAGGCGGTGTCATGCCCGGCACGGCCGCCAACAATTGGCGCGTGTACTCGGCCTTGGGGCGGCGCAAGACCTGCTCGCAAAGACCGCCCTCTACGGCTTCGCCCTGGTTCATCACCAGCACCTGGTCGGCGATCTCGGCCACCACGCCCATGTCGTGCGTGATGAACAGCACCGCACTGCCCTGCTCTCGTTGCAAGTCGGCAATCAGCTTCAAAATTTCTTTTTGCGTGGTCACGTCCAGCGCCGTGGTCGGCTCGTCGCAAATGATCAAGGCAGGCTTGAGCACCACGGCCATGGCGATCACGATGCGTTGGCGCTGACCGCCGCTGAGCTGGTGCGGGTAGCTGCGCAGCATGCGCTCAGGATCAGGCAAACGCACCCGCTCAAAAATGCGCAAAATTTCAGCGCGTCGTTGGTCGCGGGGCCAATCGGTGTGGGTCGAGAGCAACTCGTCGACCTGGTCACCGCAGGTCATGACCGGATTGAGCGCGGTCATGGGTTCCTGGAACACCATGCCCATGCTGCGCCCGCGCAAGTCGCGCAAACGCGAGGCCGAGGCACCCAGCAAGGACTCGCCTTGCAGCACGATCTCACCGCCGCTGGGGCGCAACTCCTTGGCCAGCAAACCCATCACGGTGGTGGCCATGACCGATTTGCCCGAACCCGACTCGCCCACCACACACAAGGTCTGCCCGGGGTGAATCGTCAATGACACCTCGTGCACCGCATGCGCCCGGTCACTGCCCGCAGGCAAGGCGACTGAGAGTTGGCGAATCGACAGGACCGGTTGAGGGGATGCTGTGCTCATCATGCCCCCCTCTTTGCAAACTTGGGATCGAGCACGTCGCGCAAACCATCCCCCAACAAATTCACGGCCAGCACTGTGGGCACCAAAAACAAGGCGGGGTACAGCACGTTGCCAGGGTACTGGCTAAATTGCACACGCCCCTCGGCCATGATGTTGCCCCAGGTTGGGATGTCGGGCGGCAGGCCCAGGCCCAGAAAACTCAAAATCGCCTCGGTCAAAACGGCCGATGCCGCCACAAAGGTGCCCTGCACGATCAAGGGGGCCAAAGCATTGGGCAGGATGTGCCGCCACAGGATCACGGACGTGGGCGTGGCCAGCGCTCGGGCCGCTTCCACAAAAGGCTCTTCACGCAGGCTCAGCACCAAAGAGCGCACCAAGCGCGTCACGCGCGGCACCTCGGGAATGGCGATGGCCACCACCACCGTCCACACTTGCGCGCCCAAGGCCGCCACCAGCGCAATGGCCAACAAAATGGCAGGAATGGCCATCAGACCGTCCATGAAGCGCATCAGCACCGCATCGACTTGCCGAAAGTAACCGGCCATCATGCCCAAGAAGCCACCCAACGCCAGCGCCAGCGCGGCGGTGAACCCACCCACCAACAAAGACACTTGCGCCCCATACACCACGCGGCTGTACATGTCGCGGCCAAAACTGTCGGTGCCCAGCCAGAAGGTGTGGGCCACCGTGCTGCCGTCGACCAAGGTGAAGTCACCCTTAAGTCCCGCAGGCTTGTTGATGAAGTTGGAGTCCATGGCAGCCGGGTCCAAGGTGCCCAGCCAAGGCGCCAGCAAGGACACCAAGACCATGAACCCGAGCACCACGGCACCAAACCGGATCGAGCCGTTGGCCCATAAACGCTGAGAGACTGACATCAGTAACGGATCCTCGGATCAAGAAAGAGGTAGCTCAAATCGACCATGAGGTTGATGAACACGTAGGCGCAGGAAAACAGCAGGACCAGCCCCTGGATCACCGGGAAGTCGCGGTTGAGCACCGCATCCACGGTGAGCATGCCCAAGCCGGGAATGGCGTACACCGTCTCGGTCACCACCACCCCGCCAATCAGCAAGGCCACACCAATGCCGATCACGGTGACGATGGGCACGGCCGCATTGGCCAGCGCGTGGCGCAGCAGCACCACACGCTCGGTCAGGCCCTTGGCCCGTGCGGTGCGGATGTAGTCTTCGGTCAGGGCCTCGGACACGCTGGCCCGGGTGACCCGCGCAATCAGCGCCACATAAATCATGGCCAGCGTCATCCAGGGCAAGATCAGCTGCCGCATCCAATCCCAAACGCCGACACTGCGCGGCCCGAACAAGGTTTTATAGCCCTGCACCGGCAGCCAGTCCAAGCGAATGGCAAACAGGTAAATGAGCAAGTAGCCGATCACAAACACCGGCACCGAAAACCCGGCCACCGAAAAACCGGACAGGATTTTGTCGAGCCAGCCCCCCATGCGCCAGGCGGCAATGGTGCCCAGCGGAATGGCCACGGCAATGGCCAACACCAAGGTGCCAGCCGCCAGGGAGAGGGTCGGCTCGATGCGCTGAGCGATCAGCTCGGTGACGGGTTTGCTCAGGTAATACGAATACCCCAGATCGCCCTGAAACACCCGCCCGATCCAGATGAAGTATTG
>NZ_JBILQU010000002.1:0-80041 GCF_044373035.1 Limnohabitans sp. | reverse complement strand
TTCAAAACCACCAAAATTTAATATTTGATGTTTCAACACCATCATAATCTACGCAATTCGTAAAAACAACAAATTGTAACTGGTTCATATTTGTTGGGTGAAAAAAACGCCGAATTCAAACAACCCTTCAATTTTTGCCAAGAGACTCAAAGAAGCTCGCAAAGCTTCTGGTCTTCCGCAAGAAGGGCTTGGGGTGCTGATCGGGCTCGACGAATACACCGCAAGCGCCAGAATCAGCCGGTATGAAAGTGGCATCCACCAGCCGCCCATTCAGACCGCGCAACTGATATCAAAAAAACTGGCTGTGCCGCTGGCGTACCTGTACTGCGATGACGACCGTATGGCTCGGCTCTTGTTAAAGCTAAGTACGCTCAGTCAAGAGGAGCTTTGTTTCCTCGAAAGCTGGTTGGATGAAAAAGCAGGCTGAGTGGCCGAGCACTGCGGATGGGCCGGACAAAATGAGCCCGTGGGGGTGATGCGAAATCCCGCCCTGTCGCCCCCCTCCAAAACCCATGCTTCTTGCCCGTCAGCATTCGCGCCAGATGCGCCGCGCCGATGGCATGGCAACGGGGCGTCTCAGGGCCGTTGGGTTTTGATTTCCAGATTCAAACCGGAGGAGCCCACTTTGACAGGACCCAAGCTGCCCTCCCAATCACCCGACTGCGGGATCGCATTGCCCGACTTCGAAATCCGGGCTTTCACGAGCACCTGGCTGGCACCAGAAAGCTTGCGATCGGGCAGCATGGCGCTGCTGTCGTCCAGCGTGAAGTTCAAAGGCAACTGGGCCACGGTGGTCTTCAACAATGCCAGTGGCATCCGCTCGCCATTGGCAGGTACGGCATAGACAAACACCACATCCGTAGGGCTGGTTTGGCTTTTCAATGCCGCTGAGAGACGCACTTGCCCGGAGACATTCAGCGCCGATGCAGCGCCGCCTGACGCAGGCGCCGACGGCGCACCCTGCGCAGCCGGGGCGGCCGATGGGCTGGCTGGGTTTTTCAGTTTGGCTTGAACGGTTGACATGGCTTCGATCAAGTTCGGGACATCGGGGTGATCCGCTGACAGCTGAAGCCGAGCGCGTTGCCAAAATTCAAGGGCATCGGCATAGCGGTTGTCCGCATAGGAGGCGCTGCCAGCCAACAACAATGCGCCATAGTTTTGGGGATCGCGCTGCAAGACTTCGCGAATCACGCGCCAAGGCTCTCCATCGAATCGGCCTTGGTTCTTGGCCGCCAACACCTCGGCCCGCGCCAATATCAGCTCATCGTCTGGATTGAGCTTCAACGCACGCTCAAAGGCTGACAAAGCTGCATCCAAGTTGCCCATGCTGCGGTGAGTCCGCCCCAGCAAGATCCAGCCTTCGAGGTTGTTCGGATCGGCCTGCAGTTTGTTCGCCAAACTCGCTGCGATTTGGTCGAGATTTGGGGGCGCTGCCTGCTCAGTCGCTGCTTCGACCGATGCTGACGCGAACAGCATCGGACTTATCGCTTCAGGAGCTCCTAGCCAGATGTACAAACCCAAAGCCGACATGGGAAAGACCAAAGCGATCACCACCGCTGTGCGCCATGACTGCGCTTGGGTGATGACATGGGGCTCGTCTTCAACCGCCGTGTCTTGCAGCAAGCGCACACTCAGTTCATCGCGTGACTGTTGCCACTCGGCATCACTGAGGTGGCCGTTGGCGTGCTCTCGGTCCAAGTCCAAAATTTGCTCTCGGTAAACCTTGACGTTGGCTTGCGACTGGCTTGCCGAAGTGACCACTGGGCCCTGACGCAGCAAGACCCACACCACCACACCCGCCACACACAGCGCCATGCCCAGCGTGACGGCCAGAAACATCAGCAGTTCAGTCATGGCGACTCTCCGTTTTTCAACAAGACACGAACTTGGTCGCGTTCTTTTTCACTCAAAGGTTGGGTCAACTTCTGAACCGCCTGGCGCTGACGCACATAAAGGGCCATGCCCACCACACCGCACAGCAGCAAGGCAAAAGGGCCAAACCACAACAGCCAAGTCAGGGGTTTGACTTCGGGCCGGTAAAGCACAAAGTCGCCATAGCGCTCGACCAAGTAGGCTTTGATGGCGTCATCACTTTTGTCTTGGCGAATCAGCAGGCGAACTTCTTCGCGCAAGTCGTTCGCCAATTCAGCCCGCGAAGAGGCCAGCGATTCATTTTGGCAAACCAAACAGCGCAGCTCTTCAGAAATGTGAATCAAACGCTGCTCGATCAGCGGCTCCTTGGCCGAAGGTTCAGCCTCTTTGCTTTGGGCCGTCGCGACTGCAACTGCGGCGACCAGGAAAAAAACCCCCTGCAATAGCCGCTTGATTCCGAGAAAATTCGTGCTCATGGACTCTTTCAACCTGCCTTACAAGGCGTTTAACTTCTTCACCAAAGGCAAAATTTGGGCGTCCAACAGTTCCTGCGTGATGACCCCCACGCGTTTGTAGCGGATCACGCCTTTTTGATCAATGACGTAGGTTTCGGGTACGCCGTAAACGCCGTAGTCAATGCCGACACGACCATCCAAATCAAACACAGTTGCGGCATACGGGTTGCCATACCGTTGCAACCACTGCGCGCTGCGCTCACGCGCCCGTTGCAATTTATCTTCGGGTGACAGTTGGCCGCCCGGGGGCATGTCTTGGCTTTGAATTTCTTTGTAACTCAAGCCCACAATGGGCAGTTGGTTGGCTTTTGAAAATGCCACCAACAAGGGGTGTTCTTCCCTGCAGGCGGCGCACCATGTGGCCCACACGTTGAGCATCCAAATTTGGCCCCGCATGTCTTGCGGCCCAAATGGGGGCGCGCTGCGGTCCAAAGTCGGCAAGGCAAATGCAGGCGCTGGCTTGCCCACCAAGGGCGAAGGAATTTCCTGCGGGTTGCGGGTCAAGCCGACCGCCAGAAAACCCACCAAGACCAAAAATAGCCCCAAGGGAATCAAAAACTTTTTCATGCCCAGCCTCTCCCCTTAGGCGGCAACAGCGGCCGGGGACTTGCGGTAGCGACGGTCGCTGACCGCCAGCAAACCACCCAAGACCATCAAGATGGACCCGTACCAAAGCCAGGACACAAACGGCTTGTAATAAACACGCACGCTCCACTGTGGACGCTCGCCTTCAATGGGCTCGCCCAACGACACATACAAGTCGCGCAAAAAGCCCGAATCAATGGCCGCCTCGGTCATGGGCATGTTGCTGGAGAAATAGCGGCGCTTTTCTGGATACAACACCTCCAGCAGTTTTTCGTCCTTGTTGACACGCACCTCGCCGCGCAGCGCTTTGTAATTGGGACCATTCACCTCCGAGACACCCATCAACTCAAAGCTGTAATTTTCAATTTGGACGGTATCACCCACGCCCATGCGCACATCGCGCTCGACTTCGTAGCCCTTGACCAAGGTGATGCCCACCACCACCACCGCAATGCCCAAATGCGCCAGGTGCATGCCCCAAAAGGAAGGCGGGATGCGGCCAGGTTTTTGCATGCGGTTGACCATCTGGTGCAGCAAACCCGCCACCACCCATGTGGCCAAGGCCATGCCCATGGCGGTCAGCCAAGTGCCTCGGGTGCTGAAGAACATGACGCCCAAGCCCACCAACACAGCAGCCAAAGCCGGCCAGCGCATGGCATGGGCCAGCTCTGCCCATCGGGCTTCGCGCCAATGCGCGACGCCCCCTGGCACCATCAGAAACACCACAGGCACCATCAAAGGCACAAACACCGCATTGAAGTAAGGTGCCCCCACCGAGAGTTTGCCCAAGTTCAAGGCGTCCACGATCAGGGGGTAAACCGTGCCCAACAACACGGCAGCGGTGGCCACCACCAAAAGCACGCTGTTGGCCAACAGCATCGACTCGCGGGACACCAAGCCCATCTTGCCGCCCAAGGTGGCTTTCGGCGCACGCCAGGCAAACAGCGTGAGCGAAATACCCACCACCAAGGCCAAAAAGATCAAGATGAACACCCCCCGTTTGGGGTCTGAGGCAAACGAATGAACCGAGGTCAGCACGCCCGAGCGCACCAAGAACGTGCCCAGCAAAGACAATGAAAACGCCCCAATGGCCAACAAGATCGACCAGGCCTTGAAGCCACCGCGCTTGTCAGTCACCATCAAAGCATGAATCAAGGCCGTGCCAAACAACCATGGCAAGAGGGAGGCGTTTTCCACCGGGTCCCAGAACCACCACCCGCCCCAGCCCAACTCGTAATAAGCCCACCAAGAGCCCAGCGCGATGCCGGCGGTCATGAACATCCAGGCCACAATCGTCCACGGCCGTGACCAGCGGGCCCAAGCCGCGTCCATGCGCCCCGACAGCAAGGCGGCAATGGCAAAAGCAAAGGCCACCGAAAACCCCACATAGCCCATGTACAACATCGGCGGGTGAATGATCAAGCCCGGGTCTTGCAGCAATGGGTTCAAATCGCGCCCGTCGGCGGGTGCCGGGATCAGGCGCTCAAACGGACTGGAGGTGATCACAGTGAAAGACAAAAACCCGACAGACACCCAGCCTAAAACCCCAATCACCCGAGCCACCATGGCCAAGGGCAGGGTTTTCGAAAACCAGGCCACGGCCACCGTCCAACCCGACAACATCAGCACCCACAACAGCAACGAGCCTTCATGGCCACCCCACACTGCGGACACTTTGTATTCGATGGGCAGGAGCGAGTTGGAGTGTCCGGCGATGTATTTGATTGAAAAGTCGTCCGTGACCGCCCCATGCGTCAACACCGCATAGGCCAATACGATGAGTGAAAACTGAAGCCAGGCCGTCGGCTTGGCCAGCGCCTGCCACCTGGGTCTGTCCAACATCGTGCCCGCCAGGGGCAACACCGCTTGCAAAAAAGCGACGCAAGTGGCGAGGATCAGCGCAAAGTGACCAATTTCAACAATCATTGAAAGCTCTTTTCTCTCAGTTAGGCAGCTTGAGCGTCTTTGCCGCTTTGTCGGCTGCAGCCTGGTCTAAGGCATGTTGCGCCTCAGGTGGCATGTAGTTTTCATCGTGTTTGGCCAAAACTTCGGAGGCCTTGAATGCTTGGCCCTCTTGCATTTTCCCTTGAGTCACCACGCCTTTGCCTTCTTTGAACAAATCGGGCAAGAAACCGGTGTAAGACACGGCGACTTCGTGTGCAAAGTCAGTCACGACAAATTGCACGTTCTCACCGTCTTTTTTCACACTGCCCTCTTTGACCATGCCGCCCACGCGAAAGGCACGGCCTTGAGGGGCCTGCCCTTGCGCGACTTGGGTGGGGGTAAAAAAGAAAACCAAGTTGCTTTGAAATGCATTCAAAACCAGCGTGCCCGCTGCGGCCAATGCCAGCAAGCCGGCGCTGATCCACAGCATGCGTTGATGACGGGGCTTCATGATTGCCAATCCTTGCTCAAACCTTGTTCAGAGGCCGATTCTGCTGCCACTTGCGCCAAGGCACGCTGACGCTGCAGCCTGACCCAGCCCACTTCGAGGGCCATGAGGAGGGCGGTAACACCCAAACTGCCCCAGACATAAAACCCATACCCTCCCATGGCCCAAAAATCGGCCGCACTGTTCCAAATCATGGCGAAGTCCTTTTGAATTGGGCTTTGATTTCGGGCAAGTCTGCCACCCACTGCGCGTGCCTTTCACGCATCAAAATCATGCTCCTGACTCTGTACAAAGCGATGGCAATGGCATAAAGCCAAAATGCAACAGCCATGATGAGCATGGCTTGCAACATGATTTCCGCCATTTTCGAGCCTTGGGTCAAGGACACCGACGCGCCCTGGTGCAAGGTGTTCCACCACTTCACGGAGAAGTAAATCACCGGCACATTGAGCGCTCCCACCAGGGCCAAGATGCCACCGGCTTTGTCAGCGCGTCGGGTGTCGTCGATGGCATTGGTCAAAGCGATGTAGCCCAAGTACAAGAAAAACAAAATCAGCTCAGAAGTCAGGCGGGCATCCCAGACCCACCAAGTGCCCCACATGGGTTTGCCCCAGAGCGCGCCCGTCCACAGCGACAAAAAAGCACAAATGGCCCCGGTGGGTGCCAAAGCGCGGCACATCATGCCGGACAAGCGTGTGTTGAAGGTGAGGCCTAAAAAAGCCCAAAAAGCCATGGCCAGGTAAATGATCATGGACATCCATGACACAGGGACATGTACAAAAATAATGCGATACCCCTGACCTTGCTGAAAATCGGTGGGTGCCACGAAAAAGCCCAACCACAAACCCCAAACCGCCAGCGCCGAAGCCAAGGCTGCCACCCAAGGCCACAAACGACCGGCCAAGCCGTAAAAGTTTTGCGGTGCAGCGTAGTGAAAGAAAATTTTATTCATCGTTCCATCAAGCAAGGCTCATGATTCCAGCGCAATGCGAAGCGAGGCCGCGCTCACCCAAGGGCTGAACACGGCAGCGACCAAGGCCATGGCGGCCAAAATGGACAGATGTGCCGCAGCACCTAAGCCACTCATTTGTGCCTGAACCGCGCCAGCACCAAAAATCAAAGCCGGCACGTACAAAGGCAAGATCAACAAAGACAGCAAAACATCCCCCCCTCGAACCCCTAAGGTGAGTGCCGCGCCCACGGCCCCTATCAAGGACAAAATGGGCGTACCCAGCAAAAGACCGATCGTCAAAGTCCACAAAGCCTCTTCGGTCAGGTCAAATTGCAAGCCCAAAACAGGGGCCAGCAAGACCAGTGGCAGGCCAGAGAGTAACCAATGCGCCAAAATTTTGGCGGCCACCAGAACCGATAAACTGTTCGGAGATAAGGCCATTTGCTCCAGCGTGCCATCGGCAAAGTCTGCTGCAAACAAGCGCCCCAGGGAAAGCATGCTGGCCAGCAAAGCCCCCACCCACAAAATGCCGGGTGCGACCAAGCGCAAAGTGTTGATTTCCGGGCCAATGCCCAGAGGGAACAAGGCGGCCACCACGACAAAAAAGAAAACGGCGGTGATGACCTCGGTTTTGCGCCGCATGGCCAGAACCAAATCGCGCTGAACAACGGCCCAAAAAGCGCTCATGTGGTCAACCGGTAAGAAAGCGCCTGGCCTTGCAACGACAGGGGCTGGTGGCTGGTCACCAGCAACATGCCGGCGTCGTTCAAATGCGCGTTGATCACCCCCGACAAAGCATTTTGTGCGGCCGCATCCAGGGCCACAAAGGGCTCGTCCAAAATCCACAGGGGTGCACGACTGATGAGCAAACGGGCCAAGGCCGTGCGCCTTTTTTGCCCCTGAGACAGTACCCGAACGGGCAGGTGCTCACGCCCCCGCAAACCCATTTGGCCCAGGGCGGCCATGACACGGTCAACAGAGCCATCACGACCCGCCACGAGGGCATCCGCGCGCAGGTTTTCAAGTGGGCTTAAATCTTCCTTGAGGGCCAATTGGTGGCCCAAATAAAGCAAATTGGCCCTGAAGTTGTCGGGCTCTTGAACGATGGATTGGTTTTTCCACGTCACTTCGCCTTGCTCCCAAACGCCCAGGCCACAGAGCAGGCGCAGCAAACTGGTTTTGCCAACGCCATTGTCGCCCTCCAAATGCAGCCATTGCCCCGGCATCAAGCTGAAGGAGACATCGGAAAAAAGTCGGCGGTGGCCCCGACTGAGTGAAAGGTGGGATACGGTGAGCATGTGACTGAATCTTCGCAGATCATGCCCGCATGAAAGGCCCCTGTGTCAAAAAAAAACCACCCACACAGCTGAGCGCCATCAGGTATTCAAAAACATGTGCCGCACGGTTTCAAGGGTGTGCTGCCTGTGCGCGCCTTCGGCATGGTGCAATTCCCGCAAAGGGCCATTGAGCATTTTTTTCATCACCCCCAACGACAGCGACTCGAGAACACTCTCAATGTCTTGGCCTTTTTCAATTTGCTTGCGGGCGCGGGCCAATTCTGTTTGTCGCCAAGCATCGGCTTGCACTCGGAGTTCTTGGATCACAGGCACATGGGTGCGGTGGTCCAACCAGGACATGAATTTTTGAACCCCCTCGTCGATGATGGCCTCGGCATCCACCACCGCTTCCTTCCTGTGCGATTGCCCGCTGTTGATCACTTCGGTCAGGTCGTCCACGGTGTACAAATACACATCCGACAAACCCTTGACTTCGGGCTCAATGTCGCGCGGCACCGCCAAATCGACCATGAAAATGGGCCGGTTTTTCCGGGCCCGCAAAGCCCGATTCACCGCCCCCAACCCAATCAAGGGCAAGGTGCTGGCGGTGCAACTGATCACCACATCAAATTCGTGCAATCGGGTCGGCAAATCGGCCAACGCCATGCACCGCCCGCCATGCAGGGCGGCCAATGCCTCGGCACGCTCAGCAGAACGGTTGGCGATGGTGATGCTGCGCGGCGACTTGGCGGCAAAGTGCGCCACACACAGCTCAATCATGTCGCCAGCGCCCACAAACAGGACATGGGTGTCTTGGATTTTTTCAAAAATGCGGCTGGCCAATCGAACGGATGCGGCCGCCATGCTGATGGAGTGCGCGCCAATGTCGGTGGCGCTTCTGACTTCTTTGGCCACCGCAAATGAGCGTTGAAACAGTTGGTTCAGCGTGGTGCCCAAGGCCCCTGTGTTGGCGGCCAATCTGACGGCATCTTTCAGTTGGCCCAATATTTGGGACTCGCCCAACACCATGGAATCGAGCCCACTGGCCACCCTGAACGCGTGGCGTGCCGAAGCATCCCCTTCCATTCGGTAGGTGTGCGATTGCAGCACGTCCACCTGCGTTTGTCCGGTTTGCGCCAACCACGCCAGTGTTTCTGGCCAATGCACGGCATCCCCTGCGCAGTAAATTTCTGTCCGGTTGCAAGTGGACAAAATGGCCACTTCTTTGTGCGTCGCAAAGCTTTGACGCAGCCCCTGCAAGGATTGCTCCAGTTTTTCAGACGCGAACGCAAAACGTTCCCGCAAATCAATGGGGGCAGTCCGGTGGTTCAGGCCCAGTGTCCAAACAGCCATTCAGACAACCCTTCTGAGCATCGGTGCAGTTTGTACATCCGGCCATTGCTTCGAAATCCGCTGCGCAATGCCTTCAGCCGTCAGGCCGTAATCCTTCATCAACACCTTGGGGTCGCCGTGTTCCGTGAACTCGTCTTCAAACCCGATGACCAACACCGGCTTGACAAGGCCCATGTCTTGCAAGGCCTCCAGCACAGCAGCGCCTGCACCGCCTGAGCGGGTGCCGTCTTCCACCGTGACCAAGCGGTCGTGCGTGAGGGCCATGTCTTTCAATACTTGCAAATCCAGGGGTTTGGCCCAGCGCATGTTGACCACCGTGGCGTTCAAGGTTTGGGCCGCCTTCAATGCTTCGTGAAGCAAGGGGCCAAACGCCAAAATGGCCACGCCTTCGCCCTGGCGCTTCACCTGCGCCTTTCCCCATGGCAAAGGGGACAAGTCGGCGTCAACGGGCGTACCGACACCGGCACCGCGGGGGTAGCGCACCGTGACCGGGTGGTCCAGTGAGTAAGCCGTACTGAGCAATTGTCGGCATTCTTTTTCATCGGCCGGGCACGCCACGCTCATGTTGGGAATGCAGCGGGTGAAGGCGATGTCATACATGCCCGCATGGGTGGGGCCGTCGGCGCCCACCAAACCGGCGCGGTCCAAGGCAAAGACGACGGGCAATTTCTGCAAGGCCACATCGTGGATCAACTGGTCATAAGCGCGTTGCAAAAACGTCGAATAAATGGCCACCACCGGTTTGAGGCCTTCACAGGCCAAGCCCGCAGCAAACGTCACGGCATGTTGCTCAGCAATGCCGACGTCGTGGTAACGGCTGGGAAAGCGTTCACTGAAGGCCACCATGCCCGAGCCTTCTCGCATGGCGGGCGTGATGGCCACCAGGCGGGGGTCTTTGTCGGCCATGTCGCACAGCCATTGGCCAAAGACCTGGGTGAAAGTGACCGGGGACGGGCCCGCACTGCGCAAGCCCACCGCCGGATCAAATTTGCCAGGGCCGTGGTAGGCCACAGGGTCCAGCTCGGCCTGGGCATAACCCTTGCCTTTGCGCGTGACCACATGCAAAAACTGGGGGCCGGGGGTCTTGTGCAGTTTTTGCAAGGTATCGACCAGGCCCTGGACATCATGGCCGTCGACAGGCCCGGTGTAGGTGAATCCCAGTTTTTCAAAAATCGTGTGCGGCTGGATCAGGTTTTGGGTCTGTTCCTCCAGGTGCTTGGCCAATGCAAACAAGGGAGGCGCATTGCGCAACACCTGCTCACCCCATTGTTTGGCTTGGGCATAAAAGCGCCCGCCCATCAACTCAGCCAAATAGCGGTTCAAAGCGCCCACAGGCGGGCTGATCGACATGTCGTTGTCGTTCAAAATGACCAACAAGTCATAGGGGCTGTTGCCCGCGTTGTTCATCGCCTCGTAGGCCATGCCTGCGGTCAGGGCCCCATCGCCAATGATGGCCACCGCTTTGCGTGGGCTGCCGGTTTGCTGGTGTGCCACCGCCATGCCCAGTGCGGCAGAAATGCTGGTCGAAGAATGTGCGGTGCCAAAGGCGTCGTAGACGCTTTCTTCTCTGCGGGGAAAACCGCTCAAACCGCCTTTTTGACGCAAAGAGCCCATCTGCGCGTTGCGGCCGGTCAGTATTTTGTGGGGATAGGTTTGGTGGCCCACGTCCCAGACCAAGCGGTCTTCGGGGGTGTTGAACACATAGTGCAGGGCAATGGTCAATTCCACCGTCCCCAAATTGGAACTGAAATGCCCGCCGGTTTGAGACACGGTCTGCACCAAACGCTCGCGCAACTCTTGGGCCAAAGACGGCAGGTTTTCACGCGAAAGCTTTTTCAAGTGCGATGGCGACTGAATCCATTCCAGCAAAGCATCCATGGTGGGCCTGAAAAGGTGATAGACAGACCTGCAATTTACCGTCAATTCCAAAAACGTCAAGCAAAATTGACACTTTATTCCAATTTATTTATTAAATCTCCGGGGTCATCCAGGCACCCATGGCGTCTTCTCCATTGGAAAATCGCTCCAAAAAATCTCAAATAGGCCGACCCAAGACCCCCGCATCGTTGACTGCTCAAAATGACAGTGTGTCAATTAAACTTGACATTTTGACTTGATTTTTAGATGATGTTCACTCCGCAATCCCTCTGAACACTTTCATGGCCTCCACGTTTCCCTTTGCAGCCATCGTCGGACAAGACGACATGACCTTGGCCATCCAGGTGGTGGCCATCGACCCCACGGTGGGCGGTGTTTTGGTTTTGGGTGACAGGGGCACGGGCAAATCCACCGCGGTGCGGGCTTTGGCCGACTTGCTGCCGCCGATTCAAGTGGTGAAGGGTTGCCCTTACAAATGCGATCCGACAAAACCGGCCGAGGCTTGCCCTGTTTGTGCGCCCCCTGCCGGCACTCAACCGGGCAAGGCCACCCAACGAATTTCTGAGACACGGCCCGTGAGCGTGGTGGACTTGCCCTTGGGCGCCACCGAAGACCGCATCGTGGGTGCACTGGATTTAGAGAAAGCCTTGTCGCAGGGGATCAAAGAGTTTTCGCCCGGTTTGTTGGCGCAGGCCCATCGGGGGTTTTTGTACATCGATGAGGTGAATTTGCTGGACGACCACTTGGTGGATTTGTTGATCGACGTGGCCGCTTCGGGTGAAAACCTGGTGGAGCGCGAAGGCCTTTCCATTCGCCACCCGGCCCGCTTTGTGCTGGTGGGCAGCGGCAATCCCGAAGAAGGCGAACTGCGCCCGCAGCTGCTGGACCGTTTTGGTCTGTCGGTCCATGTCAAGACCCCTCAAGACGTGGCCTTGCGGGTCGAAGTCATCAAACGCCGAGATGCCTTTGACAAAGACCCCTTGGCTTACAAAGCCCAATGGCAATCGGAAAACAACAAGCTGCAAAAGCGCATCGTGAAAGCCAGAAAAGCACTGGCCACGGTGGTGGTGGACGATGAGATGCTCACCTTGTGCGCTCGGCTGTGCCAGCAACTGGGCACCGATGGACTGCGTGCCGAATTGACGCTGCTGCGCGCCACACGGGCGCTGGCGGCCATGCAGGGGGACAAAGCGGTCCAACCGAAACACCTGAAAACCATTGCCCCTCTGGCCTTGCGCCATCGCCTGCGCCGCAACCCTTTGGATGACACCGATTCAGGCGAACGGGTGCAAAGATGCCTGCAAGACATTTTGGCGACCTGAGGGCCCACCATGTCCAACGCGCTGCGAGAGCTGGAAATCTGGAACGATGCCCTGACCGCGTTGCAGTTGCTGCAAATTGACCCCCACGGCTTTGGCGGTGTCTGGCTTCGAGCCCCCTTTGGCCCTGTGCGCGATCAATGGCTGCGACAGCTCGCCAGCACAAAGATGAACACCATCAAGCTGCCAGGCAGTGTGGATTTGGAACGTTTATTGGGGGGCATCGATTTGTCACTCACGCTGCAAACCGGTCAGTTGCACCTGCAATCGGGTTTGTTGGCGCAGGCGCACCAGGGCTTGGTTTGCATCAGCATGGCGGAGCGGTTTCCCGCGTCCTTGATGGCCCCATTGACGCAAGCCATGGACACCCAATGCTTGCCACCTTTGCGCATGAGCGACAGCGCCCAAGCCGCTGTTCAGACCACCTTTGGCGTGCTCGCCTTGGACGAGTCCGTGGGCGACGATCTGCCCATCAGCCCGGCGCTGCAAGAACGCCTGGGACTTTGGCTGAACCTGCAAGAACTGCCCCCCTCTGCGGTCTCCGATCTGGCGTTCGCGTTACAAAACAAGGACAGCGACGAAGGTGCGGTCAATGCCGTTTTATCGGCGCAGTCCTTGGCCGAGATGCGCCCACTGCTGCAGCGCATGCAGTTCAACGATGAGCAAGCCACGGCCATCTGCGCCACCGCCATGGGCCTGGGCATCGACTCCTTGCGTGTGCCCAGCTTGGCGCTGCGGGTGGCTTGCGTCCACGCCGCCTTGCATTTGAGAAGCGAGGTGGTGCAAGCGGATTTGGCGTTTGCCACCCGCGCTGTGTTGGCCCCTCGGGCGACCCAATGGCCCACCCCCCCCGACAACGCGTCCGACCCCACACAGCCCACACCCCAAGAACCAGAAGCGGCGTCAGAAACTCAAGCGCAACAGCCCCCGCCACAGGACCACGCGCCACCGCCCACCGATTCGTCAGAACCGCCCTCCTCCGATGAAAGCGAACAGGACAGCGCCGAGGTGAATGGACCGAGTCCACACGATCTGAAGGAGTTGCTGATCGCGGCCGCGCTGGCGAGTTTGCCTGCCGATATATTGGAACGCCTGATGACCAAGACAGGCAGCAACACCGGCCAAAGCTCGGGGCGCAGCGGCACGGTGCGATCGGGCATGCAGCGCGGCAGACCCCTGCCCCCTCGGCCGGGCCGACCGGGCGGGCTCGCGCGCCTGCACGTTTTGGCCACCTTGCGCGCTGCCGCACCCAAGCAGCGCTTGAGAAGCGGCACCCAAACAGCCCGCGTGGCCATTCGTTCAGAAGACTTTCATGTCCACCGCTACCAACAAAACAGCGCCACCTGCCTGATCTTGGCCCTGGATGCTTCCGGCTCGGCCGCACTGCAACGCCTGGCAGAAGCCAAAGGGGCGGTCGAGTTGCTGCTGCAACAATCCTACGCCCGACGCGACAGCGTGTGCATCGTGGCGTTCAGAGGCGCGCAAGCCCAATTGCTGTTGCCCATGACGCGCTCATTGGTGCGCGCCAAGCGGGCCATGACGGGACTGCCCGGCGGTGGCGGCACGCCTTTGGCTTTGGCACTGAAAATGGCCTGCGAACAAGCACAGCAGTTGCACAGGCAAGGGGTCACCCCCCTGTTGGTGGTCTTGAGTGACGGCCGCGCCAACATCTCGTTGGCCGGGGTAGGCGGACGCGAACAAGCCCAAGCCGATGCAGTCCAGTGGGCGGCGCAGTGGCGGCTCACCGGGCACCGTTCCATGTGGATAGACACCTCGGTTAAACCCGATGCGCAGGTGCAAAACATGGCCAGCACCATGGGGGGCCATTACCTGCCCATGCCGCAGGTTCAAGCGCACCGAATGGCCTCGGCGATGGACCACTTAAGACGACTTTGAGCGCATGATGTACGAGCGGTTTTACCCCACCATGGACTGGGCCGAACATCGACACGCTTGGCCCCATGCAGCGCAGAGCCATTTTGTCAGCGCTGGGGGAATTCGATGGCATGTTCAGCGCATGGGCCAAGGCCCCGCCCTGTTGCTCTTGCACGGCACAGGTTCGGGCAGTTTCAGTTGGCGTGGACTGATGCCCTTGCTGAGCCAACACTTTCAAGTCATTGCGCCAGATTTGCCCGGTCACGCCTTCACCAGCAGAGGCAGTGGCGACAGTCTGTCACTGCACGGCATGGCCGAAGGGCTGAGGGCTTTGCTGCTGCAAATGGACATCACGCCCACCGTGATCGCAGGCCACTCCGCCGGTGCGGCCATTGCTGCCCAAATGGTCTTGCACCAAGGCGCACTGTCGCAGACGCATTTGATGGGCATGAATCCGGCTTGGCTGCCTATTCCCGGATTGCCTTCCTGGATTTTTGGCCCTGCGGCCAAATTGGCCGCCCTCAATCCTCTTTCTGCCTGGGCCACAGCCAAATTGGCCAACCGCCCCGCCCTGTTGGCCAAATCGATGGACCAAACGGGCTCAGAACTGGACGAGGAAGGCATGGCCCTTTATCGGCGTGTCTTCAGTCACCCAGGCCATGTGCACAGTGTGCTGGCCATGATGGCCGCTTGGAAACTGCAAGCTTTGTCCAGCGACCTTCACCGCATCGCCAGCCCGGTGTCGATTTTGGTCGGCTCGGCCGATAAAACGGTGCCGCCCCAACTGGCGCAAGAAGCCTGCAGATTGATGCCGCACGCCAAACTGCATTTGCAGCACGACTTGGGCCACTTGGCGCACGAAGAAGACCCACAGGGCACAGCCGCCCTGATTTTCAAAGACTGCGCTCAGGCTTGGCCACAAAACCCTTGAGGAAGGACAAGACCTCAAGGGGGTTGTTGGAGATGACCTCGGCACCGAACAGATGTGGCACGGTATTGACCCGCATGAAAATAGACCCGCCCGGGAGCACCTTGACCTGAGGGTTGCCCGAGTTTTTCTTGCGCCCTCAGTCATCGACCCATCAGGTTTTGGCCAGTCCCAGCAAATGGGCCGTGTCCTTCAGGAAAATCCGCAGGTGCGCCATGGGATCCCTGCGGGTCAGCTCTTTATTCATATAGGACTCAAAGGTGAGCCGCTGCACGTCTTTGTCCTCGCAAATTTTGACGAATTTCTCACGACGTTTGTCATTTTGGTACCAAAAATACTGCATCATGCCCAGAATCCAAAACACTTTTCCATGCTGTTTCATGAAGCGCTGACGGCCTTTTTTGAGGCACTTGGGGTCGCCTGTTTTCAAGGCCATGTGCGCTGCATGCGCCATGGTGCGCGCGCAGTCCATGGCGTAATAAATACCCTCTCCTGAGGAGGGTGCCACCACCCCCGCCGCATCGCCGATCACCAGCACATCGCGGCCGTTATCCCAATGCGGCAAGGGCTTCAAAGGAATCGGTGCCCCTTCACGACGCAGTGTGGGCATGTCGGCAAGCCCGGCTGCTTTTCTCAGGTGGCCTGTTGCACCGCGCAAAGAAAAACCCTTGTCGGCACTGCCCGTGCCCACGCTCATGGTTTTGCCATGCGGAAATACCCAGCCATAAAAGTCTGGTGAAACTTCGCCCTGGTAGTAAACATCACAACGCTCGCCATCGTGCGATTGCTTTTCCAGCGGGGCTTGGATGATCTCGTGGTAAGCGAACACATACTTTGTGCGATCGGACAATGGGATTTGTTGCCTCGCCACTTCAGAGCGCGCCCCATCGGCACCGATGACCATTCGGGCGCTGACCTTGACCGGTTTGGATGGCTCAATGGCCGCATGCTCCTTGCCTGAGACGGGTGTGTACTGGACCCACAAAGTGCCTTCGGCATCGTGTTCAACTTTGTCAAAGATGGCCTGCTGGCGAATCGCGCCCGATTGCGCCGCACGCACGCGCAAAAATTCATCAAAATCTTGCCGGTCCACCATGCCCACATAACCGTTGTCAATGTGCATGTCGACTTGCTTGTCCGTCGGCGAAATCATGCGGGCACATTTGATTTTGGCCACCAGCAAATGGTCTGGAATGTCAAAGTCCTTGATCAAGCGAGGGGGGATGGCACCCCCACAAGGCTTGGGACGCCCTTGCCTGTCCAGCAACAAGACGCGCCAACCCTCGCTCGACAAATCATGTGCAGCGGTGGCGCCAGAGGGGCCGCCCCCAACGACGACGAAATCAAAATCAGTTGCTGTCATGTGGTTGCCCCATCTTTCCATAAGACTTGATGATCTGGTGCTTTGTGCTGGGCCGTGGTGTGCGCTGCGCGAATGCGCAAAGCCACCCATGCTGAAGCCAAAAACATCAGTGCTTGAAATGCAAATACCGCCTGATACGCGGACTGAGACTCGCCCAGCACCCAGTGCGCCAAATCACTCGCACCGGTGCCGACCAATCCCCCCATGGCAAACGCCATGGCTTGTGCAGCGCCCCACAAGCCCATGCGCGTGCCCTCGGTGCCAGAGCCGCCTTCACCCGCCAGACGCATCATGGTGGCAATGGCGGCAATGGAGAACGCGCCATTGGCCACGCCCAAGAAAATCACATTGGCTTTGATGGGCCAGGGCATCGCCAAGGTGGCTGTCGCCGAGAGGGACAAGCCCACCGTGGCCAGGGCAGACAGCAAACAACCGCCCCACATCCAGACCTGCACAGAACCCAGGCGTCCCGCAACCGAGCGCGAACTGGCCGCGGCCATGGACAGCATGCCCACCAAGACCCCCATGTGGTGCCACCCAGAAAGCTGCGTGGTCTGGCCAGGCGACATGCCGTGAACTGCCCCTGCAAAAGGCTCCAAAATCAAATCTTGCGCGCTGTAGGCCAGCATCGACAGGAAGATAAAAATCGTGAAGGTTTTTGCCTGAGGCTCGGCCCAAATGCCCTGCAACGTGCGTTTGAAATTGACAGGGAGACTGGGTTTCGCGGACACCCCCTGTGGATCGGGCTTCTCCAAACCCCACAGACACAGGGCCGTCAGCACCGCGGTCAAGATGCTCAAGCCTGCCGACACCCGCCACAACATATCGGGCGTGTAGGGGTCAATCAGTTGGCCAACGACGCCAGCGGTGACGGCGAAACCCATGATCATCATCAGCCACACGGTGGTGGCCGCCTGCGCCCGACGCTCAGCCGGTACGCGCTTGGCCATCAGCGTCAAGAGTGAGGTGCCACAGGCGCTCACACCCAAGCCGATCAGACTGAAGGCCAGCATGGCCAAGGCCATGCCTTGCCAAAGCGAAGTGGCCATCCACAGGGTCGCCAAGGCCGCCAGCACACCGCCCACCCCCAAGACGACCATGCCCCCCATCATCCAAGGCGTGCTGCGCCGACCCTGGTCTGCGCCAAAGCCCATGCGTGGACGCACCATTTGCACCGTGTAATGCCAAGCCACCAAAAAACCCGGCAACAACGCGGGCAGCGCCAATTCAACCACCATGATGCGATTGAGGGTGGAGGTCGTCACCACCACCACAGCCCCCAAACAAGCTTGGATGAGGCCCAAACGGATGATGTCCAACCAACCAAAGATTTGAGCGTTCATGAGACCCCCAGCGCATTGATCTGACGCAAGCCCCAGGCACTGACCATCATGCCGCTGACAAACAGGGGCACCCCAAAAGCACTGACATACAAAGCCCGCTCAATCGGTTGCTTGAGAAATTTCAACATCAAGGGCCACTGCAAGAAACTCAAAACCAGCACGGCCAAGGCATGCCCAGGCAATTGCCAATGCATCAAGAGCGCAGCGACCGCCACTTGGGGCAGCCACATCAGCACACAGGCCACGCGCGCCGCGCCCGAGGCCCCCAGCTGAACGGGCAAAGAGGCCACCCCCATTTGCCGGTCGCCCTCGATGGCCTTGAAGTCGTTCAAGGTCATGATGCCGTGGGCACCCAAGCTGTACAGCAGCGCCAAGTAAATCGCTTTCTCACCCGGCCACGCACCACCCAACATGACGGCCGTGCCGGTCAGCCATGCCAAGCCTTCGTAACTGAGCGCACATGCCGCGTTGCCATACCAACCATTGTTTTTCAGCCGCACCGGTGGCGCGCTGTAGGCCCAAGACAGGGCAATGGCCAGGGCGCAAGCCACAAAGCCCCAAGTGCCCATCAGGGTGGCCCACAGCAAAGACAGGACCGTCCACAAGACGGCGATGCCCAAGCCCCATTGGCCAGGCATGCGGCCTGAAGGTATCGGCCTTTGCGGTTCGTTGATGGCGTCCACATGGCGATCAAACCAGTCATTCACCGCCTGGCTGCTGGCGCACACCAGGGGCCCAGTCAAAATCAGCCCCAGACAAATCAACAACCAATGGTCCGACAGGCTTTGGCCCGAAGCGACGGCACCACAGGCAAAAGCCCATACCGGTGGAAACCAAGTGATCGGTTTGAGCAACTCCGCCACGGTGCGCAAACGCGGCCGGACCAGCGGTTTTGTCAGTTCAAGGCTCTGGGTGTCCATGCGCCCATTATGAGAAGACCGCCGATGTTGTCAATCAATGTTTACACTGAGTGTAAAAATATTGAGACACTCCGCGATCAAAGGGCTGATGAATCGGGATCGTTGTCCGACAAAATGCCAAAGCGACGCAACTTGACATACAGGCTTTGCCGCGAGAGCCCCAACATTTCGGCAGCAGAGGCGCGGTTGTTGTGGGTGAGCTCCAAGGCCGCCTCAATGCACATGCGCTCGATGGTGTCCACCGTATCGCCCACAATGTCCTTGATGGGCCGACGACCCACCAACTGCGACAACTCTAAAAAGGGGTTGGGCTGCGCCTGGGCCGCAAGGGAAGTCCCCTGCATGCGGCGGTCCATGTCGCGAACAAACACCGCGTACAAAGGCTCGGGCTTGGCCAAATACACCGCCGAAATCTCCACGGGCAAGGTCATGCCCGACAACGTGGTCACTTCGGTGGCGAAATTGCGCACTGTCAATTGTTGCTTCAATGACGTACTGAGAACACCCCAATCGACTGCCCCCCTGACCAACCAGCGCTCAAGCGGTTGCCCGATCACTTGGGGTGCGGACGTCAGCCCCAAGAGCGCCATACCTTCTTCATTGACACTTTTGACCATGCCTGAGGTGTCCGTGAGCAGCCAGCCATCTGGGAAATGCGCCATGGCCTGGCTCAATACGGCCGACGTGTCTGATTCCAGGCCCAAAGCTGCCGAGCTTTCTTGCGGGGTCAAGCGCACCAAAAACTGGGCACCTCCCTCTTGCCTGAAGACCGTGGCAGAGACCGTCATGACCGAAGATGAACCAAAGATGCTTGCTGAGCACATTTCAATCCGACCGGTGGCCAGCGCGGTCCTGAGCAAGGCCTGAACTTCACCCTGGTTCCCCGTCAGGAAACACTCACGAAAATCACGCCCAACCAAGCGCTTTCCTGCGTCTTTGAACAGTGCTTGCGCACCGACATTGACTTCCAACAATCGGTAAGAATGGGCATCGACCATCATCACGGCTTCAGGCGAAGTTTCAAACAAAACGCGGTAACGCGCCTCAATGTGCCGCAGCCTCAAATAGTCGCGCTCCACCGACTGTTGCGTCTCCACCAAACGGCGTTGCAGTTCGGCCAAACGCTCCATGTTGCGCCCCACGGCCAGCAGCTTGTTCCCTTTGATATTGACCGTGATGTACTGGATGGCGGCCTCCCCGCCCGAGGGGGTGGGATGGTTCACATGCCGCCAAAGGAGGGACGGGGTATCGGCTTGAATTTGAAGCAAATCTTTGATCTTTTGTTTGCTCTCCACCGTGACCGTGTCGGTCCAGCGTCTGCCAATCCAAGCTTGGCAGCCCAGGGAAGCCATCGTGTCTTGTCCTGTTGACACATCCTCGACCACACCTTGGCCATTGATGATCAGGCTCACATCCGACACCACCCCCAATAACTTGGAAAAAGTGTGTGGCTCGAGCTGATCAATGTTCATGAATGACTTTAAGTGGTTGCGGGCAGAAAAACCCTATACCTGTAAGGGTAATTATACACACTGTGGCATGAATGCAGATCACGGATGAGGAATAAGGGAATATTTAGACAGCCTCGGTGTCACATTGGGTTGACGACCCGTCTTTTTGACCGACTGCGTGACCATGGCCACGGCTTGGGTGGCATTGCCATTCAACAGATGGGTCCCAGGCCAACTCAGTCTCAAGGGCTCAATCTGCGCCATGGGACCGCCGACAAACACTTTCAAACTCGGGTTGACTTCCAAGGGCAAGATGTCTGACAACGCCTGGGCCACGGCGTCTAAATACCGATCCGTGGACATGGACAGGGCCACCGCGTCAAACCAATCCGATTGAAAGATGCGTTTGAATTCGGCCATGTCCTGTGGCGCACAGAGGGTCACATTCCAGCCCCCATGGCGGAAAAATTCACTCAACATGAACCCCCCCAAACCATGCTGCGAGCTGGGTTCGGTCATCAGCAGCAAGTTCAAGCCATTGGGCTTTGCGCAGCCTTCCGATAGAAATTCAGCGCTGAATTCATGCAACGTTTGGTGCAACCGAGAATGGGCGATGGTGCAGTGGACAAAGTCGACCTCGTCGGATGACCAACGCTCCCCCAATAATTGGGCTGCAAGACCAATGCCGCTCAGGTAAATGTCCGCCAATGCGTGGCCCTGGCGGTGCCACCCCATCAAGATCTCACGGGTTTCATCCATGCTTTTGAGGGCAGCATCAGCCAGCAAGACCACCTGTCGGTGGTCGAGTGCTGACTTTTGATCAAACGTCGAGCCCCCCACCAAACGTGGACTGGCGCCCAGCCGAAAGTTGGCCTTTGAAACTTGACTTTCAAAAGTCCCACGTTTGTCCAGTGAAACAGCCGCCTTCTCAAATTTAAATTGAGCCACTACAACCACCTCTTATTCAAATTGACGCTCTAGTGTGAAGTAAATTGACACCTGTCCATTTAGGTGTAAACCCTGAATGTCACATATATTGTCAATTTATATTGACACTCTCTGCTTCAGTCCTTAAAGTGGGCTCAGTTGATGTTCAAAAAGGTCAGAAATGCAGCAGTCCCAACCCGAAGCTTTGTACACGCCAGAGCAACGCGCTCGGCGTGATGCGACGAAGTGGACTCTGGTTCAGGGTGTCTTGGCACCTGTTCAATTTTTGGTTTTTTTGGTCAGTTTGTACTGGGTGTTGAACAGCCTGAAAACCGGTGAGCACACCGATTGGGCCTTGGCGTCGGTGGTGATCAAAACCTTGGTGCTGTACGCCATCATGATCACGGGCTCCATCTGGGAAAAAGTGGTCTACGGCAAGTACCTGTTTGCGCACGCATTTTTCTGGGAAGACGTGGTCAGCATGGTGGTCCTGGCCTTGCATACCGCTTACCTTTGGGTGTGGTGGCAAGGCCAATGGTCCTCTGCCGACCAACTGTGGCTGGCTCTGGCCGCCTACGGCACCTACGCCATCAATGCGGCGCAATACATTCGCAAATTGCGCATGGCCCGACTGCAAAAAACCCCCGAAGTCACCATGGCTTCGAATGCGCAGGTGATCTCATGAGCCCTGTCATCCCGATTCGAGCCGAAGCCGCCCAGGGCTGCACCGATGTCGTCCCGCTGGTCGAGCGCGGGCAAAGAGAAGTGTTTTGTGGTTTGACCGGCATCATCTGGCTGCACCGAAAAATCCAAGACGCCTTCTTTTTGGTGGTGGGTTCACGGACCTGTGCCCACCTGATTCAGTCGGCAGCTGGCGTGATGATTTTTGCCGAACCCCGGTTTGGCACCGCCATCATCGACGAGCGCGATTTGGCTGGCTTGGCAGATACCCATACCGAGCTCGATCGGGTGGTCAATCAACTGCTGTCGCGCCGCCCCGAAATCAAATTGCTGTTCTTGGTGGGTTCATGCCCTTCGGAAGTGATCAAACTGGATTTGTCGCGTGCAGCCTCTCGGTTGTCTACCCACTATTCCCCCTCGGTGCGCATCCTGAATTATTCGGGCAGCGGCATCGAAACCACCTTCACACAGGGTGAAGATGCTTGCTTGGCCTCGATGGTGCCTGAACTTCAAACACCCGCATTGCATGCCGCACCTGAATTGCTGATCGTCGGCACCTTGGCCGATGTGGTGGAAGACCAGTTTGTGCGGATCCTGAACCACATGGGCATTGAGCGTGTGCGCTTTTTCCCGCCACGCCGTGCCGATGACCAGCCCAGCATCGGCGTCCACACGCGCTTGCTCTTGGCGCAACCCTTTTTGGCCGATACCGCTCGCGTTCTGCAAGGGCGCGGCGCCAAGCTGTTGCCCGCACCGTTTCCATTGGGCGTGGAAGGCACCAGGGCGTGGCTGCAAGCAGCGGCCACGGCATTTGAAGTCTCGCCAGAAAGGTTTGAAGCCGCTGTGAGCGCGCCTCAGGCCAGGGCCATGGCGTCGCTGGCCAAAGCCAAACTGCACCTGGATGGAAAAAGCATCTTTTTCTTCCCCGACTCGCAACTGGAAATCCCCTTGGCCCGGTTTTTGTCACGCGAACTGGGCATGCGTTTGCTGGAAGTGGGAACACCGTACTTGCACCGCCAGCACATGGCCATGGAATTGGCTTGGTTGCCCGCAGGCACCCTGGTCTCTGAAGGCCAGGATGTGGAAAAGCAATTGGACCGATGCCGCAACCTGCGCCCCGACATGGTGGTGTGTGGCTTGGGTTTGGCGAACCCCTTGGAAGCCGAGGGCATGACCACCAAATGGGCGATTGAATTGGTCTTCACCCCCATTCAGGGCTTTGACCAAGCAGGCGATTTGGCCGAGCTCTTCACCAGACCTTTGGTGCGCCGCATGCGCTTGGCCGCCTGAAGGAGTCCACACCATGCAACTGACACTCTGGACTTACGAAGGACCGCCACATGTGGGCGCGATGCGGGTGGCCACGGCGATGGAGGATGTGCACTACGTGTTGCATGCCCCACAAGGTGACACTTACGCCGATTTGCTGTTCACCATGATCGAGCGCTTGCAAAAACGCCCGCCTGTCACTTACACCACATTCCAAGCGCGGGACTTGGGCGGCGACACCGCCGAATTGTTCAAGACCGCTGCGCGCGATGCGTTTGAACGATTTGCCCCTAAAGCCATGCTGGTGGGCGCCTCTTGCACGGCCGAATTGATTCAAGACGACCCGGGCGGTTTGTGCAAAGCCCTGCAATTGCCGATACCGGTGGTGGCCTTGGAGTTGCCGTCGTACCAACGCAAAGAAAATTGGGGCGCATCTGAAACTTTTTACCAACTGGTTCGCCACCTGGCTGCGCCCAAAAACGCCGATCACAGGGCAGAACCTGCCAAGCCACGGTGCAACATCCTGGGCCCCACCGCCTTGGGATTCAGGCACCGCGATGATTTGGCAGAAATACGCAAGCTGCTGACCGACATGGGCGTGGAGATCAATGTGGTGGCCCCTTTGACGGCCACGCCTGACGACATTGCACGCTTGGCCGATGCCGATTTCAATGTGGTTCTTTACCCTGAAATTGCCCAATTGAGCGCGCAGTGGTTGCAACGCACTTTTCAACAGCCGTTCACCAAAACCATTCCGATTGGGCACAACGCAACCTGTGCTTTTATTCGGGAAGTGGCGGAACTTGCCGGGTTCGATCCAGAAGCCACCTTGTCCAAGGCCGTGTCACGAGCCGCTTGGTACAGCCGCTCGGTCGATTCCAACTATTTGACGGGCAAACGGGTGTTTGTGTTTGGCGATGCCACACATGCCGTGGCCGCCGCCAAAGTGGCAGCGCAAGAAATGGGCTTCACGGTGGTGGGCATTGGCACTTACAGCCGGGAGTTTGCAAGGGAAGTGCGTGAAGCCGCAAAAATTTACGGTGTGGAGCCCTTGATCAGTGACGACTATTTGGAAATAGAAGCACACATCGCGCAGTTGAATCCTGAGTTGGTGCTGGGCACCCAAATGGAGCGCCACATTGCCAAGCGTTTGGGTGTGCCGTGTGCGGTCATTTCAGCGCCAGTGCATGTGCAAGATTTCCCCGCTCGCTATTCACCGCAAATGGGCTTTGAAGGCGCCAGCGTGCTGTTCGACACCTGGGTCCACCCACTGATGATGGGCTTGGAAGAGCACCTGATTGGGATGTTCCGTGGCGACTCTGAGTTCCATGAAGATGCTGCGCCCTCTCACCTGGGCGGTGGTGTTCACGCGCAAAGCCTTCAAGACGCAACGAAAGCGATGCCCGTGGATCAGGCACAAAAAACCAATGCATCCACCACTCCGGAAAGCATCACCGTATCAGTTTGGGATGCAGGCGCAGAGAAAGAGCTCAAAAAAATTCCATTTTTCGTCCGAGGCAAGGCCCGGCGGAATACCGAGAGATTTGCCACCGAACGCGGCATCTCGGTGATCACGACGGAGACACTGTATGAATCTAAAGCTCACTTCTCACAGTCGTAAACCACTGCTGCGAGACACCACACCCATCAAATTGGTGGTGGTGACCATGGACACGCACTTTGCGAGTTCATTCAATCGTGCCAATGACCAATTGAAACGTGACTTTCCAGGCTTGACTTGGAATTTGCATGCGGCCTCTGAATACGCTGGCAACGATGCGCTCATCGCCAAATGCAAGGCCGACATTGCCTCTGCCGACATTGTGTTGTGCGGCATGCTGTTTCTTGAAGACCACTTTTTGCCCATCCTGGACGATCTGCGTGCCCGTCGCATGCACTGCGATGCGATGATTTGCATGGCCAGTGCCACGGAAGTGACACAACTGACACGCTTTGGTCAGTTTGACATGAGCAAACCCGCCAGCGGCCCCATGGCCTTGTTGAAGAAATTGCGTGGCGGCAGCAAAGACAAGCCCACCACAGGTGGCGCTGCACAAATGAAAATGCTGCGCCGCTTGCCCCAGTTGTTGCGCTTCATTCCCGGCACCGCGCAAGACGTGCGTTCGTACTTCATCACCTTGCAATATTGGCTGGGTGGCTCGGACGACAATGTCTTGAACATGGTGCGCCACTTGATTGACCGCGGTGCCGATGGCCCTCGCAAATCACTGCGCGGCTCAGTCAAGGTTCATGCCCCTGTGGATTACCCAGAAGTGGGTGTGTACCACCCCCGCATGACGGGCAGGTTCAGTGAAGACACCCATGCCTTGCCCTTGCCGCAAGGCATTCCCGTCAAAGGCACCGTCGGTGTTTTGTTGTTGCGTTCCTATTTGCTGTCGGGCAATGCGGGGCATTACGATGGCGTGATTTCGGCACTGGAGGCCAAGGGTTTGCGCGTGATACCGGCTTTTGCGGCCGGCTTGGACTCCCGCCCGGCCATCGATGCATTTTTCATCCAAAACGGCCAAGTCTGCGTGGATGCCGTGGTCTCGCTCAGTGGTTTTTCGTTGGTCGGGGGCCCTGCTTACAACGATGCCAAGGCCGCAGAAGAGGTATTGGCCAAACTGGACGTGCCCTACCTGGCCGCGCACCCCGTTGAATTTCAGACGCTTGACCAATGGGGTGGATCGGACAGGGGTTTGTTGCCGGTGGAAAGCACCATCATGGTGGCCATTCCAGAACTGGACGGCTCCACCAGCCCCATGGTTTTTGGTGGGCGTCCAGGCACAGCAGGCGTGACCTGCACAGGCTGTCACCATGCTTGTACTTTTGGTGAAAGTACCAACGCGCAAGACATGCACTCGTGTCCAGAGCGCGCCATCATGTTGGCGGCGCGTGTCAGCAAATTGGTAGCCTTGAAACGCAGCGAGCGGCAAGACCGCAACGTGGCCATTGTGCTGTTTAACTTTCCGCCCAATGCAGGCAACATCGGCACGGCTGCTTTTCTGTCTGTTTTTGAGTCCTTGTGGCACACCCTGAACGCCATGAAGGCGCAGGGTTACCAAGTCGAATTGCCTGCAAGTGTGGACGATTTGCGCGATGCCTTGCTTCACGGCAACGCTGCTCAACACGGCGCAGATGCCAATGTGCATGCTTTGATATCTGCTGACGAACACATCAAGCGTGAGCGCTGGCTCAGAGAGATTGAGGCGCAGTGGGGCCCCGCTCCTGGTCGTCAGTTGAGCAACGGCAGTTCCATATTTGTGTTGGGTAAACAGTTTGGTCATGTGCTCGTCAGCGTGCAACCGTCCTTTGGCTATGAAGGCGATCCGATGCGCTTGTTGTTTGAAAAAGGCTTGGCACCCACGCATGCCTTCTCTGCTTTCTATCGCTATTTGCGTGAAGATTTCAAAGCCCATGCCGTGCTCCACTTTGGTACCCATGGTGCGCTGGAATTCATGCCGGGTAAGCAATCCGGCATGAGCGGCGCATGCTGGCCCGATCGTTTGATTGACGATTTGCCCAACATCTATTTGTATGCGTCCAACAACCCCTCAGAAGGTGCCATTGCCAAGCGTCGATCTGGCGCCACCTTGATCAGCTACCTGACACCCCCCATTACCCAAGCGGGTTTGTACAAAGGTTTGAACGAGCTGAAGTCATCGCTTGAGCGTTGGCGCTCCTTGGCAAGTGATGATGCCGAGCGTGTTGATTTGGCCGTGGTCATCCAAGCGCAAGCTGCACAACTGGATTTGGTGCCTGCAGAGCCTGCGTGGGACGCTGCCTTCATGGGTTCTGAGTTGGACATCCCGGTGATGCACTTGGCTGCACAAATGCTGGAGCTGGAGTACGCGCTGATTCCACATGGTTTGCATGTGACCGGTCGTGTCCCAAGCCCGGCACAACAGGTTGACATGTTGTTGGCCATGGCCGACGCCAACCACGGCATGCAACTGGAGCGTGCAGCTGTCGAGGCCTTGGTGGAAGGACACTCGCCAGAGCGTGCTTTGACGGCTGCAGGCTTGCCGCGCAACCACGCCAGCTTAGACGTTTTGCGTGCGTTGGTGGAACCTCAAGCGCATTTGGCTGTTGATACCGAAGTTTCTGCCATGCTTCGCGCTTTGGACGCTTGCTACATTCGGCCTGCACCGGGTGGCGATATTTTGCGCACACCGGCTGTGTTGCCGACGGGCCGCAACATCCACGGATTTGACCCCTTCAGAATTCCAAGTGCCATGGCCGTTCGGGATGGCAAAGTACATGCCCAGTTGTTGATTGACCGCTACTGTGCCGATGGCAACCCTTTGCCAGAATCCATTGCCATGGTGTTGTGGGGCAGCGACAACCTGAAAAACGAAGGCGCGCCCATTGCACAGGCCTTGGCCTTGATGGGCGCCATGCCCCGCTTTGACTCTTATGGCCGCATCGCGGGCGCCACGCTCATCTCTTTAGAGGAGTTGGGACGTCCTCGCATTGACGTGATCATGACCTTGTCAGGCATTTTCCGTGATCTCATGCCACTGCAAATCAAGCTGTTGGCTGAAGCCGCTTATCTGGCGGCATCGGCAGACGAGCCCCTCGAGATGAACTGGGTCCGAAAGCATGCACTGGCCTATCAGAAAGAGCATGGCTGCAATTTGGAAACAGCCTCGCTGCGGGTCTACGGCAATGCCGAAGGAGCTTATGGCTCCAACGTCAACAACCTGGTCGAAAGCAGCCGCTGGGACGATGAAGGCGAACTGGCTGAGACCTACAAACGGCGCAAAGGTTTTGCTTATGGACGCACGGGCCGAGCCGTTCAACAAACGGCGCTCTTGCAAACCGCTTTGGCCGATGTGCAACTGACCTATCAAAACCTCGATTCTGTCGAGTTGGGCGTCACCACCGTGGACAACTACTTTGACACCTTGGGCGGTATCACCCAAGCGGTGAAGATGGCCAAAGGCGGTAAAACACCGCCCGTCTACATCGGCGATCAGACCAAAGGCAATGCGGCTGTGCGTTCATTGAAAGAACAAGTGTCCATCGAAATTCGCACCCGCATGCTCAACCCCAAGTGGTTCGAAGGCATGTTGGAGCATGGCTACGAAGGTGTTAGACAAATAGAGGCCCATGTGACCAACACGATGGGTTGGTCTGCCACCACAGGCCAAGTACAACCTTGGGTCTACAAGCAATTGTCCGAGACATTCATGCTTGACCCTGCCATGCGTGATCGCCTGGCCAAACTGAATCCGACGGCCTCTGCCCGCGTGGCCAACCGTTTGATCGAAGCGTCTGAACGCAACTATTGGCAGCCCGATGCCGAGACCTTGCAAGCACTTCGCCAAGCCAGTGACGAATTGGAAGATCGCCTAGAAGGTGTATATGAAGGAGTTCCCGCATGAACGTTGAAACCTTACCGTTTCCCACAGTGAAACGCAATCCAAAATTGGATGGAGAGGGCAGCTTGCAAGTTCAGCTGGACCCGGATGTGAAAATTGGCAATGCCAAAGTTTTTGCCATTTATGGCAAGGGCGGCATTGGCAAAAGCACCACATCGTCTAACTTGTCAGCCGCCTTTTCCAAAATGGGCAAAAGGGTGCTGCAAATCGGTTGCGATCCCAAGCACGACAGCACATTCACCTTGACCAAGAAGATGCTGCCCACCGTGATCGACGTGCTGGAGTCCGTAGACTTTCACGCCGAAGAATTGCGCGTGGAAGACTTTGTGTTTGAGGGCTACAACGGTGTGATGTGTGTGGAAGCCGGCGGCCCGCCCGCAGGCACAGGCTGCGGCGGTTATGTGGTCGGTCAGACGGTGAAATTGCTCAAAGAGCATCACCTGCTGGAAGACACCGATGTGGTGATTTTTGACGTATTGGGCGATGTGGTGTGTGGTGGTTTTGCCGCACCTTTGCAACATGCCGATCGCGCCATGATCGTCACGGCCAATGACTTTGACTCCATCTTCGCGATGAACCGCATTGTGCAGGCCATTGGTGCCAAAGCCAAGAATTACAACGTGCGTTTGGGGGGGGTGATTGCCAACCGCAGTGCTGCCACCGATCAAATTGACAAGTACAACGACCGCATTGGATTGAAGCTGGCCGCGCATTTTCCAGACCTGGATGTGATTCGCCGCAGCCGCTTGAAAAAATCCACCCTGTTTGAGATGGAGCACTCGCCAGAACTCGAGGCCGTGCAAAAAGAATACATGCGACTGGCGGCGAACATGTGGTTAGGCGGCGAGGCATATTCCGCAGTGCCCATGAAAGACCGCGATATTTTTGACCTGCTGGGCTTCGATTGAGGCTTTGAACCATGAGTGACATCACTTACGAACAACGCCGCGGCCAAATCGAAAACTACTTCGATCGCACAGCCGCTGCCGCTTGGGAAAAATTGACCTCTGATGCGCCGGTGGGCCGCATTCGCGCCTCGGTGCGTGCAGGGCGCGATCAAATGAGGTCAACCTTGGTGTCATGGTTGGGTCAAGACCTCAAAGGCAAACGCATTTTGGATGCAGGCTGTGGCACAGGTGCACTGGCGGTTGAAGCAGCACGCTTGGGCGCTCAGGTGGTGGCCATTGATTTGTCCCCCACCTTGGTCGACTTGGCGCGGGAAAGAATTCCAGACGACATCGCGCACTTGGTGGAATTTCACAGCGGCGACATGCTCGACAAAGCCCTGGGCCAGTTTGACCATGTGGTGGCGATGGATTCCATCATTCACTACGACACCGAGGATGCTGTTCATGCACTGGCACAGTTGGCTGAGCGCACCAGCCAGTCCATTGTGTTCACCTTTGCGCCCCGCACGCCCATGTTGGCTTTGATGATCTCTGTGGGTCGCTTGCTGCCAAGGGGCGACCGTGCACCTTGGCTAGAGCCGATGGCTGAGACACGCATTGCGGAGTTGATGAAGACGCATCCATCGTTGAACGGCTGGCAATGTGCCCGCGCACACAAAGTGTCGAGCGGCTTTTACAAATCCAAAGCGATGGAGTGGATCCGCTCATGAGAGCCAAAACGTTTGCCAAGTTTGCCAAGCAAATGCCTGTGAATTGGCTGCCGTTTGCGGACGTGGCCAGCCCAGGCTTGCCGATGGCGCGTTTGTTGCGCTTGTCACTGTTCAAGTTCACCATGGGCATCACCACCGCCTTGATGATCGGCACGCTGAATCGGGTCATGATTGTGGAATTGTTTGTCCCCGCTTGGTTGGTGGCATTGATGTTGGCCCTTCCCTTGCTGGTGGCGCCGTTCAGGGCGGTCACGGGCTACCATTCCGATGTCCACATCTCCGCCTTTGGATGGCGCCGGGTGCCTTACATGTGGGGCGGCACATTGATTCAATTTTTAGGGCTTGCGGTCATGCCGTTTGCATTGCTGGTCTTGTCGGGGGGTGGGCAGGTCCCCGTGCCTGACTGGGTGGGTCAGGGCGCTGCTGCCATCGCATTCTTGATGGTGGGTGCAGGTTTGCAAACCTCGCAAACCGCAGGTCTGGCCTTGGCCACGGATCAAGCCAGTGAAGAGACCCGGCCACGCGTCGTGGCCCTGATGTACACCATGCTCTTGGTGGGGGCCGTCTTTGGCAGTTTGGCGTACAGCTTTTTACTCGCCACCTTTACACCCGAAATTTTGGTTCAGGTCGTGCAAGGTACGGCGCTGGTGGTGTTGCTGCTCAACGGTGTCGCGCTTTGGAAGCAAGAGCCCCGCAATCACGAGCGTGTCAAGGCGATGAAAACCGAAATTCGCCGCCCATTCAAAGAGGTTTGGGCAGAATTTATTGCTCTACCCAACGCGAGGCGCTTCTTATGGGCCACGGCTTTGGGCACCATGGGATTCAACATGCAGGACATTGTTCTTGAACCCTATGGCGGCGAAATTCTGAAATTGAGTGTGGGCGCCACCAGTGCTCTGACAGCGATGCTGTCTGCGGGTGGCTTGTTGGGCTTTTATGTGGCTGGCCGCCAATTGGCCAAAGGCATAGACCCCATGCGGCTGGCAGCCTATGGGGCATTGGCAGGCTTGCCTGCATTTGCAGCCGTGATTTTTTCAGCGCCTTTGGATGCGGGTTGGCTGTTCAGGTTTGGCGCCATGGGCATTGGCTTTGGTGGTGGCTTGTTTGCGGTCGGCACTTTGTTCACCGCCATGCGCATTGAGTCCAATTTCATAGGCTTGGCCTTGGGTGCTTGGGGGGCTGTGCAAGCGGCAGCCGCTGGCCTGTCGATGTTCTTTGGCGGTGCGTTGCGCGACATCATGAACACATTGGCCTCGCAAGGCGCTTTGGGCGAAGGTTTGACGGACCCCTCGGTGGGGTACAGCATGGTCTACCACGTTGAAATGCTGTTGTTGTTTCTCACCCTGATTGCTGTGGGGCCCCTGGTCAAACGCAGCAGCTCTTTTTCAATCGCTGTCCCCTCAACCCTCGGTTTGACCGAGTCACGCATTTAATTGTTCAAAGGAGAAGACGTTATGCAAACAGTTGGCAACATCACGGGTTATGTCGATTTAGCCCAAATCCTGCTTTATGTATTCTGGCTATTTTTTGCTGGCCTGATTTGGTACTTGGTCACCGAAAACCACCGCGAAGGCTATCCCATGGAGTCCAGCAGCAGCGGACGCGCTGTGGTCAAGGGCTTTCCCATTCCAGCCCCCAAAACTTTCTTGCTCGAAGGTGGCAAAACGGTCACGGTTCCAGACCTCACACGGAAAGAACCGGCTTACAACGCCGTGGCAACCAATCGCAGTTCTGGCTCTCCCATTGAGCCCAAAGGGAACGCCATGACCGCCGCCATCGGCCCAGGCGCGTACACGATGCGCGAGGATGTCCCCGAGCGGACATCCCATGGCGTGCCTCTGATTCAACCTTTGCGGATCGCCAACGATTACACCGTCGCACCACAGGACGTCGACCCACGCGGTCTGCCCGTCATGGCTGGCGATGGCAAACAAGGCGGCACGGTCAAGGACATTTGGATAGATTCTGCTGAAATGATGTTCCGATATTTGGAAGTTGAAATCGCGGGTGGTCGTACCGTTTTGCTGCCCATCACGTTTTCCCTAATTCGCAGAAACCAGGTAGAAGTGCATGCTCTCTATGCTCGCCATTTCGCAGATGTGCCTGCCCTGAAAAATCCAGACCAAGTCACAAAATTGGAAGAAGAAAAAATCAGTGCTTACTACGGGGCCGGAACTTTGTATGCCGATGCCCAACGCAGTGAGCCGCTGATTTAAAGCTTCACGGCCATGCGTGTTGAATGAACAGCTGAAGAGGAATCAAATGCCCATCGAAAACCTTGGTCATGAATACGAGTTTGAACCGCAGTACGGCCTGCCTGAAAGGTTGCCGTCTGATGAGTTCATAGTTTGGCAAGGCTCACCCGAAGTCGCAGCACTGGCCTCTTCGGCCTTTCATATCAAAAAGCTGGTCATCTATTTTGCGGTGCTCATTGTGGCCTGCGCGTGGCCGGCTTTGGAAGCAAGTGCTGGTGTCATGGCAGTGCTGCTGTCCATCCAATGGATTACGCCACTGGCCCTCGTTGGCCTAGGTTCCGTGTGGCTCATGGCTTACATGACCTCTCGCACGACGGTTTACACCTTGACCAACAAGCGGGTGGTCATGCGTTTGGGCATCGTATTCACCGTGTCGTTCAACTTCCCGTTGAAACAAGTGGCATCAGCCGATATTCGGACGCTGCAGAACGGCTTTGGGGACATCACCTTGGCGTTGAAAGGTTCAGACCGCATTGCATGGATTCATTTATGGCCCAGTGTGAGGCCCTGGAAAATAAACCAACCAGAGCCCACCCTGCGCGCCATTCCCCATGTTCAAGAGGTTTCCGCCAAGTTGCGAGATGCATGGTCACAAAATACAGGCCAGCCTGCCCATGCGACTGCTTCCGTCACGATTGGAAAATCCAATTCAAATGAACTTCAAGTGAGTCTGACATGAGCGGATTGCAAGCATCCACCTTGACACGCAAAGCCACACCGGATCACTTCCCTCAGTGGGTTTTGTATTGCGCGGCGGGCATCATCGCGTTCTCGCTCATTTCTGTCGGCCTCGTTCGCATCACCGGCAACGGTCCAGACCAAAAAGCCGCAACCCCCACTGTCCAACGATCACTGGTTTTTCAGGATCACCATGACGGTGGTGTCCGTGTGGAAGACGGCGTGACTGGAAAAACTTTGACGGTTTTGCACGGCGAGCAAGGCTTTGTTCGAGGCACTCTGCGTGCCTTGACGCGTGAGAGGTACTCACGGGGCATTGGTTCTGAGTTGCCCTTTGAATTGATTGCCCGCGTGGATGGCCGCGTCACTTTGTTTGACCCGAGCACTGGACAACGGGTGGACTTGGAGTCATTTGGACCGACCAATACGGGTGAATTTGCACGGTTCTTGGCCATGCAGCCCGAATAAAGACGCAACAGCTTTGTTTTAAGAAACTGGAATATTCGTTTATGCAAACCGCCTCAACCATTGACAGCGCTGAAAAAGCATCCCAAAAAGCCGTTGAGAGCACGATGCTCAGCCCACGCTTTTATACGACAGACTTTGCTGCCATGGACAAACTGGACGTGTCCCCCATGCGAGCGGAGTGGGACAAAATGATGGCGGAATACGAGGGTGACAACAACCACGATCACTTCCAGCGTGATGAAGCGTTTGCCAAAGAAGTGGCCGAAAGATTCTCTCAAGTCAGTCCTGAAATGCGCCAAGAGTTTTTAGACTTTTTGATTTCATCACTCACTTCCGAGTTTTCGGGTTGCATTCTGTACAACGAAATTTTTAAATATGTGGAGAACCCCGATATCAAACAGCTGATGCGTTACATGGCGCGAGATGAGTCTCGCCATGCCAGTTTCATCAACCAGTCCTTGAAGGACTTTGGCTTGGGTATCGACTTGGGTAATTTGAAACGCACCAAGGCTTACACCTACTTCAAGCCCAAGTACATTTTTTACGCGACCTATTTGTCCGAGAAAATTGGCTACGCCCGTTACATCACCATTTACCGTCAATTGGAAAAGAATCCGGACAAACGCTTCCACCCCATTTTCAGGTGGTTTGAGCGCTGGTGCAACGACGAGTTCCGCCATGGCGAATCTTTTGCCTTGATCATGCGCGCCAACCCGCATTTGCTGCGGGGCGGCAATGTGTATTGGATCCGATTTTTCTTGGTGGCCGTCTATGCCACGATGTATGTTCGTGATCACACCCGCCCCATGCTCCACCAGGAGATGGGTTTGGAGTCGGGCACCTACGATTACGAAGTGTTCCGCATCACCAACGAAATCACCAAGCAAGTATTTCCTGTCAGCTTGGACATCGACAACCCCGTCTTCAGGGATTGCTTGTCCCAGTTGTTCCATGTGCAAACCCAAATGGATGCGGCCAAAGCCAAGGGTGGTTTGGTGGGGAACTTACAGCGAGCGCGTTGGGCCATTTCGGGCGGTTTCACCTTCCTTCGCTTGTACTTTTTGCCGGTCAAACACCATGCGCTGCCCGAAGATGTTCGCATGGTGCCCGCCTGGTGATTTTGCAATCCACCCAATCTGAAAGCCAAGGATGACCGACACCTTGATGGCATTGGGATTTGCGATTTTTATCTGGTGGTTCAGCACGGGCATTGTGATCCTTTTGAATCGCATGTCGCGTACTGCAGTCACCTTGAGCTTGGTCATTTCTTCTGCGCTTGGCATTGGCGCTTTGATGGGTTTGTCCCATACCGCTCAGCAAACCGGCATCATGGGGGCCTATTGCGCTTTCACCTGTGCCTTGCTGGCTTGGGGTTGGAACGAGTTGAGTTTTCTCACGGGCTGGATCACCGGTCCACAAAAAACAGCCATCTTGAAAAGCACAACAGGTTGGCCTCGGTTTGCAGCCTCCTTCAATGCAGTGGTTTGGCACGAATTGGCCATCCTCATGGTGGGCTTGGCCATTGTGGCCATCACCTGGGATGCGCCCAACCAAGTGGGAACAGGCACTTATATGGTTTTATGGACCATGCGCACCAGTGCCAAGCTGAACCTGTTTTTGGGTGTGCGCAACCTGAGTGAAGAATTCTTGCCTGTGCACTTGGCGTATTTGGAAAGTTTCTTCAAGCGCCGCCGCATGAACGCATTTTTTCCCTTCGCTGTGGTCTCCGCCAGCGCCTGTTTGTGGTGGCTGGTTGACTTTGTAAATCAGCCCATGACCACACCTGCGCAAGTGGTGGGCTCGGTCCTGGTGGGCACCATGTTGGCATTGGCCATTCTTGAACACCTGATGCTGGTGCTGCCACTGGACACCACGGCATTGTGGCGCTGGGCCATTCGCAAGCAGAACACACAAGCCCCTGCGCCCTACGCGGCGCATGTGCCGCCGGTTTAGCCCGCCCACTTGGAATTTAATGACAAATCTCTACAAATCCATCCATTTCAACGCAGGCTCAGGTGACGGTGGTGGTCTTCAAAACCACCCCACAGGCTCAGCGTCAGATTTGGGAGATCGTGCACCGACGGCCATTGTGATTGGCACTGGTTTTGGTGGCTTGGCTGCCGCCATCCGTTTGAGCGTCAAAGGTTACCGCGTTCAAATGCTGGAGAAACTCGATGCACCGGGTGGCCGCGCCTATGTGCACAAACAAGACGGTTTTACCTTTGACGCGGGCCCCACCATCATCACCTTGCCGCACCTGATTGCCGAGCTGTTCACGCTGTGTGGACGAGAGATGAAAGACCACGTCGATCTGCGCTTGATGTCGCCCTTCTACCGCATCCGTTTTGACGATGGCACGCACTTTGACTACAGCAACAACGACGAGCAAATGCTCGAGCAAATTGCCAAGTTCAGCCCCGAAGATGTACAAGGTTTCAAGAACTTGATGGTGGCTTCCGAGAAGTGTTTCCAGCTCGGTTTTGTCGAGCTAGGCATGGTGCCCTTTGAAACCATTGGCGATGTGATCAAGGCCATGCCCAATTTGGTCCGCATGCAAGCTTGGCGCTCCATTTACAGCTTGGTGGCCCAGCACATCAAGCATCCCAAATTGCGCATCGTCATGAGCTTTCACCCCTTGCTCATTGGCGGCAATCCTTATTCAGTCACTTGCGTCTATTCCCTCATCCATTCATTAGAGCGCCGCTGGGGCGTTCACTCTGCCATGGGCGGCACCGGTGCCATTGTCAAAGAACTGGTCAAGCTGCTGGATGAACGCCAAGTGCCCATTCGCTACAACGCGCCCGTCACACGCATCCGTGTTGAGGACGGCCGAGCCCAAGGCGTCGAGTTGGCCAATGGCGAATATTTGCCTGCCGACATTGTGGTGAGCAATGGCGATGCCTCTTGGACTTACCGTCACCTCATCGAACCGCAGCACCGCAAACATTGGACCGACAAACGGATTGCCAAAGGCAAGTATTCGTCGGGCTTGTTCGTTTGGTATTTCGGCACGGATCGAAAGTACGAAGATGTGCCCCACCACATGATGGTCTTGGGCCCTCGCTACAAAGGCTTGCTGCAAGATATTTTCAAAAACCACAAGCTGTCCAAAGATTTCAGTTTGTATTTGTACCGCCCAACCGCCACCGACCCTTCTTTGGCACCTGAGGGCTGCGACAGTTTTTATGCACTCTCGGTGGTCCCCAACTTGAGCAGTGAAACCGATTGGCCTGCCATCACTGAGCAGTACCGCGATGCCATTGCCACCGTGCTGCAAGAAAGTGTGTTGCCCGATCTGAAGCAGCACGTGGTGTCGTCCAAGGTCACCACGCCGCAAGATTTCCAAGACCGTTTGTGGTCCTACAAAGGGGCAGGTTTTGGTCTCGAGCCCATCTTGGTTCAAAGTGCATGGTTTCGGCCGCACAACAGATGCCAAGATGTTGAAGGTTTATTCATGGTGGGTGCCAGCAGCCAGCCCGGCGCAGGCGTACCCAGTGTCTTGATGTCCGCAAAAATGCTTGAACAGGTGGTTCCCGATGTCAAATCTTTCGTCTGACCACAGCTTGAAATCAACGCCCGTGTCTATGCCTTATGACTTAGAGGCTTGTACAGAACTGATGCGCGGAGGTTCCAAATCTTTTTTTGCAGCTTCCAGGTTGTTGCCGGCCCGTTTGCGACCACCCGCGATCGCGCTATACGCATTTTGCCGCTTGGCCGACGACGCGATTGACGATGGCGATGACCCGGTTTTGGCTATGGCCGATTTGAAGTCGCGCTTAGCGGCCATCTATGCAGGACGTCCCGGCACCGAAGATGCCGACCGCGCTTTGACGGTGGTGGTTCATCGTTACGGTATTCCTTGTGGCTTGCTGGAGGCTTTGCTGGATGGTTTCTTGTGGGACTCTCAAGGCCGCCGTTACGAAACTATGGCCGATGTCGAAGCCTATGGCGCCAGAGTTGCGGGCACCGTCGGCGCCATGATGTCCATCATCATGGGGGCGAGCACAGACACGGCCATTGCACGCGCCAGTGAGCTGGGCGTGGCCATGCAATTGACCAACATTGCCAGAGACATCGGCGACGACGCGCGCATGGGGCGCTTGTACATTCCGCGAGCATGGTTCCGTGAAATTGGCATGGACGCCGACGCTTGGTTGGCCAACCCAGTTTTCGATTCCCGCATTGCAGGTTTCACGCAGCGCTTGTTGTTGCGTGCGGACGCCCTTTACCGCAGAGGCGAGTTTGGTTTGGCTGAATTGCCCTGGGATTGCCGCCCGGCCATACAGGCTGCCCGTTTGGTCTATGCCGAAATCGGCAAACAATTGGAACGCGAAGGCCTCAACTCTGTGAACCACCGCACGGTGGTTTCAACTGCGCGCAAACTGGCCTTGATTGCCAAAGCGACCGCCGTGGCGGTCAAGGCACCTGTGTTGCCCGATGTCCCTTTGAGTCCCGTGCCCGCCATCCATTATTTGGTGGACATCGTGAGCTGCGAGCGGCATTCACTGTCCATCCAAAAGCCTTGGACCGTGCCTTCTCGAAGCTTCGACCAACGCGTGGCGTGGATGTTGGATTTGTTCGGCCGCTTGGAGCAACGTGAAAGAGCGGAGCGCTGAACGGTCGTGTCACTGAAAGTCATTGAAGTCCTGGTGCTGCTGATCGCTGGCTTTTTGTTTTTCGCCTGGCAATGGCGCGATTTGAAAAAAGCCCGGGAAATCACACGCCAGCAAAACGAAAAACAGGCTCGTTCAGAGCCCTCCTCCGCTACAAACAAGTCCGCTCAACCGAGCACAGAACCTCCGGGCACTGAGAAAGGGTCAGATGGAGGTTAATCTGAAAATTTTGCACCTGGTGTGTGCTTGCTTGTTTTTGGGCAATGTGATCATCAGCGGCATTTGGGCCTTGTTGGCCGAACGCACGCGCAACCACACCATCATCAGCTTCAGCAACCGATTGGTGCTCATCACCGATGTTTTGTTCACCTTGACAGGTGCTGTGGGCGTGGTGTGGACAGGTCATCTGATGGCCCATTCTTTTGGCGGTGAGGCCAACCAACTTTGGATTCAATGGTCCTATGTTTTGCTCAGTTTTTCAGGCTTGATTTGGATCGGTGTCTTGGTGCCCATTCAACTCAAACAACGCGCCTTGCTGCGCAAAAGCACCACACTGGGTGAAGACTATTGGCGTCTGTCACGCATCTGGCAAATTTCGGGGGCGATTGCCACCTTGTTGCCGCTGCCTATTGTTTACCTGATGGTCACCAAAGCTGCTTGAAACAGTCCCTGGCATGACCGCGACTGAACCCACCTTCAAGCCCTTTTGGGGCAAAAGCAAGCACGTGGTGGTGATCACAGGTGCTGCCTCTGGCATTGGCGCGGCCACGGCCTTGGAGGTGATGGCACAAGGGGGTACACCGGTTTTGGTGGATTGCGATGCAGAGCCCTTGGCCGACATGGCGCTGCGCTGTGGTCCCAACACCTTGTATTGCGTGGCCGATGTCACGCACCTCGACGCCATGCACCAAGTGGTGGCCCAAACACTGTCGGTGCATGGCCAAATCGACGTGGTCTTTGCCAACGCGGGGGTGGCCGCTTTTGGGCCCTTGGCCCATGTCGACCCGAGTGCTTGGCGTCGCTGTATTGAAGTGAATGTTTTTGGTGTTTTCAACACCGTGCGAGCGGCCTTGCCGGCCCTGATGCAGCAGCAAGGCTATGTGTTGATCAATGCCTCCGTGTCTTCGTTTGCTCACCCACCGGTGATGTCGGCCTATGCGGCCAGCAAATCGGCCGTGGAAGCCATGGGCAATGCCTGGCGCATCGAGCTGGCAGCGCACCGCGTCGGCGTGGGCGTCTTGCACGCCGGGTGGGTACGCACCCCCTTGGTCACAGAAGGGGCCTTGCACCCAGGTTTTGTTCGCTTGCGCGCCACCATGCCAGGCCCATTGAACGGCGAATCTTCGGCACCCGATGCAGCGCGTGTCATTGTGCGCGGCATGGCCAAGCGAGAGCGAAGGGTATGGCTGCCCGGGTGGATGCGCATTTTGTTTGCACTGCGGGCCTTCTTGCACATGCCATTTGCCGAGCGCCAATTGCTGCGTGCAGCCCCTGAAATTGAGGCCCTTTATTTGGAAGGATTGGCCGCTGAAGGGGCTTTGGCCTCCAGCTTTGGCCCCCGAGAGCGAGAGCGAACTTTGCATCGGGCCCGGCAAAAAAGATGATCCGTTCACGCCCGTCTGGGCATGCGCCAAGGCAACATGAATCGCACCGGCCATGAGACCAGCCTGGGAATGTCCAAAGACTCGTGCACCGCAGTCACTGGCTCAGACTGCCATTGGGTGCGCAGCAATGAACGCACATAAAAAGGCGTGTCTTCCAAGGTGCTGATGATTTCTGGTGGATGGCCCGCCTCGCTGGACATGCTGCGGGCAATGCGCCAACCCGATGACGGCAAAGCATGCCGCGGCGGCGCGTCAAAGGCCACGTGGCTGCCATCCGGCGAGAATCGCTGCGCCACCACCCGCCCTGGCCCCGTCAAAGGCCTGACGTCGTAGACGACATTGGTATCGCCATTGGCCATCTCTGCACGCGCCCAATCCCAGTCTTTGAAACCGTTTTCTACCGGCTCATCGCCTTCATTCGAGTCCATGTAGGCGTGACCTCGCCAACTCAGGCCCGGACTGCTCATGTCCACCTCGATGCGCGAACAAGGGGCAATCGGACCCCAGCGGTGACGCCCTGCGTGGTCCAAAGGCGTGACAAAACGGCACAGCCCCTCAGGGCGCACCGTCACGCGGCCGCGCACACGCATGGGCCATGGGACATTGATTTCATCTATGTCTATCGTCAGGGCTTGGCCATCCCAATGCAAGCTGCTGGGCCCCATCTTGAATTGCTGCGCGCTGCGCGACGTGTGTTGACGCCCCCGCTCGGTCATGGTCCAGCGCTTGCCACCTTTGCCGTACAGCGCAACGTTCAAGGCGCAGAAATTTTCGGGATCGGCCACACCACCGCCTTGGCGGCGCGCCCAAGCGTAGTAAGGCGAAAACACACTGCCCACAAAAGCGATGATGGTCAGGCCATTTTGGCCATCATCACTCAGCGCATCGACGTACCACCAGAGATAACCACCCGGCGCGACGGTTTGGTCAAACCGAGGTCCGCCATCAGCGTCGCGGCCGCCAGACGCCCCGACATGGCTGCCATGGGCACGCCCGGCCCCGGGTGCACGCTGCCCCCCGCTGTATACAAGCCCGGTATGTTGCTGCGCGCACTGGGGCGCGAGAAGGCCGACATCCAACCGTGTGTCGCTTGGCCATAGAGTGCGCCCCCGCTGCCCGGGAACAGGTGGGCAAAGTCCTGTGGCAAGGTGCGCACCACCTGCTGGGGCGAGGCTGTTATCTCCAAGCCACAGCGGCGCATCAGCGCCAAACTGCTCGATTCGCATGCTTGAACCTCCGAAAAATTGAATGTGCGCACATCACCATCCGCTGGCGCATTGACCAAGCACAACAGCCTTTCCAAGCCTGGTTGGGCCAGACCGTGGTCGCTGCGGTCTTGTGCACAAACATAGACGGTTCCCTGTGTGGGTAAATTGCGTTTGTTGAAAATATCATCGAATTCACGGCGGTAGTCTTGATTGAAAAATACGTTGTGTCGCACCAGGTCGAAACCCTGGGTCTGCGCATGCATGGACAGGGTGAATGCCGACAAAGAACGCTGTGCTGGCGTCACCGGTGCAAAGCGACTCATCAACTCTTGACCCAAGAGGCCCTGGGCCAGCGCCGCGACATCGCCATTGAAAACCACATGCTCGGCGGGTACCCGCTCACCCGATGCCAACTGCACACCATTGACTCGGCCGCCGTCCGTCTCAATGCGCTCGCAGCGGCTGTTGTAACGCAGCTTGACACCCCGGTTTTCAGCCAACTGAGCCAGCGCCTGCGCCACCCGGTGCATGCCGCCTGCGACCGACCAAACGCCGTCGAGCTCCACTTGCGCCACCAGCATCAAAGTGGCAGGGGCAGACCAGGGTGAAGAACCGCAATAAGTGGCGTAGCGGCCAAACAGCTGCTGCAAACGCGGGTCGTGAAAGTGCCGCCCCAAGCTGCGCCATAAACTGGCAAATGGGCCCAAGCCCGTGAGGGTGGCCACCCCACTCCACCCCAAATCGCCCACCATGCTGAGCAGGTCGGGGCGTTCACTGCGGATGTAGGGTTTTTCCAGGGTGTTGTACAAATTCCGAGCTTGTTCGCAAAAGCCCAAAAAGCGCCTCGCCTCTTGGGGGCTGCTGAATTGGGCGATGGCTTCGGCGGTGCGGGACGTGTCGGCATGCAGATCGAGTGTGGGCGAGCTGCCATCCCAAGCATGGCGCGCCAAAACCCCAATGGGCTCGAGTTGCAAAATATCTTCCAGTGAAGTGCCCAACTCTTGCAGCATTTGGTCTAAAACCCAACGCATGGTGAACACCGTGGGGCCGGCATCAACACCCACCCCGTCAACCTGCACTTGCCGAATTTTGCCGCCGGGGGTGCTGGCACTTTCAAGCAAGGTGACATCCAGCCCATGGTGAGCCAAAACCAGCGCACTGACCAGTCCCCCAATGCCGGCACCCACCACCACCACACGCGGGGTTTGACCGGTCTTAAGCATAGGACTTGCCTTGCCACTGGCCCTGCACCTGCAAAGGCACAAACCGGGCGAACATGGACTCGGCAAAATAGCCATGTTGTGCGGCCGCTTGAATGGCTTGCAAATGGGCGCCTGAACGTGCATAGGCGTTCATGTCGGCCACGCTGTCCCAGATGGTGAGGGTCGCTTGTCGGAGCAAAGGGGCTTCGCCAAGACCAACGGCCAATTGACAGCCTTGGACCCCTTCCAGTGCGCGCTCAGAAGGGGGCGCGTGTCGCCAAAAAGCCGGGGCTTTGCCAAGCTTGATCGAGGCCCGTGTGAGCGCCGCCACCGGTCCATGGGTCGGTTCGGTGGCGGGGGCACTCAGCGAAAACCCATCCCATGTGCCACGACACGACCATGTTTGAAGTTTGACGCAGCAAAACTCGGCAGATCTTTGCCGGTATTTTTGAACCCATTGCGCGTGCGCCACGAAATCATCGGCAGTTTGTGCTGATTCAAACAAGGCAAACAAACCTTGTCGCGAGGCACTGGGCTTCAAGCCAAAGCCGCCTTCGTGGCCACTGCCCAGCAATTTCGCAAACAGCAAGCCTGGGACGCCGCGCAAAGCGGCGGAGCCCTGGACTATGCGCAACCAACCCCACCACCTTGAAGACTGAACGATGTCAGCCAGCAAGACAACGACCACTTGGCCTTTGACAAATTCTGATTGCCCCAGATGCATGAGCCCAGTTTCCATGAAAAAAGGCCTGCACCGCAACGGGTGCAGGCCTGATGAGTTTCAGAGTTTAAGGCTTTGCCAAAACTTGGAGCTCAGGATAGTCTTTGGCCATCTGCGCACCATAAAGTGGCTTGAAAGCACCCTGATGGCAGGTTGAGCAATTGACTTTGGCCACATCCCCTTTGGCACCTAAGCGATGCGCTGGGAAGGTATCGGTCAGGGGCGTCATGAACTCATTGTTCAATTCACGCGCCATCCGAATGCCATACCAAGAGGTCACCCGTTGCGGCCTGGACTCCTCCCAGGATTGGAAGTTGCGTGTGTTGTGGCAGTAAGTACAGTTCACACCCAGGGAATCTGACATGTGCACCATCAAGGAATACGTGTATTCGGCTTGCTTGGTCGATGCACGGTTGGCGTTGGAGCCCACACCTGCCATGGCTTCATTGCCGTTGACCCGGATAGGCAAAGCGTCTTTGAGGTAAGGCGTGAAAGGATCGAATGGCAGCGAAGAAAGTCCCGCTTCTTTGGTGGCCATGTTTTGCCCAGCCAAATCGCCCAACAAGCTGTTCGCATACTTGCGGTCTTTGGGTGCATTCCAAACTTGCGTGGGCACGTTGTTGCCACGGTGGCAGGTGTAACACGTCACACCCGTATCCGCCACGTGGGTTTTCCAGTCTTGATTGACTTTTTGGGTCATTTCAATCATCCGTCTGGCCACCACCTTGGTGTACATGCTGTCATCTGCAAAGTTTTGAACGTTGTGACAGTAAGCGCAGCCCTGATCGGGTGCAACCCATTGCGTGATGGCCGCCATTTGACGGTTGAATTGGCCCACACTCAAGTCTCCCAGAACCTTCACGTTCTGATAAACCTCACTGGCTTTGGGACCCTCCGCCGAAGCGGCTTCTGCCGCGACAGGCGCTTGGTTCAAAGCGGCTTCCTTGGCCAAGGTTCTGGGGTTGTAGATTTGCTCCATGCCGGTGCCACGGTAGCCTGTTTGGACCGTTTCAATCGGCGGCCGCTCACAGCCCGACAGCAGCACGGCGGCACCCAAGCAAAGCGCTAATTTAGACAAAAATTTCATGGCTTCACTCCCAACAAAGCAGGATCGAGAACGACTGGGCTGACCAAGGGATAGGCAGGGACCACATGGTGTTTGACCGACCACAGGTACCAGTTGTCCACCACGGGACCCGTCAACAAGATGCCCACGCCGCCGACCAAAGGACACAGCACGGCAAACCACCAGGCCCAACGGTGGATGGACTCCATCGTGGCATTGAAGCCCATGGTCCAGCGCCAGAACAAGCCAGCACGCTCAGATGCGGTGCCGCGGTCCACAATTTGCTCGATCTCGCGCTCGCCGCCGTAACGACTCACCGCCAAAATGGTGGCGCCGTGCATGGCAAACAGCAAAACCGAGCCGTACAAGAAGACGATCGACAGCGCGTGGAATGGGTTGTAAAACAAATTGCCATGACGCAGCGACAAGGCAGACACCCAGTCCAGGTGAGGGAAGATGCCAAAGGGCACTGCCTCGGACCAACTGCCCATCATGATCGGACGGAAAAAACCGCACACCAGATACAACCAAATGGCTGCCGCATAAGCCCACGCCACATGAGTCCCAAGGCCCAATTGACGAGCGCGTCGGTAGGTTCTCGCCCACCACAGCATGATGGACACGGTGAGCATGAAGCCAACGATGAGCCACCATCCACCCTGCTCAAGGGGCGGAATACCCAAACCATAAGCAGGAGGCGGTGGCTCCAGCGCAAGCCAAAACAACTGACGCACCAACTGAATGGGATTCCAGTCAACGGACGCCAACATGTTGAAACCAATGATGTTGAAAGCGGCGATGCCGAAAATCAAGGAGGCAAGACCCAGCGTTCCTAAATAAACAGGGCCGATTTGGGCATTACCGATGCGCCCCAAGAGGTGCACCAAAAATGGTTGACCTGTTCGCTTGTCGTCCCCTCGGGGCAGGTCAACGCCGTCGTGCAAGGGCCCTACAGGCTGCACAGAGGTGAAAAGATTTTGATATTGAGACATTTCAATTTCCTCTCTTTTAATCAAGTGCGCCAGATGGGCATGTTCAACCACCAGCCCCACCACTCGGGCCAAGCCCCGGTCCAAAATGGGCCGCTGACCACAATGCAGACAATGCCGAACCAAACACCTGCGAGCGCCAAAAACAAGCCCAAGCGGTGAATGCCCAAGGTGCCCACCGAGTACCCGATCAGGTCACGAAAGAAGGTGTCTTCGTGCTCTGGCGACTTCACGGTCTGGCCTTTTCCAGGGTTGGTGGCTGACAGCACCAAGCCGCCGTGCATGGACAGCGCAAGCACCGTTGCAAAGAAAAAGGTCACAGCAATCATGTGCCATGGGTTGTAGTGAAAATGCAGGTACTGGTAAGCGGTGTTGCTCACCCAATCCAAGTGGCTGTAAATGCCGTAGGGGAAAGCATGTCCCCAAGCCCCCATGAGCACGGGACGCACCACTTGCAAACTGAAATACGCCAATATGGCCATGGCAAAGGCCACAGGCACATGCAAGCCCATGCCCAATTTGCGGCAAATCTCAACTTCTCGAAGTGCCCACGAGACAAATGAGCCCAAGGCACACACCGTGATGATTTGCCATAAGCCCCCTTCCATCATGGGGGCGAAACGCAGCCCATAGGAGAGGTCTGGCGGTGCGATGTTGATTTGCCAGATATTCCAGGTCGGCCCCATGGCCGCGCCCCACAAAATCAACAGGGTGCCCGAGAGCGCAAAAAACAAGGTTGTGATTCCGAAAAATCCAACGTAAAAAGGACCGACCCAGAAATCAAACAGGTCGCCCCCAAAAAGGGTACCGCCGCGCACACGGTATTTGCGTTCAAAACTTAACATGGACATGGTTGCATCCTCCGACCGGGTGACTGTTTGAGAGGTCTTGTAGGCTTCAATTTTTAAAAAAAAGGACAGACGTACCGTTCAATGCGAGCGATGTACGTCTGTCTGAATAAAGACCAAGGGTCCTTACTTTTGCGGCAAAGCCGCGTTCTGTGGCTGAACTCTCGCCGCTGCGGCCTTGGCCGTATCGGGATGCCAGCTGTTGATGTTGTACCGATCGCCACTGATTTGAATCAGGTGAATCGATGTTGAAACAAAGGCAATCAACAGTCCAACGAGAACAATTGCCTTGCGGGGGTCGATAACACGCCACATACGCCACATAGTCATTTCCTTTCTTAACTCAATTGAGAAATAACGGTATAGACAGAAGACTTCACGCCGTCCAAAGTGCTCGTTGAACCTTCTGCGCCAGGAAGCCAGTTACGCCAGTCAAGAACCAGCAACCGCCCCGCCACAGCGAGAGCCATAAACACTAAAAATAACAAAACAAAAGTTATCCCATAACCATCAAAATGGTCATGAGCTTGAACCGTAGTCATGCGATTGTTCGGGTGGGTCATGCTTATCTCCGTTGAATGGTTCTTAGAACCAGGGACGCCAGATCCACACCAAGCTGTGGGCGAAAAAAGCCCCGACAGCCCACAACAGGTAACCCTGTATGAAGTACTGGTGGAACTCTTGGGCCTCTTGGTCTGTCAGCCCTGACGGGTTAGCTGCATCAGTCATAGTTTGTGCCTCTTTCAATATGCCTTTCGGCAACTCCCTGAACCCTTGCGAGTTCAGGACGGACTGTTGCGGCTTTGACCCCGCAACAGGTGGACCTCCGGACTGGCCGAAGGATTGAACGGGCCACCGAATTCGTGAGCACATCTTTCATGCATGTGCTCCTTCATTCACTTTTCCGAACAATTCTGTGAATCTTTCTGCGTCGACAAGAGAGCGGCCGGTTTCCCGTGCATCTCGCTCCGCTTGATCGCGCATGCGTTTGGCTGCTGAAATTCGCACCAAGACTGGTTGCTGTTCCAGCAAAGCATCCAACCTGTCTTGCGCCTCGGGCTCCCACGGCACGGTGGTGTTGGGCGCAGAGCGACCCAATGTGCCTTCGATCTTGTCCATCTCTGTGCCCAAGGGCAGGATATGGAAAAGTGCATCGAAGAGACCGTTGCAAAACTCTTGGATGATGTACGTCGCGCCTGCATAGCCCATGAACGGTGTGCCGGTATGGCGACGAATGATGGGCAATGGAAAACTGGCTGGTATGAAACTGGTTTTCATCATTCCGCCGCCGCCACACTCGGCCAAATAAATGCGTTCGTTGTAGCTGCCGTACAAGATGAGCGGCGTCTTTTCGGTGACCAGTTTGCGCACCTCGGCGTTGTCTGTTTTGGCACCTGCGATGCGGGAGATGGCAAAGTTGCAAGGCAGGCCCATCTCGTCTTCCAAGAAGTGGCGAATGCCGCGCGTGTAGGTTTCGTTGGCCACCACGCCAAAGTTGGCGGTGCCAAAGAAGTCTTGTGTCACAGACCGCCACAAATCCCAAATGGGTTTGATGGTGCTGTGCTTTTCTCTTTCGATGAAAGGCTCCGGATCGAGGCCGAGCAACTCACCCAAAGAACGCAGGAATTTGGTGGTGCTGTGCAAACCGATGGGCGCTTGCAAATAAGGTCGCTCTAAAGCTTCGCACAACATGCGGCCGAATTCGCGGTACATGCAAATGTTCACATCGGCTTCGACCAAACGCGAAACATCAGCAAGGTGTGAACCCAATGGAAAAACCATATTCACGTCAGCACCAATGCCTTGCACCAAACGTCGAATTTCAGCCAAATCGCTGGGGCAGTTGAAGGTGCCGTAACTGGGCCCAATGATGTTCACGCGAGGACGCTCGCCCTCTTTGCGCTCACGCTTGGGCACATGCTTGATGCCGTATTGCTGCCAGAGCCAGTACATGGCGCGGTTGGCGCATTGCCACTGGTCTTCGTCGATGGTGCGCGGCAAGAAGCGTTGCAGGTTGGTGCCTTCGGGTGTGACGCCACCGCCGATCATTTCTGCAATCGAGCCCGTGACCACCACGGCGGGCAGATCGGGATTCAGTGTGGCGTGCGCGCGGCGCATGGCGCCTTCAGTGCCTTCCCGGCCCAATTGTTCTTCTGCCAAACCCGTCACCACAATCGGCAGCTCATGGGGGGGCAGGGCATCGGTGTAATGCAGCACCGAAGTGACAGGCAAGTTCTCGCAGCCCACGGGGCCGTCAATGACAACTTGCAAGCCTTTGATGGCGGCGAACACATACACCGCTCCCCAATAGCCGCCTGCGCGATCGTGGTCAAGAACTAGCATCAGATCATGGCCTCCGCTTTGCGTTTTTTGGCCAGCTTTTCAAGCTGTCGGCGTGTTTCGGCTTCAAACTCAGGACGGTTTTGTGGCACGCCATGAGAGGCTTCCCAAACGCCAGCGGCATGGCCGGTACCGGTGTCGCCAAAGAAGGCTTTCATTTCATCAAAGCGCGATTTGTTGGCCATCGCGCCATTGATCACTTGCGCCAAAGAACCCGCACCCGCTGGGCCCATCAAGGGGCGAGCAGAAATCAAGTTGGTGAAATACAGGCTTGGAATGCTGCGCTCTTTGGCCGCCTGGACCACAGGTGTGGTGCCAATCGCCAAATCGGGCTTCCACTCGTGTATGGCGGCCAAGTCTTGTTCCAGTGATGCACGGTATTGAACGTGCACACCGCGTGCCTGCAGCCACTCACAGTCCGAAGCACTCCACGGTGTTTTTGGGCAAGCCGTGCCGACATAGCGCAGATCGGCACCGCTCTCCACCAGCAAACGCGCCACCAGCAACTCAGAGCCTTCATAGCCACTGAGCGTGATGCGACCTTTGATGGGTGACTTGGCCAAGCCGGCTTTGATGGCGCCCAGCATGCTGTTTTTGACCATGTCGATCCTGGCTTGAGGCACATTGGCCGCATTGCCAATGGCTTGCAACCAAGCCTCTGTGCCGTCATGTCCCACCGGGGCTGAGCCCACAATAGGGCGTCCTGCCGCTTCAAATTCGCGGACGCTCGCGGTGTAAAACGGGTGGATGGCGGCCACGGCGGCGCAATCGAGGGCCGCATACAGTTCGCGCCATTCGCGTGTGGGCACCACGGGGCCAGCAGCAAGGCCCATGGGTTCCAGCATGCGCCCAATGATCATAGGGTCGGCAGGGAACATTTCACCAATCATGGTGATGGTCGGCTTGTCAGAGCGGCCTGTGCGAGGTGCTTGAACGGGGCCCGCCACAATTTCTTCGCGTGCATATTTCAGCATAGCGCCAGCCAACACATCTTTGGCTTCTGCGTGCGTGGGCACGCCAAAGCCTGGCACATCGATGCCAATGATGCGAACGCCATTGATCTCTTTAGGCAGCAACTGCAGTGGCACGCCACTGGCTGTGGGCACACACAAATTGATGATCACGATGGCGTCGTATTTCTCGGGATCGGCCTGGTCGTACACCGACTCGCGAATGTCTTCAAACAACTTGCCCGTCACCAAGGACTCTGAGTTGAACGGCACGTAGCCGACACTGCGCCGAGCACCGTAGAAATGCGAGGTGAACGTCAGGCCATACACGCAGCAAGCAGAGCCCGACAAAATGGTGGCGGTGCGGCGCATGCGAAGGCCCACCCGCAAAGAGCCAAATGCAGGACACATGCTTTGCGGCTGATCGTGCGGTCCCGCTTTGGGGTCCACCGGATAGTCCTTGGCATATTGCGCCAGCACTTCAGACTTGCCAGAGGCTTTGGCTGCTGCCAGCATTTTTTCGCCGCCAGAGTGGCAACCCATGCCATCACCCTCGATGGCGGTGCTCATGCCCACTGGGGCTTGAGAGGCTGGGACGATAGGGATCGTTTTGCTCATGGTGTCAGACTTCGTCGTACACAACTTCAAGCGTGGGCTTGCTGGTGTCGGTCTTGCCGCACATGTCAAATTGGGTGGCCGGCTCGAGAATGACATCGCGACCTACGGCCGAAGCGGCAAACAAGCCCAACAGCTGGTCTTGGGTCATGGGGTTCGGGCGAATCGGCACTGAAGTGGCCACGTTGGCGGCCAATTCGGCAAACATGGGGCCCCACACGGATTCTGGTCGGCCAATGATTTCGTAGCTGGCGCTCTTTCTGCGAATATCTTCATTCGCAGGGATGGTGGAGAGCACTGGAATGCCCACCTTCTCGGCAAAGTTGGCAGCCTCGCCCGTGCCGTCGTCGCGGTTGATCACCATGCCGGCCACGCCCACGTTGCCGCCGAGCTTGCGGAAATATTCCACCGCTGAGCACACGTTGTTGGCCACATACAGTGACTGCAAATCGTTGCTGGCCACCACAATCACTTTTTGGCACATGTCGCGCGCAATGGGCAAACCAAAACCGCCACAGACCACGTCGCCCAAGAAATCGAGCAGCACATAGTCAAAGCCCCACTCGTGAAAGCCCAGCTTTTCCAGCAACTCAAACCCGTGGATGATGCCGCGGCCACCGCAGCCTCGACCGACCTCGGGTCCACCCAACTCCATGGCGTACACGCCATCGCGTTTGAAGCAGACATCGCCAATGGCCACCGCTTCACCCGCCAATTTTTTCTTAGAAGATGTCTCAATGATGGTGGGGCATGCGCGGCCACCAAACAGCAAACTGGTGGTGTCACTTTTCGGGTCGCAACCGATCAACAAAACCTTCTTGCCTTGCTGCGCCATCATGTAACTGAGGTTGGCCAAGGTGAAGCTTTTGCCAATGCCACCTTTGCCATAAATGGCGATGATTTGCGTCTCTTTGGTGGGCGCCTGTGTGCTGACAGTCTCAACAGGCAAGGCCGCCTCTTGGCGAAGACGATCCACAAATTGAATGGTTTGTTCTGTTGATGTTGATTGTGTTTTCATGCGTGAGCGCTCCAGTCAAGGACCATTTTTAGACAAGCAACATCACCGAATGCTGTTTCGTAAGCAGCAGTGGCAGATTGGGCGGTTTGAACATGCGTGATCAAACCTTGGAGAGACAGTTGACCGTTGTCGACCAACTGGTTAACCGCCCATAAATCAGGACGCCTCCATTCACCGGACAAGCGAATTCGGGCTTCGCGCAAAACGGCTTGAGCTGACGAGAAGTGCAAGTTTTGATGGAACAAACCTGCCAACACCAACTCACCACCTGGGCGAATTCTTTGGATCAGCGTATCCAAGAGCAGGGTGTCCCCACTGACGTCATAAATGGCTTGGTAAGCCCTGTGGTCATCGTCTTCTGGCCGAACGACGTTGTAACCTTCAGCGCCGTGCGCGCGCTCAGGCAGCGTTTCCCATACCGTGGGGGGGGCAAAACCGGCAGCCACTGTCAGGCGAGCCAGCAAACGGCCCATCACGCCATGACCCACGATCAAGTCCGGCGGGGTGAAAGGCTCTTGCCCACCACCGCCCGAGACGGCGTGGTAAGCCGTTGCAGCCAGTGCCAACAAAACAGCATCTGGCCCCCGTTGGTCAGCGATGGGGAAAATCTTCTGATCCGACACGACCAAACGAGAGGCCGCTCCTCCAAACAAGCTTTTGACGCCCGTGAAGCAATTGGCGCCGGGCACGAAAACCGTTTGACCTTCCTTGAGTTTCGCGCCCATTGGCGCTTTGACCACTTGACCCACGGTTTCATAGCCGGGCACCAGCGGGTAGGTACTGCCCATGAAGGCGGGCATGCTGCCGTCCCACAACATCCGCTCAGTCCCGGTGCTGATGCCGCTGTACTGCACAGCGACTTCCACCTCACCCGCTTGCAGCTGCGGCAGGGCCAATGCCTGCAAGGACAACTGTCTGGGTTGGTCAAAAACGACGGCGGTTGATTTCATGGTTGTATTGTTAGACTTACATCAGCTTGTGTCAAATTTGATTTACACAAATGGTCAAATTTTAGGGTAAACACTGATGTTTGCGCCCCACCAGAATCTGCGCATGGATGGGCATGGTATTGGGAACGCGCTCAATTTGTGCGAATCCAGCCTCTTGCATCAATCCCATCAACTCTTCTGGGGTGCGCAGGCGACCCGCCCCCATCGCCAGCAGGTAAAAGTGGAAATAGGCATCCGACTGTGTGTAGCCATCCTGAGCGCCTGACTGTGTTTGGGCCATGGGCTCAGCCAAAAGCAAGACGCCTCCCACGGGCAGTGCGGTGTGGATTTTTTTGAGCAAAAGTTTGACCACCTCATCGGGATGGTCATGGGCCACCCGAACCAAGGTGACCAGGTCAGCGCCTTGGGGCAAGGGGTCATGCAAAAAACTGCCAGAACACAAGCGCATCCGCTCGAGCAAGCCCTGTGCGCTGACATGGGCTTTGGCCAAAGCCAAGACAGGGGGCAAGTCAAACAACTGGAGGGACAAGTGTGGCGCGTGGTTGGCCAAGTCACTGGCAAACCGCCCCTTGCCTGCACCCACATCCAGCACACACCGGTGTTCATCAAAAGCATAGGACGACAAAATTTCTTGAACCACAAAACCTTGCGATGCGGCCATCAAGTCGGAATACCGACTGAACTTGTCTTGCGCTGCACGGTCAGCGGCCTGTTCGTCGTGCGCATAGGGCCAATACTCGGCCATCCCGCCCTGCCAAGCGTTCTTCAAGAAACCCACGGGGTCTTGCATGTCGCCATAGAGCAAGTGGTTGTGCTCAATCATGGCGCCAATACCGGGGTGGATCGCCAAGGGCACGCCCAGCGGGCCCAGTCCATAGCGGGATTGGCTTCTGAACTCCAGCAAACCCAAAGACACTGCCGACAGCAACAAGCGTTGCAACACGGCTTCAGGAACGCCAACGCGATGCGAGATTTGCTTCAAATCAGCCGGTGCTCGCTGCAACATTTTGAACAAATCCAAGCGCACACAGCCCAGCAAAACCTGCGAATACACAAAGCCCGACATCAAATCAAACAACTTTTGCGTGCGACGCCGTGGGATCCAACGCGTCAAGGGGTTGCTCATCGACCATTGGTAAAGCTTGGGGCTGGTATAGAGGCGTTCAAGCCATTGAAGAAAACGGTCATGCCAGGTCGTCACGTCGGGCAAGGAATAAGGCGTATGGGGGATGTCCGCAGGCTGAGTCATGGCAGGCTTGAGTGAGGGTTAACGGGTCAAGGCAGACGATGATTTTTTGGTTTTGGGACGCTGCAAGTCCAAAGCCTTTTTCCGATAGCTCTCACACATGGACTTGGGCACCAAGCGCTCGGACTCCAGCATCACCAATTGACGGAGCATGTCGCGGCAAGAGCAATCCGGAATGGCTTGGGCAGCTTGCGCGATGAGCCCATCAAAGTGCTCAATGGCGCCATCCAAACCCAAGGCCTGGGCAGAACTGGGGCGCTCGTTGAGCGTGTCTTGCCCCACAGGTTTACCCAAACTGGCCACGTCACCCAACACATCGCGAATGTCATCGGCCACCTGATAGGCCTCCCCCAAGAAGGCCCCCAAAGGTGCCCAAGGCTCAGGCGCATGGCCGCTGGCAATGGCGCCAGCACAGGTTGCAGAGACAAACAGAGACCCAGTTTTGGCACGTTGGTATTGGGCCAAATCAGCGGTGGTTTCGCACTCCCAAGCCTGTCCCGCCACAATGCCGCAGGGCAAACCCACGCCGCGCGAGAGGTTGTCCATCAAGTCCAACAAGCGCTCAGGGTGCTGGCGTCCTGCCCGCAACAAGACTTGGTAAGCCATCACGATCAAGCCGTCGCCAGCCAACAAGGCCAAGGGTTCGTTGAAGGCCTTGTGCACCGTGGGTTGGCCGCGCCGAAAATCGGCATTGTCAAAGATGGGCATGTCGTCGTGCACCAGCGAAGCGCAGTGCATGAACTCCAAAGCCACAGCGGCGGCATTGGTCAATTCCGGCGCGTCATCCCCACAAGCTGTGGCCACGGCCAAACACAGCTGCGGCCGAATCCGTGCACCGCCAGAGAAAACGGCATGCGCCATGGCGGCCTGTAACCTGGGTGGTGCCCCCACCCCGGCCGCAGCGGTGAAGTAAAACTTCAGCGCCTCCTCTGCTCGCGTCATCAGACCCATACATCCCCCTTGTTTCAGGAGCCTGTCAATGAAATATGACATACCCAGATGTCAATATAACAAGACAAAATAAGTTGTCAATACATGTTGACACTCAGCTTTGCGTCGGGCTGGGTTGGCAGGGGTCGTCGAATCGGCCCAACGGCACAAGCCGCTTGGACCCGCAAGCGCACGGTGCGCGGGGCTGAGAGATGCTTTTTCAGGCGGGTGGGCGGTACAAGCGCATCACAACGCATGCGTTGCGCCCACACCAAGTCGGTGCCGCCTGCAAAAAAGGGGCTGAGTGACCCTGTCCTGGATCAACGCGGGCCAGTGGCTGGCCTTGGCGCTGATACCCCAATTGACTGGGGCATGGCGCAAAATCAGGGTTTCTCAAGCCTTGTGACGGGGCTCTGGCATTGGTTCCCCAAGCCGTTTATTTCACCGCTTGCAGTTTTTTGTTGAGAAATTGGGTGACTGGGGCCAAACCAAGGTGCGACTGCTCTTCTTGCAGCAAATGCCCCAGATTGGGCAGCACCACGGTTTGGGCGTCCGCCAAAACACCCGCATAGCTTTGGGCGTTGCGGCTGGGAATCATGAGATCGTCTTGCCCCCAAAGGAGCAATGTCGGGGCGGTGATTTTCTTCAAACGGGGCACGGGGTCGGTGTAAACCGTCTGTTGGCCTCGCTCCAAAATGGCCCCTCGGACACCCGGCGCTCTGAGCATGTCGTGGTAGCGTTCAACCAGGCGCTCATCCAAAGCAGTGGCATCGAAAAAAGCAGGCTCCAGAGATTTTCGAACCAAGTACTTGGGCAAGAAAAACTTCATCAAACCCATGACCGCTGGCATGGCATAGGGTTTGGTGCCGATGTCTTGCGCTTGGGGGTACCCGTCAGGCGCCATCAAGACCAGGGCTTGGACGCGTGGCCCTTGTGCGGCCGCGAAAGTCCAAGCCATTTTGCCGCCCATGGAGTGGCCAATGACCGACAGCTCGGCGATCCCCAGCTTGTCCACGAAATGGGTCAAGGTGGCCAAATCTTTTTCTTCTGAGTAATCGTTCACCGGGCTGGGGCCCGTCAAGCCGAAGCCGGGCAGATCGAGCCTGATCACACGGTAATGCTTGTCCAGCTGGGCGGCCCAATCGTCCCAAGTTTGCAAACTGGAGCCAAAGCCGTGCAACAACAACAGAACCGGTGCACTTTTGGGGCCTGTGTCTTTGTAATGGATGTTCAAACCATCGACTTCAACCACCGCAAGCCCAGGCTTGGCGTACCGTTTCTCCAGGTCAATTGGGGACATGTCTGGCGTCCAGAATGCGAACACCACGGCGGCCAAAATAAAAGCACCCATAAACACCCACTTCATCGTCATGCGGTCAACCCGTCCCTCTGCTTTTCAAGGGACATTATGTGGGCAAAACAAGGGTTGACTGACTGGCGCTGCCGCAGCTCAAAGGCTCGAATGTGCGTTGAGCTTCGCGCCACGGTGTCGCGCACGCGAACGAAGCGGTGCTGGTATGCGACAAATTTTCAAGTGCGTCAAAATACCCCCCATGAAAGCCAAAGCCATTGTTTTTGAAGCGCCCCACTCCTTGAGTGTTCGTGAATTGGAACTCGCCCCGATGGGGCCCGGCGACCTGGAGGTGGCGGTGTCGTTCAGCGGCATCAGCACCGGCACCGAACGCTTGCTGTGGGAGGGCACCATGCCGCCCTTTCCGGGCTTGTCCTACCCTTTGGTGCCGGGCTATGAAACCGTGGGCACCATTGAAAAAATAGGCACCAACGTCACGGGCTTGGCCGTCGGTGACCTGGTGTTTTTACCCGGCTCTTACGCGTTCCAAGGGGTGCAAAACATCTTTGGCGGTTCGGGTGAGCGTTTGGTGGTGCCGCATGAACGGGCTGTCAAGTTGGACCCGGCCCTGGGCGCCAAGGGTGTGCTGCTGGCCTTGGCTGCCACGGCTCACCATGTGTTCACCGTGGGCCGCGAGGCCATGCCGTTGGCCTACCCCGACCTCATCATTGGCCACGGCATCATGGGCCGACTTTTGGCGCGCATGGTGGTGGCCGCAGGCCGACCTGCGCCGGTGGTCTGGGAAACCCAAACGGTCAGGCAAAAAGGCGCGCTTGGGTATGACGTCATCCACCCCGACCAGGATGTGCGCAAGGACTACCGCTGCATTTGCGACGTCAGCGGTGACGCCAGCATTTTGAACAAAGTGATTGCCAAGATGGCCCCAGGCGGCGAAGTGGTGTTGGCCGGTTTCTACAAACAAGACTTGTCCTTTGCCTACGCCCCCGCCTTCATGCGTGAAGCCACGGTGCGTGTCGCCGCGCAATGGAAAAAACACGACCTCGACGAGGTGGTTGCCATGTTCCACGATGGCTCCTTGCCCCTGGACGGCTTGCTGACCCATACCGAAACCGCCGAGCACGCACAACGCGCTTATGAGGTGGCCTTTGGCGACCCTGGGTGCTTGAAGATGGTGATCGACTGGCGATGAACATGCGCGTCGCACCTTCACTAAAAGCCAGTGAACAAGCCCACCAGCCCCCTTGTGATCGTCAACCTTACAACTGCATGACTTGGCTCGCCATGACATGAGCGGCAGAAGAACGGTGCTTAAAAAACCGCGTGTTCCCCGCGATCGGGCGCGCCCTCCCCTTTGACCCAACGGGCATAGGCATCCAACAGCGTTTGTGAGCCATGCGAGGGTGTGGCCTGCGCATCGTAGCGCTGTGCCTGAGCGTCCCACACCAACATGGACTCGGTGGCGTAATACCGCCCAATGCGGGCCAGCTCGGCCTTGTCCGCAGCAGCGGGAATGAGCTTGCCCAACACGCTCAACACACCCACGATGGCGTCCATCAGGCCCACCGGAACACGCTTGAAACGCGGCGGCATCCCCAGCAAAGCGAACAAATGCTCGCCCTGCGCCAGCGGCGTGATGGCTGGCCCCGGCCCGCCGATGGGCAAGATCTGGTTATGTCGCGACACATCGTCCAGACACCCCACCAGAAAATCGGCCAAATCGTCGTCGCTGATGGGTTTGCAAGCGGTCAACTGCCCGTCGCCAAAAATCAAGAATGGCTTGCCTTTTTTGACACGCTGGAGCTGGCCGGACAGGGATTTGAAAAAAGCAGTGGGTCGCACGATGGAATAGGTCATGCCCGATGAGATCAAGGTTTTTTCAAAAGCCAGCTTGGCATGTTGAAACGCCAACAAGGGCTTTTGCACACAGATGGCCGACAGCTGCACAAAATGCCTCACGCCCATCGTTTGTGCCGCTTGCAGCGCCCACACATGGGCTTGGTGATCAACCCGCCACGCATCTTGAGGAGAACCGGTGCGCGAGGCCATGCAAGAGACCACCACATCAAAACGGGCCTGCATGAAAGACGGCTGGCTCCAAACTTCTGGATCGGACGCATTGCCCCACAAAACCGTGACCCCGACCCAGCTTTCTGGTCGGGCCTCGTTGGCTTTCAGATGTGGATCACTTCGGCGCGGCCTGAGCAGACACACCACTTGGTGACCCCGTTGAACCAGTGCCCGCGCGGTGGCCATGCCGATCGTGCCCGTCGCCCCCAACAAAAGCACGCGCTTCGGGGAATGGACTTTCCCACCCATCAAAGGGTCGTGAACGGGCCATGGCGCATCGGTGGTAGAACGCCATTCAGGGGCCGAAGTTTCATCTGTGGTCAAGCCGTGAACTCCCAACAGGGGCAAAAAACAATTGACTTTGAATCTTGGCTTTGCGCTTCGTTGTGCCAGCACGCTAGCACGCCAGCACGCCAGCAGAAAAAAATACCAAATCATTATGACCAAACTTTGCTCATCGATCCCTCGTTGCAGCCCGGCCCAAACGCAGCATGGGCGCCAGCGACAGGCCCCCACGTCGGGGTTCAGGCCAATGCAGGGGCCGTGATTGTCCTTGCCATGTGCAGGGCTTGGGTTGCCCATGGGAGCGTGCCCCGGGGGCTGGTCTATAAAGACCCATGCAAAAAGCCACGACAATGCGTGCATCAAAACAGAAAGGACAAGCATGAACGACACAACGATGTGGTGGGTTCTGGCGGGTGCCTTGGTGGCATTGGAACTGGCGACCGGCACGTTTTACCTGCTGATGCTGGGCTTGGGCGCTGTGGCGGGAGCACTGGCCGCCATGGCGGGTTACACCATCAGCACGCAGCTGGTGGCGGCCGCCCTCGTCGGTGGCGCAGGCGCGTTGCTGCTGGGCCAATGGCGTCAACGCCAGGTGACCACCGACACACAAGCCCATGACCAACATCTGGACCTGGGTGCCACCGTAGAGGTCCAGGCATGGGATGCCATGGGCACGGCGCAAGTCAAGCACCGTGGTGCGGCTTGGACAGCCGTGCTGGCACCAGGCCAGACCGCGGCCCCAGGCGTTTACCGAATTCAGGCCATGGCGGGTAACCGCTTGGTGCTTGAGAAAACTTGAGCATGCCGCTCTCACCACTGCAAAGGGAATCCCTCCATGGAAATCGCTGCCATTCTCGTGATCATCGCGATCCTGTTCATCGTCAAAACCGTCAAGGTCGTGCCCCAGCAGCAGGCTTGGGTGGTCGAGCGTTTGGGCAAGTTCCACGCCAGCCTGACCCCGGGGCTGAACTTTGTTGTGCCCTTTGTCGACAAGGTGATTCAAAAACACAGCCTCAAAGAAGTGCCCCTGGACGTGCCCAGCCAGATCTGCATCACGCGTGACAACACGCAGCTGCAGGTGGATGGCATTTTGTATTTCCAGGTGACCGACCCCAAACTGGCCAGCTATGGCGCGTCGGACTACATCATGGCGGTGACCCAGCTGGCGCAAACCAGCTTGCGCAGCGTGATCGGCAAACTGGAGCTGGACAAAACCTTTGAAGAGCGCAGCATCATCAACGCCCAAGTGGTCCAAGCCATCGACGAAGCCGCTTTGAACTGGGGTGTGAAGGTCTTGCGCTACGAAATCAAGGACCTGACACCGCCCAAGGAAATTTTGCTGGCGATGCAGTCGCAAATCACCGCCGAGCGTGAAAAGCGTGCGCTCATCGCCGCCTCCGAAGGCCGCCGCCAGGAACAAATCAACATCGCCACCGGTGAGCGCGAGGCCTTCATCGCCCGATCCGAGGGCGAAAAGCAAGCGGCCATCAACAAAGCCCAAGGCGATGCGGCGGCCATCACCGAAATGGCCAATGCCACGGCGCAAGCCATTGAGCGCATTGCCAGCGCCATTCGCCAACCCGGCGGTGAAATGGCGGTGCAGCTCAAAGTGGCCGAGCAAGCGGTGCAGGCCTACAGCAAGGTGGCGCAAGACGCCAAGACCACGCTGATCGTGCCGGGCAACATGACCGAAGTGTCTGGCTTGATCGCCTCGGCCATGCAAATGGTGGGTACAGGGAAACAAGTGGGCCATTGACCCGAATGCTCATGCAGACGCAAAAAACCCGCCGAGGCGGGTTTTTTGTGGCTACGACCCTGCAGGCAAGGCATCAGCCCATGTGCAGACCCCCGTTGACCGAGAAGTCCGCACCGGTGGCGTAACCGCCCTCTTCGCTGGCCAACCAGGCCACGATGGAAGCGATTTCGCTGGGCTTGCCCAGACGCTTGACGGGCACGGTGGCCACAATTTTTTCCAGCACATCAGGGCGGATGGCGTTGACCATGTCGGTGCCAATGTAGCCGGGGCTGACGGTGTTCACGGTCACGCCTTTGGTGGCCATCTCTTGGGCCAAGGCCATCGAGAAACCGTGCATGCCCGCTTTGGCGGCCGAGTAGTTGGTCTGGCCTGCCTGACCCTTGTTGCCGTTGACCGACGAGATCTGGATGATGCGGCCCCAGCCTTTTTCCACCATGTCGGGCACGACCTGCTTGGTCACGTTGAACATGGAGTTCAGGTTGGTATCGATCACCGCATCCCAGTCTTCGCGCGTCATCTTCAAAAACACGCGGTCCCGGGTGATACCGGCGTTGTTCACCAGCACATCAATGACGCCATGCGCTTCTTTGGCTATGGTGAATGCAGCGACGGTGGAATCCCAATCGCCCACGTTGCCCACCGAGGTGTAGAAGGTGAAGCCCAGCGCTTTTTGCTCGTTGATCCATTTGGTGAAGTCCCGGGTCGGACCGCAACCGGCAATGACCTTGAAACCATCTTGGTGAAGACGCTGGCAGATCGCGGTCCCGATGCCGCCCATGCCGCCTGTGACGTACGCTACTTTTTGACTCATGATTGTCTCCTTGTGATGAGTGCAGTGAAATGAAGTGAGCCCACTCAAATCCTCCAGGTTGGCTGCCCTTATACCGCTGGGCAGTGTGCCAATCTATGGGGTCTGGGCGGCTTTTGGTTAAACGCGCTCGATGGCCAGGGACACGCCCATGCCGCCACCAATGCACAAGGCGGCCAGACCTTTTTGGGCCTGGGTGCGCTGCATTTCGTGCAGCAAGGTCACCAAAATGCGGCAACCGGACGCGCCGATGGGGTGACCGATGGCGATGGCACCGCCATTGACGTTGACCTTGGCCGGATCGATGTCCAGCGCCTGGTTGACGGCGCAAGCTTGTGCGGCAAAGGCTTCGTTCAACTCAAACAAGTCCACGTCCTGGGCTTTCCAGCCCGCGCGGGCCAGCGCCTTTTGCGACGCAGGCACGGGGCCCATGCCCATGGTGGCCGGGTCCAGGCCACTGGTGCCAAAAGCAACAATGCGGGCCAGCGGCTTGAGGCCCAAAGCAGCGGCCTTCTTGGCGCTCATGACCATGACGGCGGCAGCGCCGTCGTTGATGCCCGAGGCGTTGCCCGCCGTCACGCTGCCCGCCTTGTCAAACGCCGGGCGCAGCCCTGCCAAGACGTCCACGGTGGTTTTCTTGTTGATGAACTCGTCGGTGTTGAACACCAGCGCATCGCCCTTGCGCTGAGGAATCAGCACATCAACAATTTCATCCTTGAACTTGCCCGCGTCTTGCGCGGCCGCGGCTTTGCGCTGACTGCCTGCGGCCAGGGCGTCCTGCATGTCGCGGGTGATGCCGTGGGCTTTGGCCACGTTTTCGGCGGTGATGCCCATGTGGTACTGGTTGTACACGTCCCACAGGCCGTCCACGATCATGGTGTCGGTCATTTTCCAGTCGCCCATGCGCTGGCCGTCGCGGCTGCCGTTCAACACATGCGGGCTGGCGCTCATGTTTTCCTGACCGCCAGCGATGACGATTTCGCTGTCGCCCCAAGCCACGGCTTGCGCGGCCAGCATCACGGCCTTCAGGCCCGAGCCGCACACGGCGTTGATGGTCAAAGCAGGTGTTTCCTGGGCCACACCGGCTTTCATCATGGCTTGGCGGGCGGGGTTTTGACCCACGCCTGCGGCCAGCACCTGGCCCATGATGACCTCACCAATGGCGTCCACGGGCAGGCCACTGCGCGCCAGCAAACCCTTGATGACGATGCTGCCCAGCTCGGTGGCAGGGGTCTTGGCGAGCGTGCCGCCAAATTTGCCCACGGCGGTGCGTGCGGCTGCAACGATGACGATGTCTTGCATTTGTGTCTCCAATAAAAAAACGAATCAGGCCTTGGCCTTGACGTAGCGGCCCGGCGCCGCTTCGATGGCCTTGAACTTGCCAGCTTTCCCGTAGGTCTTGGGTGCGGCAATTTGCTTGCCCGCATGGCCCTTGAGCCAGTTGGACCAATCGGTCCACCAGCTGCCTGGCACCTCTTTGGCCTTGGCGATCCAGTCGTTCACCTCGGCCGGGAATTTTGTGCCCTCGCTCAACCAGTGGCTGCGTTTTTTGGCCGCAGGCGGGTTGATCACGCCGGCAATGTGGCCCGAAGCGCCCATGACGAAACGCTTTTTGCCCGGCAGCACCTGGGTGCTGGCATAGGCACCACCAATGGGCACGATGTGGTCTTCGCGCGAGCCGTAGATGTAAACGGGCATGTCGACCTTGGCCAGGTCAATGGCCTCGCCACACACGGTGACCTTGCGGGGTTTGACCAGGTTGTTCTCCAGGTAGGTGTTGCGCAGGTACCAGGCATAAAAAGGACCCGGCAAGTTGGTCGAGTCGCTGTTCCAATAAAGCAAGTCAAACGGTGGTGGTGTTTCGCCCTTGAGGTAGTTGCCCACCACGTAGTTCCAGACCAGGTCGTTGGGACGCAGAAAGCTGAAGGTGGACGCCAGGTCCTGGCCCTTGAGCAAACCGCCTTGGCCCAATTGCTGCTCGCGGAATTTGACGAAGTTCTCGTCAATGAACACATCCAGAATGCCGGTGTCGGTGAAGTTGATCAGCGTGGTGAGGAACGTGGCACTGGCCACCGGCTTTTCGCCGCGTGCGGCCAGTACGGCCAGCGCGGTGGACAAGATGGTGCCGCCCACGCAAAAACCTAAAGCATTGATCTTGGGTGCGCCGGTGATGGCCTGCACGGTGTGGATGGCCTCCATGGCCGCGTGCTCAATGTAGTCGTCCCAGGTTTTTTGCGCCATCGACGCGTCAGGGTTGCGCCAGCTGACCACAAAGGTGCGGTGGCCTTGGCTGACCGCATAACGGATCAGCGAATTTTCAGGCTGCAGGTCGAGGATGTAGAACTTGTTGATGCAAGGGGGCACCAGCAAGAACGGTTTTTCATAGACCTTGGCCGTGAGCGGTTTGTATTCGATGAGCTGGAAGAAATCGTTTTCAAAAACCACCGCACCTTCGGTGGTGGCCACGTTCTTGCCCACTTCAAACAGGCTTTCATCGGTCATCGAAACGTGCCCTTGTTGCATGTCATGCACCAGGTTTTGCACGCCTTTGGCGATGCTCTCGCCTTGTGTGTCGATGGCTTTCTTTTGCGCCTCTGCGTTGAAGGCCAAAAAATTGCTGGGCGCAGCTGCAGCCACCCATTGCTCGACAGCAAACCGAATGCGGGTGCGTGTTTTCTCGTCGGCTTCCACCGCATCGGCCAGCCCCATCAGGGTGCGGGTATTGAGCAAATAAGAAGCGGCACTGAAGGTAGCCATGGGGTTAGCGGCCCAGGCTTCGCCCGAAAAGCGTCGGTCTTTGACTTGCAAACTGTTGTGCAAGCTCTGATTCCACATTTCAGAGGCGTCTTTGAAGTACTGGCCTTGCAGGGTCTGGAGCTTTTCAGGCGAGAATTTGAGCTGGGGCACGGCCGCATCGGCCGATGGCTTCAAGCCACCGAGATCCATGGTCTGAAAATGCTGCATCGCCTGACCCCAGCTTTTGCTCAGGTCTTGCTGAAAGCCTTCGCTCATTTGGGACCAAAATTCCGGCGTGAAAGTGCTCATCGTTTTTCTCCTGAATCGATCGTTTTTCTCAATTCTCTGGTTCCGAGTATCTTTCAGTTTGTTGTCACATAAATTACAAGGGCTAAAAAAATCATGTATTTGATCGTGATTGGTTGGCTTTACGTCACCCTGCTGATGGCCCTGGCTGAAGCCTTCAGCTCGCAAGGCAGCGTGCTGGGGGCCATCATCACCTTTGTGTTCTATGGCTTGCTGCCCATGGCCTTGGTGGTTTACCTGATGGGCACACCCCTGCGCCGCAAGGCCATTCGCCAACAGGAACAACAGGCCAGGCAAGAGGCCGCAGGTGGTCCAATCCAGCCCGACTCAGCGGTCCAGCCAGATGCAGGCGGCCATGCGGCCGCTTTGCCCGAGGTGGCGGCTGTCCCTGCGGTGGGAAAAGAAGAGCGCCGACCCTGACACTGTGCACCATGGCAGGCTGCTGTCGTTGCCAAACACGCGTGTGATGCCCAAGGCCTGCAAGCGCACCCGAGCCAAACCAGCCAGATCGGCCCTGTATTTTCCGTGGCCTGTCGGCGTGAACAGCGCCTGTACCTCGGGCGAACCATCGTCAAAAGCGGCCCGTACTTCGGGCCCCACTTCAAAGGCTTGCGGTCCGATGCAGGGCCCCAGCCACGCCAGCACGTCCGACACATCGACCCCCGCAAGCTGGATGTTGGCCCACAGGCTCTCCAGCACGCCCATCCCTTTTGACGGGGTGGCCACAGCCGGCCCCGCCAGCCCACGCCAGCCCGCATGGGCTGCAGCCACCCAGCGCCCTGCTGCATCGCAAAGCAACACCGGCAAGCAATCGGCCACCATGATGGTGCAGGCCACACCCGGATCGCGGCTCCAGCAGGCATCGGCCACCAGCCCCTGGGGCGTGGCCGCGCCCAGTTGCAAACTGGCCACCCCGTGCACTTGTTGCAAAAACACCGGCATGTGCCCAATCTGCGCCGCCAGGCGCTCACGGTTGGTGTGCACATCGGCCGACCGGTCACCCACATGGTCCCCCAGATTCATGCTGTCCCATGGGGCGACCGAAACCCCGCCCTGGCGACTGGTCATGAGCGCGCGAACGCGGGTGGGGGTCGGCCAATCGGGTTGTATCCAGTGAGCGGGCAGGTTTTGCATCCGCAAAATGATAGCGCCACGCCGCACTGCGGCTTTTATTGTGTAATTGCGCCATGACCAGCGAAGCCGAAGCCAACGCACATGCCCCTGAACTGCCCTGGATTGTGGAGGGCCAGGCCCTTCCGCCGGTCAGCCAGGCTTGGGGGGCCTCATCGCCCGCCCCAGGTCTGCTGGCCGCCAGCAAAGATGTGTCGGCCCCGCGTTTGATGCAAGCGTACGCCGAAGGCGTTTTCCCCTGGTTCAACGTGGGTCAGCCCGTCCTGTGGTGGAGCCCCGACCCCCGCATGGTGCTGAAAACGCGCGATTTTCGCTTGCACAGATCGCTGCAGCAAAGCCTCAAACGCTGGAGCCTGACACACCAGTTTGAAATGTGCTTTGACCGCGACTTCTCGCAGGTCATCCAACGCTGCGCCTCATCGCCTCGCCCTGGCCAGAAAGGCACCTGGATCGTGCCCCAAATGGTGGCTGCTTACGAAGAACTGCACCGCATGGGCCTGGCCCACAGCTGTGAATTGCGCATCGAGGGCGACCTCGTGGCAGGCCTGTACTTCGTGGCCTTGGGCCGCGCTGTGTTTGGCGAGTCCATGTTCACCACCGTCAGCGATGGCTCCAAGATGGCACTGGCCTGCTTGGTCAGTGTCTGCTTGCAACACGGGGTCCAGGCGATTGATTGCCAGCAAAACACCCCCCACCTGGGCTCGCTGGGGGCCCGTGAAATACCGCGCAGCGACTTTGTGCACGGCGTGCACGAAGGGCGCGAACAAGATCCCATCGACTGGGCGCGTCAGTCCCTGAATTGGCCGGCTCTGGCTTCATTGACGGCCCCCACCAAATGACCCAACTCAAAGAACTCCCGCTGCAGGCACTGCAGTTTTACGCCACAGCCCCTTATGCGTGCAGCTACCTGCCCAACCGCTCCGCCCGCTCCCAAGTCGCCACCCCCAGCCACCTGATTCACAACGAGGTGTACGCAGACTTGGTGGAGCAGGGCTTTCGGCGCAGCGGCCTGTTCACCTACCGCCCTTACTGCGATGGCTGCCAAGCCTGTCAGCCTTTGCGCGTGCGGGTGGACGCTTTCAAACCCGACCGCAGCCAGCGTCGCGCTTGGCAAGCGCACCGAAATTTGCAGGTGCGTGTGCTCGACTTGCATTACGACCCCGAGCATTACGCCCTGTACTTGCGCTACCAGAACACGCGTCACCCGGGTGGCGGCATGGACCACGACAGCGTCGACCAGTACACCCAGTTCCTGTTGCAAAGCCGTGTCAACTCCCGCATTGTGGAATTCAGAGCCCCAGGCGTTGGCGAGGAACTCGGTGAACTGAAGATGGTCAGCATCGTCGATGTGCTCAACCACGGTTTATCGGCGGTTTACACCTTTTACCAACCCGATGAAACGGCCAGCTTTGGCACCTTCGGGGTACTTTGGCAAATCCAGCAAGCGGCCCAACTGGGTCTGCCCTATGTCTACCTGGGTTACTGGATCGATGGCAGCCCCAAAATGAATTACAAATCCCGCTTCAAGCCCTGCGAAATCAAAGTGCAGGGCCAATGGCAGGCTTTTGATTGAGGCGACTGTTTGACCCTTTCGTCGAGGGACATTTCGTTGACCCCGCAACCGTACAGCCCCCCTTCATTTCACTGTGTAAAATAGAATCTCTTGGCATGACACAATGAAAAAAGACCCCGCCCTCACGACCGTGCCCACCATCCAGGTGATTGAACGCATGTTCAGCCTGATCGACGTGCTGGCGTCCCGCGAAGAAGCCATCTCGCTCAAGGAAATCAGCCAAAAAACCGGGCTGCACCCCTCTACGGCGCACCGTATCCTGAACGACCTGGCCACCGGCCGCTTTGTGGACCGCCCGGAGGCTGGCCACTATCGCCTGGGCATGCGTTTGCTGGAATTGGGCAACATGGTCAAGGGCAGGCTCAATGTGCGCGATGCGGCCCTTGCCCCCATGCGTGACCTGCACAAACTCATTCAACAACCCGTCAACTTGAGCATGCGCCAAGGTGACGAAATCGTTTACATCGAACGCGCCTACAGCGAACGCTCGGGCATGCAGGTGGTCCGTGCCATTGGTGGTCGCGCCCCTTTGCACCTGACGTCGGTGGGCAAGCTTTTCCTGGCCGCAGACGACCCTTTGCGAGTTCGCTCTTATGCCACGCGCACCGGCTTGGCTGGCCAGACACGCAACAGCATCACGCAACTGCAAGTGCTGGAAAGAGAGCTCTCGCGCGTCAACCAGTCCGGCTTTGCGCGTGACAATGAAGAGCTGGAGTTGGGCGTGCGTTGCATCGCAGCGGGCATATACGATGACCAGGGTAAGCTGCTGGCAGGCTTGTCTATCTCTGCCCCGGCCGATCGGCTGGATGAAAGCTGGCTGCCCAAGTTACAAGAAACCACCAAAGCGATCTCTGAGACATTGGGTCACCACGAATCGCACTGAAGGCCAGTCGTCCTGTGCCTTGGCTTGGTAGACCTCAGCCTGGCATCTGAACTGCTGATTCCCAAGAGCGCTGGTTCATGGACGACTTTTGCTCAAGCCACTTGCGCACCCGCTCGGCGTCACCCATTCGGCTGAACTTCCCCGTCGAATCGAGAAAAACCATGATCAACTTTCGACCTGCCACCTGGGCTTGCATGACCAAGCAACGACCAGCCTCAGAGATGTAACCGGTCTTTTGCAGGCCTATGTCCCATTGTGGATTTTTGATCAATCCGTTGGTGTTGTTGTACTGCAGCGTTATGCGGCCCACTGCAACCTCACGGCCTTGCGAGGTGGACAGCTCTCGCAGCATGGGCTCGTTGTAAGCCTTGGCCGCTAAGACAGCCAAATCATTGGCACTGGACTGGTTTTGGCTGGACAGCCCCGTTGGCTCCACATAGCGGGTGTCCGTCATGCCCAATGAACGGGCACGCTGGTTCATTCGACTGATGAACAGATCCATGCCGCCCGGGAAAGTGCGCCCCAATGCGTGCGCTGCGCGGTTTTCGCTGGACATCAAGGACAGGTGCATCAAGTCACCACGGCTGAGTTCTGTGCCTACAGCCAAGCGGGAAGAGCTCCCTTTTTCGGTGTCCACATCGGCCTGGGTAATGCGGATGCGTTCGTCCATGGGCAAATTGGCCTCCGCGATGACCAAGCCCGTCATCAGTTTGGTCAAGGATGCGATGGGCAAAACCACATGGTCATTCTTGCTGTAGAGAACTTCCTGCGTATCTTGGTCCACCACCAGGGCGACGCTGGAGTGCAAGCCCAGGGCATCGGAAGTGGCATGCAGACCTGCCATATGACCAAAAGACGAGCGAATGGGGCGCGCGTTTGGCCTGGCTTTCAGATTTTGAGCGTTCAGGGTTGATTTGGACGTTTGCCTTTTATGACCTGAAGACTTGGCTACTGGTTTTTTCTTTGCCGATGCAATTTGACCCGATTTCGCTTTGCGGGGTCCAGCCGACTTTTCGGCACTTTTTGGTTTTTTTTGCGCTTTGGCGGGTGTCTGCTGAGTGTTTTGCGCATAGGCCAGACTCAACTGGCCCGACACGATGGTGACCAGCCCCACCACCATGGCCAATACAGCGATGCGTAACCAGGATTTGGGCAAAGGAAAAATAGAAACTGATTTCAATGGCATGTCTTGATGGTCTGATTTTTCAAATATGAGCCCCAGTGTATCCAAATAAAAAAAGTCACGCAAGAACAATAACTTACGTGACTTTTATAAAGCAAATAATTACTTATTTGGGATTCATTTTATCCTTGCGCAGCGACGCGATCGGCTTTGCTCTGCAATTTATTCAATGCACTCAGGTAGGCCTTGGCCGAAGCCACCACGATGTCCGGATCGGACCCGACGCCGTTGACCACCCGCCCGCTGTTTTGCAAACGCACGGTCACCTCCCCCTGACTTTCGGTGGAACCACTGATGGCGTTGACCGAATACAGCACCATTTCTGCGCCACTTTTGACATGCGACTCGATCGCCTTGAGGGAGGCATCCACCGGGCCATTGCCATCCGACTCGGTGCTCACCTCCTTGCCCTGCACGGTGAAGACCACGGCCGCATGCGGTCGCTCGCCGGTTTCGCTGTGTTGGGACATCGAGACAAAGCCGTACTGCTCTTTTTCGGTGCTGACACTTTCGTCACTGACCAAGGCCAAAATGTCCTCATCAAAGATTTCACTCTTGCGGTCGGCCAACTCCTTGAACTTGGCAAAAGCGTTGTTGATTTCGGTTTCACTGTCCAGGGTCACGCCCAAATCTTGCAAACGTTGTTTGAATGCGTTGCGGCCGCTGAGTTTGCCCAGCACGATTTTGTTGTTGGACCAGCCCACATCTTCCGCACGCATGATTTCGTAGGTATCGCGGGCCTTGAGCACGCCATCTTGGTGGATGCCGGAGGCGTGGGCAAAAGCATTCGCACCCACCACCGCTTTGTTGGGCTGGACCACAAAACCGGTGGTTTGACTGACCATGCGACTGGCGGCCAAGATGTGGCTCGCATCGATGCCCACATCCAGACCAAAATAGTCACGGCGCGTCTTCACGGCCATGACCACTTCTTCCAGCGAGCAATTGCCTGCGCGCTCGCCCAGCCCATTGATGGTGCACTCGACCTGACGGGCCCCGCCGATCTTCACACCGGCCAGGGAGTTGGCCACCGCCATGCCCAAGTCGTTGTGGCAATGCACAGACCAAATCGCTTTGTCAGAGTTGGGGATGCGCTCGCGCAAAGTGCGGATGAACTCACCATAAAGCTCGGGCACCGCGTAACCGACCGTGTCGGGCACGTTGATGGTAGAGGCGCCCTCGGCAATCACCGCCTCCAGAACTCGGCACAGAAAATCCATGTCGCTGCGGTAGCCGTCTTCCGGACTGAACTCGACATCGCTCACCAGGTTACGGGCAAAGCGCACCGACTGCTTGGCCTGCTCAAACACCTGGTCGGGCGTCATGCGAAGCTTCTTTTCCATGTGCAGGGGCGACGTGGCAATGAAGGTGTGGATGCGTCCGTTGTTGGCGCCTTTGAGGGCCTCGGCGGCGCGAGAGATGTCGCGGTCATTGGCGCGTGACAAAGAGCAAATGGTGGAATCCTTGATCGCATCGGCAATGGCTTTCACTGCTTCAAAGTCGCCGTTGGAACTGGCCGCAAAACCGGCTTCGATCACGTCCACGCGCAGTCGCTCCAGTTGGCGGGCAATGCGCAGCTTCTCATCACGTGTCATGGAGGCACCGGGCGATTGCTCGCCATCGCGCAAGGTGGTGTCGAAAATAATCAGTTTGTCAGCCATGTTCACTCCTGGTCAAAACCCGCAAGTCCAAGCAAAAATGCAAAAGGCCCGTTGCGGATGGCATACGGGCCTTTTGGGAAAATGTTTGCGTGCGCTACACATCCCGCCCGTGGGGCGCTAGCAGTAGAGCAAACAAAGAAAAATACATGCAATGACTTTAGCACAGTTCAAAACCCGAACTGTCGTGCAGTTGACATCACTGGTGCAAACCCCGCTCGTCGGGCTCGTCAGTGGAGGTGCTGATCATGCTCGTGGGCTGACCTTTGGCCTTGCGCCAGGCATAAATCACATAGCCACTCAAGCCGTAAACCACAAACGCGCCAAACAAGACGGTGGGCGGATCGATGTTCACAGCCGCAATGCCCAAAGCCACCAGCACCAGCGTGGCAAAAGGCACGCTCTTTTTCATGTGCATGTCCTTGAAACTGTAAAACGGCACATTGGTCACCATGGTCAGACCTGCAAACAGGCACACGGCAAACATGCCCCAAGACACGGCTTTGGCAGGCACGGCGTTTTCAAACATGATCCAGACAAAACCCATCACCAAGGCTGCGGCCGCAGGCGAGGGCAGGCCCTGAAAAAAACGCTTGTCGACCACGCCCGTGTTGACGTTGAAGCGCGCCAAGCGCAACGCAGCGCAAGCACAGTAAACAAAGGCCGCAATCCAGCCCCAACGGCCCAACTCCTTGAGCGTCCAGACATAGGCGATCAGCGCGGGCGCCGCGCCAAAGGACACCATGTCCGACAGCGAATCCATTTGCTCGCCAAAGGCACTTTGGGTGTTGGTCATGCGGGCCACGCGACCGTCCAGGCTGTCGAGCACCATGGCGCTGAAGATGCCCACGGTGGCCAGGTCAAACCGGCCATTGATGGCCATGACCACGGCATAAAAACCAGCAAACAGGGCCGCCAATGTGATCATGTTGGGCAGCATGTAGATGCCCTTGGAGGGCTTACGCACTGGCGCAGGGCCTTCTGCGTCTTCAGCGATGTTGGTGGTTTTGTTCATCGTCCATTCCTGTTGCGGTTTTTCGGATTCATACCGTGGCAACCGAGTTTAAGGCAGACCCAGCGCCCAAGAAAAAGGCCACCGCAGTGGCCTTTTCAATTCTTGCACAAGGGCCAGATCAGTTGCGGGTTTTGTCCACCAGCTTGTTCTTGGCGATCCAAGGCATCATGGCGCGCAATTGGGCGCCCACAACTTCGATGGAATGCTCGGAAGTCAAGCGACGACGCGCGGTCATGCTCGGGTAGTTGGTGCGGCCTTCCAAGATGAACATCTTGGCGTATTCGCCCGTCTGGATGCGCTTCAAGGCGTTGCGCATGGCTTCACGTGACTGCTCGTTGATGATTTCAGGACCGGTCACGTACTCGCCGTATTCGGCGTTGTTCGAGATCGAGTAGTTCATGTTGCCGATGCCGCCTTCGTAGATCAGGTCCACGATCAGCTTCAACTCGTGCAAGCACTCGAAGTAAGCCATTTCTGGGGCGTAACCGGCTTCCACCAAGGTCTCGTAACCCATCTTGATCAGCTCAACGGCGCCACCGCACAGAACAGCCTGCTCGCCGAACAGGTCGGTTTCGGTCTCTTCTTTGAAGTTGGTTTCGATGATGCCGGCCTTGCCGCCGCCGTTGGCCATGGCGTAGCTCAGGGCCATCGCACGGGCTTTGCCGCTCTTGTCCTGGTGAATGGCCACCAAGTGGGGCACGCCGCCGCCTTGGGTGTAGGTGTTGCGCACGGTGTGGCCTGGGGCCTTGGGTGCGACCATCCACACGTCCAGGTCTTCGCGGGGCACAACCTGGTTGTAGTGCACGTTGAAGCCGTGGGCAAAAGCCAGCGAAGCGCCTTGTTTGATGTGTGGCGCCACGTTGTTGTTGTAGACCTCGGCGATCATTTCATCAGGCAACAAGATCATGACCACGTCAGCGGCTTTGACAGCGTCGTTGACTTCCATCACGGTCAAGCCGGCTTTGCCGACTTTGTCCCACGATGCGCCGCCTTTGCGCAGACCGACGACCACTTTGACGCCGCTGTCGTTCAGGTTTTGGGCGTGGGCGTGGCCTTGAGAGCCGTAACCAAGGATGGCAACGGTCTTGCCCTTGATGACACTCAGATCACAATCTTTGTCGTAAAAAACTTTCACAGGGTTCTCCTTAGGAATAAACAGGTTGGTGATTGGATTTAGACGCGCAGGATGCGCTCGCCGCGCCCGATACCGCATGCACCGGTGCGTACGGTTTCCAAAATGGCGCTGCGGTCGATCGCCTCCAAAAAGGCGTCGTTCTTCGATTGGTCACCGGTGAGCTCAATCGTGTAGCTCTTGTCGGTGACATCAATCACACGGCCACGAAAGATGTCGGCCATGCGTTTCATTTCTTCGCGTTCCTTGCCCACGGCACGCACTTTGACGAGCATCAACTCGCGCTCTGTGTAGGCACCTTCGGTCAGGTCAACCACCTTCACCACCTCGATCAGGCGGTTCAGGTGCTTGGTGATCTGCTCGATCACGTCGTCGGAGCCAGCGGTCTGGATGGTCATGCGTGACAAGCTGGGGTCTTCGGTCGGTGCCACCGTGAGTGACTCGATGTTATAGCCACGGGCCGAAAACAGCCCCACCACGCGGGACAAAGCGCCCGCTTCGTTTTCAATCAGTACAGCGATGATGTGTTTCATGTGTGATTCCTCTTTTTGCGACGGCATGCAACCAGGAAAATTGGGCCGCAGAAAACTGCCGTTTTTCGCCGCCCTCCCCTGCACACGGTCATGCGCAGGCTTGGCGGGCAATAGATTCGTCCAGTGGGATTAATTAAAGATCTTCAGCGCCCATCAGCATCTCGGTGATGCCTTTGCCAGCCTTGACCATGGGGAACACGTTTTCAGTCGGATCCGTACGGATGTCCAAGAAAACCGTTCGGTCCTTTAGCCTGCGTGCTTCGCGCAAAGCAGGCTCCACATCCTCGGGCTTTTCCACCAAGATGCCGACGTGGCCATAGGCCTCGGCCAACTTCACGAAGTTGGGCAACGCATCCATGTAGCTGTGGCTGTAACGACCGGAGTAATCAATTTCCTGCCACTGGCGCACCATGCCCAAGTAACCGTTGTTCAGGGCCACGACTTTGATGGGCGTGTTGTATTGCAAGCAGGTCGAGAGCTCTTGGATGCACATTTGCACCGAGCCTTCGCCGGTCACGCAATACACCTCGCTGTCGGGCTTGGCCAGCTTGATGCCCATGGCGTAAGGAATGCCCACGCCCATGGTGCCCAAGCCACCGGAATTGATCCAGCGGCGCGGCTCATTGAACTTGTAGTACTGGGCGGCCCACATCTGGTGCTGGCCCACATCGGAGGTGATGTACGCGTCGGCGTCTTTGGTCATTTCCCACAAGGTCTCGATGACCTTTTGCGGCTTGATGACCAGGCTGCTGCTGCTGTCGTACTTCATGCAATCGCGGCTGCGCCAGCCTTCGACCGTTTCCCACCACTGCGCCAGCGCCTGGCTGTCGGGCTTGAGACCGGATTCGCGGATCATGCCCATCAATTCGATCAGCACGTCTTTCACGTCGCCCACGATCGGCACATCGACCTTGACGCGCTTGGAAATGCTGGAAGGGTCGATGTCGATGTGGATGATCTTGCGTTCGTTTTGCGCAAAGTGCTTGGGGTTGCCAATCACGCGGTCGTCAAAGCGGGCACCCACGGCCAGCAAGACGTCGCAGTTTTGCATCGCGTTGTTGGCCTCGAGCGTACCGTGCATGCCCAGCATGCCCAGGAAACGGCGGTCATTGGCCGGGAAAGCGCCCAAACCCATCAAGGTGTTGGTGACCGGGAAGTTCAGCAGGTCTACCAAAGCGCGCAACTCGGGACTGGCATTGCTCAGCAGCACGCCACCACCGGTGTAGATGTAAGGTCGCTTGGCCGACATCAGCAGCTGCATGGCCTTGCGAATCTGGCCACCGTGTCCTTTGCGCACCGGGTTGTACGAGCGCATCTCGACCTTGTCGGGGTAGCCGGTGTACGGGGTTTTGTTGAAAGACACGTCCTTGGGCACATCCACCACCACCGGGCCAGGGCGACCGGTACGCGCAATGTGGAAGGCTTTTTTCATGACCTCGGCCATGTCCTTAGCGTCTTTGACCAGGAAGTTGTGCTTGACGATGGGGCGTGTAATGCCCACGGTGTCGCATTCCTGGAAGGCATCGAGGCCAATGGCCGCAGTGGGCACTTGCCCGCTGATGATGACCATGGGGATGCTGTCCATGTAGGCAGTGGCGATGCCGGTCACGGCATTGGTCAGGCCGGGGCCCGAGGTGACCAGCGCCACACCCACTTCGCCCGTGGCACGAGCGTAGCCATCGGCCGCGTGCACCGCCGCTTGCTCGTGGCGCACCAGCACATGCTGAATGGTTTCTTGTTTATAGAAAGCGTCGTAGATGTGCAGCACGGCCCCACCGGGGTAGCCCCAAACGAACTGAACGTTTTCGGCTTGCAGCGCTCTGACCAGAATTTCGGCCCCGCGCAACTCTTGAGATGTGGCCGCGGCGGACGCAGCAGACGCCATTTCGGTTTTATTGATTTCCATATTCAACCTTTTGAACCTTTGTGAATTTCTCTAACGAAAAACCTTGGGTGCCCCTGGGCTCGACTCTTGTGAAGTGGCTTTGGGACTTGAGACCACAGACATGGGCACCTCACTGTAAAAGTGCCGGACGGTGATCCGTTTGCTTTTTTTCAATTGCAACCCAATATTATCGCACCGTTGACAGCGTGTCTTTAAAAACAGAACGGCCAGATTGGGGTCAGTGACATAATTGCCTTGCATCATTGCCCGTCTCGCCACCCGCCATCCCATCTCGCCCACACAGGACACAGCCCGCCGCTGCAAGCAACTTGGCCTCGGACACCGAAATTTCTGACTTTCTCAAAAGCGTGGAGAAAAAAGCCTTCAAACGGGCCTATTACCACGTGGGCGATGAAGAAGGGGCCCTGGACATCGTGCAAGACAGCATGATCAAGCTGTGCAGCCACTACTCGGACAAAACGGCACCAGAGCTGCCTTTGCTGTTCCAGCGGATATTGTCCAATACCGTGCTGGACTGGTTTCGCCGTCGCAAGACGCGCAACGCCCTGTTTTCCAACCTGGACGATTTTGACCACCACGACGACCTGGGCGACTTTGACCTGCTCGAAGTCACCACGGGTGCGGCCGACGCCCCTGCCAGTCAAAGTGCTGAGCAATGGTTGGGGCGGGTGCAAACCCTGGAACACATTGAAAAAGCCATCATGAGTTTGCCTGCACGTCAACGAGAAGCCTTCCTGCTGCGTTATTGGGAGGAGCTGGACGTGGCTGAAACTGCCGCCGTGATGGGCTGCTCTGAAGGCAGCGTCAAAACCCATTGCTCCCGAGCCATCCAGTCCTTGAGTAAAACCTTGGCCCAACAAGGCATGAAACCATGAAAAATTTCCAAACATCCGCCACTGCCACCACCACCGACATGGACCTTTGGGGTCGAACCTTGGCCGCGCAATTGGACCTGGCATCGCAGGATTTGGGGCATGACATCGGCGAGCGGCTGCGCGTGGCCCGCCAAATGGCCTTGAAGACCCGCCCCACGCCGCAACGCCTGCTGCGCCACAGCCTGGCCTTGAATGCCAATGGCACGCTCAGCGGGCCACCTGACGAGGGCCTTAACCTTTGGCGCATCCTGGCCTCGGCCCTGCCTTTGTTGGCCCTGGTGTCGGGCCTCATGTTCATCCAGGCCCTGCAACAAGACTTGGCCGAGGCCGACATCGCCTCCCTTGACTCTGCTTTGCTGCTCGACGAATTGCCACCGGACGCCTACACCGATCCAGGCTTTGCCCAGTTCCTTAAGCTTCAGCAACACGCGCGGCATGACTGAAACAGGTTGCAAGTTTGGCCTTCAGCACACGGCCGAGCAGCCTGTGTGCCGACTTGGTCTGAGCTGGCTCAGACCAGGGTGGGGCATCAGCGGCCTGGCCACCTTGGCACTGAGCTTGGGCATGCAAGCCTGGGCGCAAACACAGACCCCCATGGGAAATGCCCCAGCCCCGGCGGAACAACAAGCGTCTATGCCCAACTCGAGCATGCCGGCCAGCATGAATGCTGTCACCGACCCGTCTTTGCCGGCCACACCGGCATTGGGGCACAGTGTGCAAGTTCCCTTGACTTCCAGCGCCGCCAACAGCTCACCCGCCCCCGACTCCATTGCTTGGCAGTCCTTGAGCAAACGTCAAAAACAAGCCCTGGCCCCATTGAGCAAGGAATGGCATGCGCTGACGGCGCAGCAGCGCCAAAAATGGCTGGCTCTGTCCAAAAATTTTCTGCAACTCAGTGACGAAGAACAGATGACCCTGCACAGCCGCATGCGGGAGTGGGCGGCGCTCAGTCCTCGCCAACGCAGCCAGGCGCGCTTTCACTTCAACACCACCCAATCCCTGTCTGCCCAAGACAAGCGGGCCCAGTGGGAAGCCTACCAGGCACTGTCCGATCAGGAAAAACACAAACTGTCTTTGGGCCCCAAACCGCCTGCCAAAAGTGCCGCCCGCAGTTTCGCAACGCCCAGCACCCGCCTGGTCAGTCCCCCACTGCTGCCCGTCAATGCCACACGGGAGATTCAGCGTGTGGCGCCTTCAAAACCGATCCACCCCAAAACCTTGTTGCCTCAGCCCTCTTGAATCCATGCAGCGCGGTTCATCCGCGCATTTGAGCCACAATCGGGTGCAATGTCTGAGCGCTCAATCCCTCACGCTGTGACGCACAAACCATCCGGCCTGCGCCTGCTGGCAGCGCTGAACCCCTTCGCCATCCGATCTTCCATCCTCCATTGCTGCCATGACCCAGCGCGTGCCCGCCTCACCGACACACCCCGTACCGCCTGCCGCCGACCCGCTGGCCGCCCCCTCGCTCAAACGGCGCATGGCCTGCTGGCTTTACGAAGGCATGCTGCTGTTCGGTGTTGTGTTCATCGCGGGCTACTTGTTTGGCACGCTGAGCCAGACCCGCCACGCCTTGGACAACCGCTCAGGCTTGCAAGCCTTCCTGTTTTTGATATTGGGCATTTACTTCACCTGGTTTTGGCACCGGGGCCAAACCCTGGCCATGAAAACCTGGCATGTCAAAGTCGTCAGCGCGCAAGGCCTGCCGCTGAGCCAAAGCCGCGCCCTGCTGCGCTACCTGCTGAGCTGGATGTGGTTTTTGCCCCCGCTGCTGCTGACCATTCCCTTGGGCCTGCCCGCCGGCTCGATGGGTCTGCTCAGCTTGGTCTGGGTCCTGGTCTGGGCCTTGCTCAGCCGCTTTCACCCCCAGCGCCAGTTCTGGCACGACGCCTGGGCCGGCACCCGGCTGGTTTCTGCCAAATGAACACCCCATGAACACGCCCCACCCCCTCCAAGCAGCCCAACCGGCCTTCTCGGTCTGCGTTTACTGCGGCTCCAAGCCCGGGAACAAGCCCGAATTTGCGCAAATCGCGGTGCAAGTGGGCACCTGGATCGGCGCACACGGTGGCCAACTGGTCTATGGCGGGGGACGCAACGGCCTGATGGGCCTGGTGGCCGAAGCCACGCTGGCCGCAGGCGGCACGGTGGTCGGCATCATCCCCACAGCCTTGGTCGAAAAAGAATGGGCGCACCACGGCTGCACCGAACTGCATGTGGTGGACACCATGCACGAGCGCAAGCGCCTCATGGCCGACAAAGCCGACGCGTTTTTGGCCCTGCCTGGCGGCATCGGCACGTTTGAAGAGTTGTTTGAGGTGTGGACTTGGCGACAGCTGGGCTACCACGACAAGCCTGTCGGCATCCTGAACAGCTTGGGCTATTACGATGGCTTGATGGCCTTCATCGGCCAAGTGGTGCAAGACGGTTTCATGGGCGATTGGCAGACCGATCTGGTCACCCTGGGCCACGAACCTGAAGCGCTGCTGCAAAACTTGGTGCAAAAAGCAGGCTTTTCACCCCGCGCCAAAATCGAACTGCTCTGACCTTGGACGCGAGCTGAGCCGGGGTGCGCCGCCCGGCTTTCCCATCAAACCGCGGTTTCGTCTTGTTCGCCGGTGCGAATACGGATCACGCGCTCGACCGAAGTCACAAAAATCTTGCCGTCACCGATCTTGCCGGTGCGCGCCGCCTTGATGATGGCGTCCACGCAGCTGTCCACGTCTTGGTCCTTGACCACCACCTCGACCTTCACCTTGGGCAAAAAGTCGACCACGTACTCTGCGCCGCGGTACAACTCGGTGTGGCCTTTTTGACGGCCAAAACCCTTGACTTCGGTCACGGTCAGGCCCGTCACGCCACATTCGGCCAAGGCTTCGCGCACTTCTTCCAATTTGAAAGGTTTGATGACGGCGGTGATCTGCTTCATGTGAAATGTCCTCGAAAGATAGAGAGCGCCTGGATTCAGGCCCGAAACTTGTTGGTCATAGGATAACGCCAATCCTTGCCAAAACTGCGGTGCGTCACGCGAATGCCCACGGGCGATTGGCGGCGTTTGTACTCGTTGAGCTTGATCAGGCGCGTGACTTTTTCCACATCGGCGCGCTCAAAACCGTCGGCAATCAGCGCCTCCACGCCCTCGTCGTTTTCCATGTAACGCTGAATGATCGCGTCCAGCACCTCATAAGCGGGCAAGCTGTCCTGGTCTTTTTGGTCGGGGCGCAGCTCGGCGCTGGGCGGCCGGGTGATGATGCGCTCGGGGATCGGTTGGCTGCCCGTGCCATACGGATCGTTCTGGTTGCGCCAGCGCGCCAGGTCAAACACGCGGGTCTTGACCACGTCCTTGATGACCGCAAAACCGCCCGCCATGTCGCCGTACAGCGTGCAATAACCGGTGGCCATCTCGCTCTTGTTACCCGTCGTCAGCACAATGGCCCCGGTTTTGTTGGACAGCGCCATCAGCAGGGTGCCGCGAATGCGGGCCTGGATGTTTTCCTCGGTCGTGTCTTCTTTCAAGCCCTCAAACTGCGCCAACAGCGCCTGCTTGAAGCCGTCAAACAACGGCGCAATCGAGATCTCGTCGTAACGCACATTCAGGCGCTTGACCATGTCGCGCGAATCGATCCAGCTGATGTCGGCCGTGTAGGGCGAAGGCATCATCACCGCGTGGACCTTGTCGGCCCCGATCGCGTCCACCGCAATCGCCAGCACCAGCGCCGAATCGATGCCGCCCGACAGGCCCAAAATCGCGCCTTTGAAACCGTTCTTGCCCAAATAATCGCGCACGCCCAGCACCAGCGCGTCCCACAGTTCGGCATCGGCACTGGCCATGGGCACCAAGGCCTCGGGCGCAGCGCTCAAGTCCACGCCCAGGGCTGCGGCCTGAACCTGCACCGTCATGGCCGCTTCGCGAAAGCCTTCGGCGCGCGCCACCACTTGGCCTTGGGCGTTCAGGGCAAACGAGCGCCCTTCAAAAATCACCTCGTCCTGCCCACCCACCAAATGCGCGTAAATCAGGGGCAAGCCACCATCGGCCACCCGCTCGCGCATGCGCTGTTCGCGCTCCGGGCCCTTGCCTGCGTGAAAAGGCGAGGCGTTCAACACCGCCAGCATTTGCGCGCCCGCATCACGCGCCAGGCGGGCAGGCTCGTCAAACCAGGCGTCTTCGCAAATCAGCAAGCCCACCCGCACGCCCTCGACCTCAAACACGCCTACACCGTTGCCGGGCGTGAAGTAGCGGCGCTCGTCAAACACCTGGTAATTGGGCAACTCGCGCTTGTCGTAAGCGCAGACCACCTGCCCCTCGCACAGCACGCTGGCGCGGTTGTGGCGGCGCGTCACCGCCACGCTGCGGGTGCGCAGGCCGCCGCCCTCGGGGTGGCCCACCACCACATGCAGGCCTTTTAACCCAGCCAGTTCGCGGGCCACCGTTTTCAGGGCATCATCGCAGGCGTCGATGAAGGACGGGCGCAAGAACAGGTCTTCGGCCGCATAACCGCAAATCGACAGCTCGGGTGTCAGCACCAGGCGTGCACCCTCGGCATGCGCCCGGGTGGCGAAGTCGATGATTTTGCGGGCATTGCCCGGCATGTCTCCGACGACAAAGTTGAGCTGGGCCACACGAATTTGGAGAGTCATACAGGTGCTGGAAAATGTGAGCTTGAATTATGTCACCCGGGTGCTGGGCGACCTGAGTGCCATCGCGCCTGAAGCCTGGGACAGCCTGCTCGCCCGGCAAGACGCCCCATCCCCCTTCATGCAGCATGCCTATTTGTCGGCCATGCAGACCAGCCAATCGGCCGCGCCCGAGACCGGCTGGACGCTGCAAGTCATCAGCCTGTGGCGCAACACGCATCAAGGCGATGTGTTGGCCGCCGCCTGCCCGCTCTACATCAAGACCCACTCACGCGGCGAATACGTGTTTGACCACGCCTGGGCCGACGCCTACCAGCGCCACGGCCTCGACTATTACCCCAAAGCCCTGGTCGCCTCGCCCTTCACCCCCGTGCCGGGCAGCCGCTTGCTGGCCGAATCCGACGCCGCCCGCCAGGCCCTGCTGGCCGCCTTGCTGGACATTTGCCAAACCAACAACATCCCGTCGCTGCACATTTTGTTTGGCAGCCCGCACGACCTGCAAGCCTGCGAACAAGCCGGGCTGCTGCAACGCGACCAGGTGCAGTTCCACTGGCAAAACCAGGGATGGCGCGACTTCGATGACTTTTTGGCCAGCCTGACCCAAGAAAAGCGCAAAAAAATCCGGCAAGAGCGCCGCAAAGTGCAGG
>NZ_JBILQU010000148.1:0-5065 GCF_044373035.1 Limnohabitans sp. | reverse complement strand
ATGCGAGCCACCTCTGGGGCCAAAGTGTCTGGAAGACCGAGGAAATCCTCAAGTCCAGTTTGCAAGACCCCTTGCTGCGCGTTTGCAGCATCGGCAAGGCCGGTGAAAACGGCGTGCTGTATGCCGCTGTGGTGAACGACTTGCACCGTGCGGCTGGCCGCTCGGGCGTGGGCACCGTCATGGGCAGCAAGAACCTGAAAGCCATTGCGGTGCGCGGCACCAAGGGCGTGGGCAACATGCAAAACCCCAAGGCTTTCATGGCTGCGGCCAAGGCCGCCAAAAAGGTGCTGGCCGACAACGCCGTCACAGGCCAGGGCCTGCCAGCTTATGGCACCCAGGTGCTGATGAACGTGATCAACGAAGTCGGTGGTTTGCCCACCCGCAACCACCGCGATGTGCAGTTTGAAGGCGCCAAAGACATCTCGGCCGAAGCCATGGTCACGCCCCGTGAGACCGATGGCAAAAAGCACCTGGTGACCAACCAAGCCTGCTTTGGTTGCACCATCGCTTGCGGCCGCATCAGCAAGATGGACGAAGGCCACTTCTCCGTCAAGAACAAGCCTGAGTACTGGGGCGCCAACGGCGGCCTGGAATACGAAGCGGCTTGGGCACTGGGCGCAGCCAACGGCGTGAATGACCTGGAAGCCCTGCAATACGCCAACATGATTTGCAACGAAGAAGGCTTTGACCCGATCAGCTTTGGCACCACCATTGGCGCCGTGATGGAGCTGTATGAAATGGGTGTGCTGACCAAAGAGCAAATCGGTGTGGCAGCACCCTTTGGCTCGGCCGAAGCCTTGTGCGAGTTTGTCGACATGACCGCCAAGGGCATTGGTTTTGGCAAGGAAATTGGCATGGGCTCCAAGCGCCTGACCGCCAAATACGGCCACCCCGACCTGTCCATGAGCGTCAAGGGCCAGGAGTTCCCGGCCTATGACGGCCGTGTGATCCAGGGCATTGGTTTGGCTTACGCCACCTCCAACCGTGGTGCTTGCCACCTGCGCGGCTACACCATCGCCTCTGAAGTGCTGGGCATCCCGGTCAAGACCGAGCCCACCGAGCACGAAGGCAAGCCAGAATTGGTCAAGGCCTTCCAGGACGCGACAGCCGCCTTTGACTCGGCAGGCATCTGCGTCTTCACCAGCTTTGCCTGGACCCTGGCCGACGTGGCCCCTCAGGTGCAAGCCGCTTGTGGCGAAGAATTCACCATGGAGCACTTGAACCACATTGGCGAGCGTATCTGGAATATGGAGCGCGATTTCAACAACGCCGCCGGCTTCACCAAGGCCGACGACAACCTGCCCAAGCGCCTGATGACCGAAGCCGCCAAAACCGGCCCCGGCAAAGGCATGGTCAGCAAGTTGGACGAAATGCTGCCCAAGTACTACGAGGCGCGCGGCTGGGATGGCGAAGGCCACCCCACATCGGCCACCCGGGAACGCCTGGGGCTGTGATGCTCAGTCAGAGTCTCAGTGTCGCCTTCAAGGGCACCACTGGGTCTTGCTGAGATCAACGACGCAGCGGCTCTCCGGGGCCGCTGTTTCTTTTTTGGAGAACACCATGACCCACCACGTGATTTTGGGCGCAGGCCCTGCCGGCGTGATCGCCGCTGAAACCATCCGCAAGCATGCCCCGGGTGACACCATCACCTTGATTGGCGACGAGCCCGATGCGCCTTATTCGCGCATGGCCATCCCTTATTTGCTGATCGGGAATATCGAAGAGCAAGGCACCTACCTGCGCAAGAGCGCCACCCACTTTGACGAGCTTTGCATCACGCAAGTCAAGGCCAAAGTCACCCGCGTCGATGCGGCAGGCAAAACGGTGCACTTGGACAACGGCCAGTCGATGGCTTTTGACAAGCTCTTGATCGCCACCGGCTCGCACCCCGTGCGCCCACCGATTGCAGGCATGGACCTGCCCGGCGTGCACCCGTGCTGGACGCTGGAAGACGCCCGCGCCATCCAGGCGCTGGCCCAGCCCGGCGCCCGTGTGCTGCAAATGGGCGCAGGTTTCATTGGCTGCATCATCATGGAATCGCTGGCGGCGCGTGGCGTCAAGCTCAGCGTGGTGGAGATGGGTGACCGCATGGTGCCGCGCATGATGGGCCCGGTAGCGGGCGGCATGATCCGCGACTGGTGCGAAGCCAAAGGCGTGCAGGTGTTCACCGGCACCAAGGTCGAAGCCATCAGCCGTGGCGCAGAAAAAGGCTTGCTCGGCAAGTTGGCTTCTGCGGTGGGTTTGGGGTCTGACGATGCCAGCGGTGCGCTGCAGGTGCGTTTGTCCAATGGCCAAACCGTCGAAGCCGATCTGGTCATCAGCGCTACCGGCGTGCGTCCGGCCATTGGCTTTTTGAAGGACAGCGGCATCACCTGCCTGCAAGGCGTGTTGACCGACGAACACCTGCAAACCAATGTGCCCGGCATCTTCGCGGCAGGCGACTGCGCCGAAGCCTTTGACATGGTCAGCGGCAAAACGATTGTGAGCGCCATCCAGCCCAACGCCGCCGAGCAGGCCCGCGTCGCTGCGCTCAACATGCTGGGCCAAAACGCTGTGCTCAAGGGTGTCACGCAAATCAACGTGCTCGACACCCTGGGTTTGATCTCCACCAGTTTTGGCAACTGGGAAGGCGTGGCCAATGGCCAGTCGGCCGTTTTGACCGACAAGGCCGCAGGCCGTCACCTGAGCTTGCAGTTCAAGGACGATGTGATGATCGGCTGCAACAGCGTGGGCTGGACCGAGCATGTGGGCGTGATGCGTGGCCTGGTCGAAGGCCAGGTGCATCTGGGTGACTGGAAAGACCGCCTGATGCACGACCCGACCAAGCTGGTGGACGCTTATCTGGACTGCGCTCAGGGCCAGGGCCGCTGGAGTGGTGCCGCCGATGCGCGTCGCCGCTGAAGCGACAATCTGCGCATGAACATCACTTTCAAACTGTTTGCCACGCTGACCGACTACTTGCCTGCCGAGGCCCGGCGTAGCAACCAAGTGACGCTGGATGTGGCGCAGGACACCAGCATCAGCCAGATCATCGAGCCCTTCGGCATGCCGCCGAAGCTCGTGCATCTGGTGCTGGTCAACGGCAAATACATCAAACCCGAAGACCGGGACACCACCACCTTGGTTGAAGGCGACGTGCTGGCGATTTGGCCACCCGTGGCGGGCGGCTGAAGTCGGCCCACGCAGGTATTGTTTTCATGCAGTCCTTCTACCCCGAGCGCTTTGAACGCGACATGGGCACCAGCGAAACCGAATGGTTGACCGCCTTGCCCCGCGCACTGGGTGACCATGCCTTTGTGCTGGGTACCGGCCAGGTGCGTGTGCAGATCGGTGAAGGCCATCTGCAACTGCAATGGCACACCCTGCCCCCACGCGTGATCGCGCTGCTGCGCCTGCAGCGTTTGGCGGTCTCTTTTGTGTTTGATGGCGTAGTAGAAGAAGCGCGCCAGCGCTTCATGAAGCAGTTTGATTTGACGATGCAGCGGGGTGAGCCTGCTGCCATGGGTAAAGGTCAACGATCGAATTTGCTGACCTTCAGAACGCAAGTCTTGGCGGTTTGGCGGCTTGGCTTTTGGTCCTTCAGAGTTGCCCGGCCAATCTCAAGGAAGCGCGCAATGCCTCGTTGATGCGCGTTTGCCAGCCCTCGCCACTGGCACGCAATGCGGCCAGGACATCGGCATCCAAACGAAGCTTGACGGGCTCTTTGGTCATGGCGGCCTTGGGGCGTCCTCTGGATTTGAGCTGCTTGCCTTCGTAAAGTTCAGCCGATTTGAAAAATTCGGCCGTCAAAGGCGGCGCATCATCCGGATCAATCCAGGGCGCGGGCGTAGAGCGCTTTTTCTCGGTCATTGGCTTTCCTCATACTGATGATGCGGCGCACTTTGCCGCGTAGGGTCCAGACCAAAACAATCAAGCGGGCATCCAAGAAACCCACAGTGATGAACCGGTCTTCGGTGTAGTTGATCCTTGAGTCCTGCCCGGTGAAGTGCATGCCCTCGAAGACTTCTTGAGCGGGGGCAGAATCCAAACCACGCTCCGACAGCGCTTGGTCTCGTTTTGCAGCGTCGAACTCAAGGTCCATGCGATTTATTGTACACCCATTAAATGGGTTTGGTGAATTGACAACAAGGCCGTTTGTCCTTCGGTTAAACACTCACCGAGCCCAAAGCAGACCCACGGTTTTAAGTCCCAGCACCGTGAGGGCCAGCGAACCGAACAAGTGCAAACTGGCCGTGCCTGCCGCCAGTGCAAAGCGGCCTTGTTGCAGCATGGCCACGACCTCCGCTGAAAAGCTGGAAAACGTGGTGAGTGCCCCTAAAAAACCGGTGACCAGTGCCAGTCGCCAAACCGGGTCCAACTCCGGCAGTTGCTGGAACACGCCCACGCACACACCGACCAAATAGCCACCGATCAGGTTGGCCGCCAGCGTGCCCCAAGGCAGCAGGCCAGCGCTTGCGTTGCTGGGGTTGAGCCACAGGCCCAGCTGCCAGCGCGACAGCGCACCCACACAAGCACCCAGGCATATCGCGATCACCGTGAGCATGGCGGGGGGCCTTTCGTTTGGGGTTTACCGACGATTAAAACGGCGGGTCTTCGTCGGTCGCCGCTGCGCCCGTGGCCCTTGTCTGCAGGGTCGAGTTCAACACGGTGCGTGTTGGGTTGGGCAGCGCCTGATCGGCAGCAGCTGCACCCAGTTCCATTTCACCACCCAGGGCCTCGATCAGGCTGTCGATCAGTGGTCCCAGCAAACCGGTGGACAAGGCCACGTCGGCGTCAAAGCGGTCTTCGTTTTTGTCGGTGCCCGACTCGTCCATCACGCCGTCGAGGTACTGCACTTTTTTCAGCTGCAGGGTTTCGGTCAGCACAAAGGCCACGCGGCCGTCCCAGCTCAGGGCCAGTTGCGTGGGCAACTTGCCTTCCAGCACATGCTTGCGCACATCGTCATTGGCCAGGTGGTGGCGGGTGAAGCGCACGCTGGCGGCATCTTCGCCGGTGGACTTGAGCACGGTTTCGCGCTCCACCGTCAGATCGGCGGGCCATTCATCGGGTGTGGGGGCCAAGAGCC
>NZ_JBILQU010000147.1:0-5117 GCF_044373035.1 Limnohabitans sp. | reverse complement strand
ATGATGAAGCCCAGCAACACGCCCACCACGATGGCGATGCCAAAGCCCACCATGGTCACCCAATAAGTGCGCCAAGCGTGGCCCGCGATCACGTCGCGGTATTCGATGGTTTGCTGTGCGATGCGCGAAGGGCTGGGGAAGATGAATTCCGACACGTTGAAGGCGCGGCACAGGCCTTCCCAAAGCAGGATGCTCAGCGCCAGCAAGATCCAGGGTGACCAGCTTTCGAGGGATTTCTTGTTCATGTGGGGCTCCCGCTTATTGGTTGATGGCCGCACCGGTCTTGCGCATGGCACCGATGTGGCCGCGCAGCTCGTGCACGATGTTGGTGAATTCGGGCGTGTAGGTGATCTCCAGGTCGCGCGGGCGCGGCAGGTCGATTTCTTTTTTCACGACAAAGCGGCCGGGGCTCTTGCTCATCACGTACACCGTGTCGGCCAAAAACACCGATTCGCGCAGATCGTGCGTGACCAAAATGACGTTGAACTTTTGTTCGGTCCACAGGTCGCGCAAGATGCACCAGAGCTCTTCACGGGTGAAGGCGTCGAGCGCGCCAAAGGGCTCGTCGAGCAACAGCATTTTGGGCTCATGGATCAAGGCGCGGCAGATGCTGGCGCGTTGCTGCATGCCGCCCGACAGTTGCCATGGGAATTTGTCTTCGTAGCCGCCCAAGCCGACGGTGTTCAGCAGTTTGCGGGCGCGTTCTGCGTACTCGGCTTTTTTCTGCTTGAAGTTCGTGCGGTAAGGCTCCACGATTTCCAACGGCAGCAGCACGTTGTCGAGCGTGGTGCGCCAAGGCAAGAGCGATGAGGCTTGAAACGCCATGCCGCTGATCTTGAGCGGACCGGTGACGGGTTGACCGTCCACCAGAATGCGGCCTTTGCTGGGCATCTTCAGGCCGGTGGTCAGCTTCATGAAGGTCGACTTGCCGCAGCCCGAGGGCCCGACGATGGCGATGAACTCGCCTTGCTTGACCTGCAGGTTGATGTCTTCGACAGCGAAGTGGTTTTCGGCCAGCAACTCGTCGTTGTAGGCCAGCCAGACATTCTGGAAATCAACGAATGATTCTTGGGTCATGGTGAAAGCTTAAAAAATGGTGTTCGATAGTGTATACACGTTTCGCCCTGTAAAAGCCCACCGACCTGTGCAGGTTGTGGTGGGCTCGGAACGCCGGGGCCTCATGCCCCGATGCTGACGCTGAATTACTTCTTGCCTTTGGGCAGGATGTCGAGTTCTTTGGCCGTGGGCAAGAACGAACCGTTCCAGATGTCTTCGGATTTGACGCGGGTCTTGGTGTTGAAGGCGTCAGACACTTGCGAAGCCATCAGTGTCATGCGGGGGGCGTTGATCTGGCCAAAGCCTTCGGCGCGGGCCGATGGGCTGTTGATCACGGTGTCGATGGCCAGTTGCAAGCGGCGGGTTTCGAGCGCCACGTTGATGATGCCGTCACGGGCCTTGACCGACTCAATGGCTTTGGCAGGGTCTGCGATCACATCCTTGGCACCCTTGGTGAAGGCGGCCAAGAACGCTTTCACGGCCGCTGGGTTTTCTTTCAGGATCTTGGGCGAGGCGATGATCGCGTTGCCATAGAGCTTGACGCCGAAGTCGGGGTACTGCATGACCACCACGTCTTCGGCTTTCACGCCACGCGCTTCGATGTTGAGCAGCGAGGTGAAAGTAAAGCCAGTGATGGCGTCCACGTCACCGCGCACCAGCATGGTTTCACGCAGAGGTGGGTCCATGGCGGTCCAGGCCACGTTTTGCACGTCGTTGGCCTTGGCAAAGATCGGGAATGCACGACGGCCAGCGTCAAACACCGGAGCGCCCAGCTTTTTGCCGGCCAAATCGGCGGGGGTCTTGATGCCGGACTTTTTCAAAGCCATGACCGAAGCGGGCGTGTTGTTGTAGACCATCATGATGGCCACAGGCTTGTTGGGTGCGTCGGGGTTGTTGGCGTGGAATTCCATCAGGGCGGCCAGGTCAGCAAAGCCCAGGTCGTACGTGCCAGAAGCCACACGGGTCACTGCGCCACCCGAACCGTTGCCCGAGTCCACCGTCACGTCCAGTTTGGCGTCCTTGAAATAGCCCTTGGCCGCAGGCAGCAAGAAGAAAGCTGAAGGGCCTTCAAAACGCCAGTCCATCTGGAATTTGATGGGGGTGGTTTGGGCTTGTGCGGTGCCAAAAGCGGCAACTGCGGCCAGCACGGCGGTGGCCTTGAGAAAGAAACGCTTGTTCATGAGGAGCTCCAGGGTCAGTAAACGGTGAATCATGTCTAGCAAAATCGGTGCCATTATCCGGCAAGTACCTGACGGTGTATGTCAGGTCCATCCCCTATAAACCGCCTGTTTTGGTGCCAAATTGGACTGAAATAGGCACCAAATTGGGGCTTTTTGGGGTTGGGCCTGTTTTTTTGGCCGCTCAGCTGCGCACGCCGGCTGCAGCCAATGCGGTCATGTTGAGCACCCGACGCACGGTGGCGGCCGGAGTCAGGATGTGCGCGGTGGCTGCCGCACCCATCAAAATGGGGCCCACCGTCACGCCGCCGCTGGTGGTGGTTTTCAGCACGTTGTACAAGATGTTGGCCGCGTCCAGGTTGGGGCAGACCAGCAAATTGGCCGAGCCGCTGAGCGTGCTGTCCTCCAGGTACACGTTGCGGATTTCAGGCTGCAAGGCGGCATCGCCGTGCAGCTCGCCATCGCACTCGATGTCGGGGTGTTGTTCAACGAACAGGTCACGCGCCAGACGCATCTTGCGGGCCGATGCGCGCTTGGACGAGCCGTAGCTCGAATGCGATAGGAAAGCCACCTTGGGCACGATGCCAAAACGCTGGATTTCCTGGACCGCCATGGCCGCGATTTCCGCCAGTTGCTCGGCGCTGGGGTCTTCATTCACATAGGTGTCGGTGATGAACAGTGGCCCCAAGTCACTCACGAGCGCATTCACGGCAGCGTAGTTGGTCACGCCGGTGCGTTTGCCCAAAATGCTGTCGATGCGCTCCAGGTGCGTCATGTAGTTGCCCGTCAGGCCGCAAATCAGGGCGTCGGCATCGCCCAGCGACACCATCAGCGAGCCGATGATGGTGTTGGAACGGCGCACCGCTGCCTTGGCCACCGCCGGTGTGGCGCCGTGGCGCTTCATCAGCTGGTGGTAATGCTCCCAGTACTGGCGAAAGCGCTCATCGTCTTCTGGGTTGACGTTGTCCACATCCACCCCCAAGCGCATGCGCAACCCGGCTTTTTCGATGCGGGCAGCGATCACGCTGGGGCGGCCGATCAGGATGGGGTGGGCCAGTTGGTCGTCGATGGCCATTTGGGCGGCACGCAGTGCGCGCTCGTCTTCGCCATCGGCATAGGCCACGCGCTTGGCATTTGGGGGCACGGCCTTGGCGGCGTTGAAGATGGGGCGCATCAACAAGCCGGTTTGCGAGACAAAGCTTTGCAGCTGCTGGCGGTAGGCGTCCATGTCGGTGATGGGGCGCGTGGCCACACCCGAGTCGGCGGCGGCTTGCGCCACGGCAGGCGCGATGCGCAGGATCAAACGCGAGTCAAAAGGCGTGGGGATCAGGTAGTCGCGCCCAAAAGACAACTCTTTGCCGGCGTAGGCGCTGGCCACTTCTTCGCTGATGTCAGCCTTGGCCAGGTCGGCGATTTGGCGCACGCAAGCCAGCTTCATGGCTTCGGTGATCTTGGTCGCGCCGCAGTCCAGTGCGCCGCGGAAGATGTAGGGGAAACACAGCACGTTGTTCACCTGGTTCGGGTAGTCCGAGCGGCCGGTGGCGATGATGCAGTCGGGGCGGGCGGCTTTGGCAAGCTCGGGGCGAATCTCGGGCTCGGGGTTGGCCAGCGCCAGGATCACCGGGTCACGGGCCATGGTCTTGATCATGTCCACCGTCATCACGCCAGGGGCTGAGCATCCCAAGAACACGTCCGCGCCGTTGACCGCATCGGCCAGCGTGCGGGCGTCGGTCTTTTGGGCATAGCGCGCTTTCGATTCGTCGTAGCCACCGGGGCGGCCTTCGTAGATCACGCCCTTGGAGTCGCACACAAAAATATTTTCGACCTTCACGCCCAAGCCCACCATCACGTCCAGGCAGGCGATGGACGCAGCGCCTGCGCCCGACACGGCCAGCTTGATGCTGCCGATGTCCTTGCTCACCAGCTCCAGGCCGTTGAGCATGGCGGCAGAGGCGATGATGGCGGTGCCGTGCTGGTCGTCGTGGAAGACCGGGATGTTCATGCGCTCGCGCAGCTTCTTCTCAATATAGAAGCACTCGGGCGCTTTGATGTCTTCGAGGTTGATGCCGCCTAAAGTGGGCTCCATGGCGGCAATGATGTCCACCAGTTTGTCCGGGTCGCGCTCGGCCAGCTCGATGTCGAACACGTCAATGCCCGCGAATTTTTTGAACAGGCAGCCTTTGCCTTCCATGACGGGCTTGGCCGCCAGCGGGCCGATGTCGCCCAGGCCCAGCACGGCCGTGCCGTTGGTGATCACCGCCACCAGGTTGCCGCGCGAGGTGTAGTCAAACGCTTTGGAAGGGTCCGCCTCGATGTCCAAACAGGGATAAGCCACGCCGGGCGAATAAGCCAGCGACAGATCGCGCTGGTTGGACAGGGGCTTGGTCGGGTTGACCGAGACCTTGCCGCGTGTGGGAAAGCGGTGGTAATCGCGGGCCGCCTCGCGCAGGGCTTCTTCGGCGGGGGACAGTGGTTTTTGGCTCATGAAAAGTGTCTCTTTGTCGTGGTAGAGGAATCAATGAGAAAGCCTAACCCATTTGGCGGGCCCAATACCCTGCGGATTACCTGCATAAAAGGCAAAAAAGCCAGGCGCTGGGCTTGGCTTATGGGTGAGTCAAGCACGTCATACCCGGTTTGACCGGGCCTTGATCTGCAACGAAGGCATCGGTGCTGTCGCCGTTGGAGCCATTGAAATACAAGTGGGCGGCGGCTTTCAAGGTACGCATTTCAACTCAAACTGACATCAAAGGAAACAACGCATGGTCCATCGGCACGCCTGCAGGCAGCTCTTGGTCCAGCCCAGGAAAGGGCGGCGAGGTGACCCAAGGCCGGGGCGCGTGGGTCATGTCGTCGCCCAAAAAGCGCACCGAGTACACGCGCCTG
>NZ_JBILQU010000045.1:0-22094 GCF_044373035.1 Limnohabitans sp. | reverse complement strand
AAACCCCAGCGTCTTCATACCAAAACAGCAGCGCCGCGTCGTAGCTTTCCCACACACAACCGTTGCATCCACGCCCGCAGCACGAGGTGGGCTCGGGTGGCGGTTCGCGGAAGTCGTGGCCTGCAGCTTGCAGGCGTTCCTGGAATTGCGCAATGCCCCGGCGCACAGAAGCGCGCTGGGAGGGGTAGGGGTCGATGATGGGGTGCTCTTCGTTCGAGGTCATGCCCAATTGTCGGTCAGCTCATGCTTGGTTTTTTGTAGGTCGGTGGCTTCAGCCCCGACGTGGCAAGCCGTGACGCGTATTTTTGTCGGGGCTGAAGCCGCCGACCTACTGGTTGATGCTCACGGGCTGCCCCTGCACCACCGTGTGCGCAATCAAGCGTTCATCGCCCAGCACGATCAGCGCAAACAGCCATTCGGCCAGCGTCTCGGTTTGTGCGGTTCGGCGCGCCAGCAGCGGCGTGGCTTGGGGGTTGAGCACCACAAAGTCGGCTTCGCAGCCGGGCAGCAGGTTGCCCACTTTCCCGCTCAGGTCGAGCGCATCGGCAGCGCCCGCCGTGTGTTGCCACCACAGGTGTTCTGGAGACAGGCTGATGCCCGGACGCCCCACACTTTGCCGCGCCACGGTGTAGGCCGCATGCATGGTGTGAAAGGGGCTGAAACTGGTGCCGCCGCCCACATCGCTGGCCAATCCGTAGCGCAGACCTGCCTCGTCTGACGCGGTGTAGTCAAAAAAGCCGCTGCCCAAAAACAGGTTGCTGGTGGGGCTGACGGCAGCCGTTGCACCGACTTCGGCCATGCGGCGGCGGTCGGTTTCATCCAGGTAGATGCAGTGGGCGTACACCGAGCGCTGGCGCAAGAGCCCTGCGCGGTCGTACACATCCAGGTAGCTGCGCGCATCGGGAAACAGTTCGTGCACCCAGCGGATTTCATCCAGGCTTTCGGCCACATGCGATTGAATCCATACATCCGGAAACTGCTGCGCGATCTCGCCCGCGCCGTGCAGCTGGGCCTGCGTGCTGGTGGGGGCAAAGCGTGGTGTGATGGCGTAGCCCAGGCGGTCCACGCCGTGCCAGCGGCGAATCAGGGCTTCGGTCTGGCGCAGGCTCAAGTTGGTGTCGGTGTCGCGCAGGCCGTCGGGGCTGTGGCGGTCTTGCAGCACTTTGCCGGTGACCATGCGCAGACGGCGTTTTAGCGCCTCGGCCATGAACACATCGACCGATTCGGGGTGGGCGGTGGCGAAGCACAGGGCGGTGGTCACGCCGTGGCGCATCAGTTCGTCCATGAAAAATGCGGTCACTTCATGGGCGTAGGCGGGCTCTGAAAACTGCTTTTCGTGTGGAAAGGTGTAGTGCTCCAGCCAGGGAAGCAGGCCGTCGGCGGGCGAGCCGATCACATCGGTTTGCGGGTAGTGGATGTGCAGATCGACAAAACCTGGCGCGATGCACAGGCCAGGCCAGTGGGTGACATGCAGGTCGGGGTATTGCGGGGCCAGGTCACGGTAAGCACCTATCGCCTGGATGCGCACGATGCCGTCGGCTTCGCGGGCGGTGACCAAGAGGCCGTCGGTTTCGTGCTGGAGCTTGGGGCTTTGTGGGTCAGGAAACCACAGCAGGCCAGCGCGCCAGACTTGTAAATGAGAAACAGAGGGAAGGGCCGTCATCGGTGGATCAATTCAAGTCAAATAAATTGGGATCTGACCCCAATTAAAAGAAGCCGTCATCGCGCAAGGATAGCGTTCAGCACGCGCTCGGGGGTGGCGGGGGTGTCCAAGCGGATGGGGGCGTGACCGGGGTGGGTGGAGGCGATCGCGTCGCGCAGGGCTTCGAGCACGCTGATGGCCAGCATGAAGGGCGGCTCGCCCACAGCTTTGCTGCCGCCCACCGTGTCTTCGCGGTTGGCTTCGTGCCAAAGCGAGATGTTGAGCTGCGCGGGCATGTCGGCGGCAGTCGGGATTTTGTAGGTGCTCGCGCCCTTGGTCAGCAATTCGCCCTTGGCGTTCCAGACCAGCTCTTCGGTGGTGAGCCAGCCTAGGCCTTGGGCGAAGCCGCCTTCGATCTGGCCGATGTCGATCTCGGGGTGCAGCGAATGCCCCACGTCGTGCAGGATGTCGGTGCGCAGCACGCGGTACTCGCCCGTGAGCGTGTCGATGGCCACTTCGCTGCAGGCCGCGCCGTAGGCGAAGTAATAAAACGGCCTGCCGGTCAGCGTGGTGCGGTCGTAGTGGATTTTGGGCGTGGCGTAAAAACCGTCGCTCCACAACTGCACGCGCTGGCCATAGGCGTGTTGCACGGCGTCGGTGAAGCTGCGCTGGCGCGTGGTTGTGATGACTTCGCCGCCTTCAAAACGCACAGCCTCGGCGCTGCAACCGTCGGCTTTGGCGATGCAGGCGGCGATGTTCTGGCGCACCTGCAGCGCGGCGTTTTCGGCAGCGCGGCCGTTCAGGTCGGTGCCGCTGGATGCAGCGGTGGCGCTGGCGTTGGCCACTTGGTCGGTGTCGCTGGCGCTGGCTTGCACTTGGCCTGCGGGCAGGCCCAACACGCGGGCTACCAAGCCGCACACCTTGGTGTGCAGGCCCTGGCCCATTTCGGTGCCGCCGTGGTTCACGCGCACGCTCCCGTCGGTGTAGACCGAGACCACGGCCCCGGCTTGGTTGAACTGCGTGGCGGTGAAGCTGATGCCGAACTTGACCGGCGTGAGCGCCAGGCCTTTTTTGATGACCGTGTGCTGCTCGTTCCAGTCGCTGATGGCGCGGCGGCGGGCGCGGTAGTTGCAGCGCTCGGCCAGTTGCGTCATCAACGGGTGCAGGATGTTGTCTTCGACCTTCATGCCGTAAGGCGTGGTGTCGCGCTTGTTTTCACCATCCGCCACGCCGTACAGGTTGGCCAAGCGCACATCGAGCGCATCCAGCCCCAAGTGCCGGGCGATGTCGCCCATGACGGTCTCGATCAAGAGCACGCCTTGCGGTCCGCCAAAGCCGCGAAACGCGGTGTGGCTTTGGGTGTGGGTTTTGCAGCGGTGCGAAGTGATGTGCAGGTCGCTCAAGAAGTAAGCGTTGTCGGTGTGAAAGATCGCGCGGTCGGCCACCGGGCCGCTCAGGTCGGCGCTGTGGCCGCAGTGCACCAGTTGCACCGAATCGAGGCCCAACACACGGCCCTGCGCGTCAAAGCCAACTTGCCATTCGTGGCTGAAGGGGTGTCGCTTGCCGGTGATCAGGATGTCGTCGCCCCTGTCCAGCCGCATCTTCACCGGCCGCCCAAACTTGTGTGCGGCCAGCGCCGCCCACACTGCCAAATGCCCGGCTTGGGTTTCTTTGCCACCAAAGCCGCCGCCCATGCGCCGACACACCACCCGCACCTGCGACAGCGGGATGTGCAGCGCGTGCGCCACCCAGTGCTGCACCTCGCCCGGGTGCTGCGTGCCGCTGTGGATCAGCCAGTGGCCGTTGTCTTGCGGAATGGCGTAGGCGATCTGGCTTTCCAGATAAAAGTGTTCTTGCCCGCCGATCTCTAGCGAGCCTTGCAATTGGTGCGGTGCGGCGCTCAAGGCCGCAGCGGCGTCACCTCGTTGCACCGTGACTTTGGGCAGCACAAAGCTGCCAGCTTGCATCGCATCGCGGGCGTGCAGCAAGGGCGTGCCGTTCTTCGTTTGCAATTTCATCCGGCGTGCGGCCTGCCGTGCTTGTGTGTGGCTGTGGCCCACCACCAAGCCCATCACCTGGCCCACATGCATGAGCTGCAGCCCGGCAAAGATGGGCTCGTCGTGCACAAAGGTGGCCAGCACCGCATCACCGGGGATGTCCTCTGTGGTGACCACCCCGCTCACACCGGGCGAGGCGAGGGTGGCGCTCAGGTCCATGTTGAGCAGCTGCGCGTTGGCGACCGGGCTCATCAAGGGCGCGGCGTGCAGCGTGCCCTCGACCAAGGGCAGATCGTCGATGTAGCTGGCGCGGCCTTGCACCTGTGCGGTGGCGCTTTCGTGAAAACGGTGGGTGCTGCTGTCTGGGGCTGTGGTGGAAGGCGTTTTCATGCGAGTGCCTCCAGTCGAACGGTGGGGTGCCCAGTACTTTCCAGCCAGGCGCGCTGCAAGAGCTGCCCCAAAATCTGGCGGCGGTAATCGGCGCTGGCGCGCAAGTCGCTCAGCGGTGAAAACTCTTGCGCGATGGCTTGTTGTGCCGCAGCCAGAGTGGCTTCGTTCCAAGGCTGGCCGATCAACGAAGCTTCGGCCTTGACGGCACGCGCCGGCGTGGCCGCCACGCCACCCGCGCCGATGCGCACCGCGCGAACGCGACCGCCGTCGATGTGCAGTTGCACCGCCAAACACACGGCCGAGATGTCGTCTTCTTGCCGCTTGGACACTTTGTAAGCACCCAACCATTCGCCGGGGGCAGGGCGGGGCACCACCACCCAAGCCAACACCTCGTCCGGGGCCAGCAGGCTTTGGCGGTAGCCCGTGTAGAACCGGTCTAAGGGCACATGGCGGTGCACGGCTTTGCCCTTGCGCCACGCCATCAAAACGACCTGTGCGCCCAAGGCGATGAGCAAGGGCATGCTGTCGCCAATCGGTGAGCCGTTGGCCACGTTGCCGCCCAGCGTGCCCGACTGGCGCACCGGCCATCCTGCAAAGCGCTCGCCAAAGGGCGCGATCACCGGCCGGTCTGCGGCCAGCGCTTCAAATGCGTCTTGCAAATTCACCGCCGCACCGATGGCGATGTGGTGCGGGTAGGTTTCTACCCGGCGAAGCTTGGCCACGCGGGTCAGGTCAATGACCTGCTCAAAACGCCGCAAGCCTTGGGTGATCCACAGCCCGGCATCGGTCGCCCCGGCGATCAATTGCGCTTGGGGCAGGCGTGCACGGGCCTGCAACAAAGCGCTCAGGGTGCTGGGGTGCAGGTAAGCGCCATTCGTCTTTTCGGTGGCGGCCAGCTGCTGCAACGCTGCCACGATGGGTTTTTCGTCCACAGCTTGCGCAGGCTCTGCGCGCAAGCTGCAAGCGGCCTGCACGATGGGCCGGTAGCCGGTGCAGCGGCACAGGTTGCCCGACAAGGCCTCCATGGCGCTGTGTTGGTCCACGGCTTGCCCCCGCGCCACCGTGCGCTGGTACAGCGCAAACAGGCTCATCACAAAACCCGGTGTGCAAAAACCGCATTGCGAGCCGTGGCACGCCAGCATGGCTTGCTGCACCGGGTGCAACGTTCCATCATGCTGGGCCAGGTCGGCGGCGGTCCACAGCGCCAGGCCGTCGATGGCGTGTGCGGGTTTGATGCAGCTGTTGATGGCGCGGTACTGCAAGCGTCCGTCCACCGCCTCGGCCACCACCACGGTGCAAGCCCCGCAGTCGCCTGCCGCGCAGCCTTCTTTGGTGGCCGTCAGGCGCAGGTCTTCGCGCAACAGGTCCAGCAGAGTGCGGTCTGGTGGTACATTGCCCGGAATCATCACTTGACCGCGATGCCAGAACCGCAAAGGGCTGGGCTGCAGCGGCACAGATTTCAGAGGGGAGACAAGCGTTTTTGACATGGCCGATGTGTCTTTGAGGATCGAATGATCCTAGGATAAACCCGGGGTTCTCCTATGGGCCAATCGCTATAACGCTTATCTGAAAAACCATATGAAGCAGCCGCATCTTTTCGACAAGATCGATCTTCAACTCATTCGGACCCTTCACACCTTGCTCATCGAACGCAGTGTCTCCAAAACCGCCATGCGACTGGGCCAGCAGCAGCCCGCCGTGTCCGTGGCGCTCAAGCGCCTGCGCGAGTTGACGGGTGACCCGATTTTGGTGCGCACTGGCACCGGCATGGTGCCCACCGATGTGGGCTTGCAGATGCTGGGGCCGGTGTCGCAGATCCTGCAATCGGCCGAGAGCCTGTTTTCGCCAGCCCGGGCGTTCGATCCGGCCCATGCCTGCGAGACCTTTCGCATTGCGGCCAGCGACACGCTGGACCCGCTTTTTTTGCCCGCGCTCATGGCGCGCATCAAATCACTCGCGCCCGGTTGCGGGGTCGAGGTGCATGCGCTGTCGGGCCAAGCCCAATACGCACACGACCTGGGCCAGGGCCTGATCGACGTGGTCATTGGCAACTGGGCCCAGCCCAGCGAAGAGCTGCACCGCGCCCAGTTGTTTGAAGACGATGTGATGTGCCTGGTCAGCAGCAAGCACCCGGCAGTGCGCCGTGGCTGGACGCAGAGCGACTGGCTGGCCTGCGAGCACATTGCGCCCACCCCGGCTTACCCCGGTTGGCGCGGCGTGATTGATGAACACCTGGACCGGCTGAACCTGTCGCGCCACATCACCGCGCGTTGCGCCCACTTTGGTTTGATGCCGCGCATGGTGGCATCGAGTTTGCTTGTGCTGACCACCGGCCGCCAGTACTGTCAGCGCTTTTTGCAAGGCGCTGAATCGCAGGGCGGCTTGGCCCTGCTGCCTTGCCCGGTGCCGTTTCCCAAGATGGTTTATTACCAGCTGTGGCACGAACGCAGCCACAGCTCGGCCGCAGCCAAATGGTTGCGGGAACAGGTGAAAATCAGCGCTTCCCAATTGCCCCATCCCCAAAACTCCAACCCGTCATGACCACCCCCCTCTTGTCTTTGCAAGGCATCACCAAGCGCTACCCCGGCGTGGTGGCCAACCAGGACGTGTCGTTGACCGTGATGCCGGGCCAGGCCCACGCCGTGCTGGGCGAAAACGGCGCGGGCAAGTCCACGCTGATGAAAATCATCTACGGCTCGGTCAAGCCCGACGAGGGCCAGGTGTTTTTCAAGGGCCAGCCGGTCAGCATCCGCAACCCGCAAGAAGCGCGCAAGCTGGGCATCAGCATGGTGTTTCAGCACTTCAGCCTGTTTGACACGCTCACCGTGGCCGAAAACGTCTGGCTGGGGCTGGACAAAACCCTGAGCTTGGCCGAGGTGACCGAGCGCATCGTGGCCAAGGCCAGCGAGTACGGCTTGGACCTGGAGCCCGAGCGCCCGGTGCACACCTTGAGTGTGGGCGAGATGCAGCGGGTGGAAATCATCCGCGCCTTGTTGACCGAGCCCAAGTTGTTGATTTTGGACGAGCCGACTTCGGTGCTGACGCCTCAAGCGGTGGAAAAGTTATTTGTGGTGCTGCACAAGCTGGTCAGCCAGGGCGTCAGCATTTTGTACATCTCGCACAAGCTGCATGAGATTCGGGCGCTGTGCAGCGCTTGCACCGTGCTGCGCGGCGGCAAGCTGACGGGCGTGTGCGATCCGCGTGAAGAGTCCAACGCCAGTCTCAGCCGTTTGATGATTGGGGCCGAGCCCCCGGCTTTGCAGCATGTGGCGCGTGAGCCGGGTGCGGTGGTTTTGTCGGTCAAAGGTTTGAGCTTGACGCGCCAAGACCCGTTTGGGGTGGACCTGGACGGCATTGATTTGCAGGTGCGTGCGGGTGAGGTGGTGGGCCTGGCGGGCGTGTCGGGCAACGGCCAGAAAGAATTGATGTGGGCCTTGTCGGGGGAAGACACCCGCGCGGGCGTGCAGTGCGGCGCGGCCAGCGTGAGCTTGTTGGGCCTGCCGGTGGCGGCCCTGGGGCCGGTGCCGCGCAGGCAGATGGGCCTGCATTTTGTGCCCGAGGAGCGGCTGGGCCGGGGCGCTGTGCCCTCGCTCAGCTTGTCGCAAAACCTGCTGCTCACGCGCAGCGAGGCCGTCGGCGCGGGCGGCTGGGTGCGCATGGGCGCGCTGGCCGATCAGGCCCGCAGCGTCATTGAGCGCTTCAAGGTCAAGGCGTCTGGCCCGGATGCCGCAGCGCAGTCGCTGTCCGGTGGCAATTTGCAAAAGTTCATTGTGGGGCGCGAGATCAGCGCGACCCCGAAGCTGCTCATCGTCTCGCAACCCACTTGGGGCGTGGACGTGGGCGCGGCGGCGCAGATTCGCGCCGAGATTTTGGCGCTGCGCGACGCGGGTTGTGCCGTGTTGGTGGTGAGTGAGGAGTTGGAAGAATTGTTTGAGCTGTCTGACCGATTGCATGTGATCGCCAAGGGGCGTTTATCGCCCTCGGTGGTACGGGCCGAGGCCACGGTAGAACGCATTGGCGAGTGGATGAGTGGCCTGTGGCCCGACGCCGCTGCCAAAGCACAGGAGGCGCAGCATGCTCAAGCTTGAAATGCGGCCCCAGGCCTCGCGGCTGTGGACTTATGCCTCGCCCGTGCTGGCGCTGGTGCTGACGGTGCTGCTGGGTGTGGCGCTGTTCATGGCGCTGGGCAAAGACCCGGTGCGCGGACTGCAAATGTTCTTTTGGGAGCCCATCAAAAGTGGCTATGCCTTGGGCGAGTTGATGGTCAAGGCCACGCCTTTGCTGATCATTGCGCTGGGTTTGTCGGTGTGCTTCCGGTCCAACGTGTGGAACATCGGGGCTGAGGGGCAGTTTGTGATTGGCGCGGTGTGCGCCGGGGGCATGGCGCTGTTGGCCGACAAAGACACGGGCCGCTGGATCGTGCTGGCCGTGTTGCTGGCGGGCGTGCTGGGGGGCATGTTGTGGGCGGGCCTCACGGCGTTGCTGCGCGACCGCTTCAACGCCAACGAAATCCTGGTCAGCCTGATGCTGGTGTATGTGGCCGACATGGTGCTGGGCTATTTGGTCTATGGCCCCTGGAAAGACCCGGCGGGATTTAACTTTCCGCAGACCAAAACCTTCGAGGCGGTGACGCAGATCCCGCGTTTGATGGACGGCTCGCGCGTCAGCGTGGGCTTGTTGATGGCGCTGGTGGGCGCGGGCTTGTTGTGGGTGTTCTTGTTTCGCACCCGTGCCGGGTTTGCCCAGCAGGTGGGCGGGCTGGCCCCGGCGGCGGCGCGCTATGCCGGCTTTTCTTCGCGCAAGGCGCTGTGGGTGGCCTTGCTCACCTCAGGCGGTGCGGCAGGTTTGGCGGGCGCTTTGGAAGTGGCGGGCCCCATCGGGCAACTGACGCCCTATGTGCCTGCGGGCTACGGGTTTGCCGCGATCATCGTGGCCTTTGTCGGGCGCTTGCACCCGGCGGGCATGGTGCTGTCGGCGGTGCTGATGAGCATGTTCTACATCGGCGGCGAGTTGGCCCAATCGCGCCTGGGGCTGCCCAAGTCGATCACCGGCGTGTTCCAGGGCTTGCTGCTGTTTTGTTTGTTGGCGTGTGACACGCTGGTGGCCTACCGCTTGCGCTGGGTGGCTGCCAATGCGTCAGCGCCCAAGAAAGGGGGCGTGTGATGGAGTCGTATGCATTGCTGATCGCCGCCACCCTGAATGCGGGTACGGTGCTGGCCATTGCCGCTTTGGGTTTGCTGATCAATGAAAAAGCCGGTGTGGTGAACCTGGGCGCTGAGGGCCTGATGCTGTGCGCGGCGATTGCCGGTTTTGCGGCCGTGGTGCACACCGGCAACGACTGGCTGGGTTTTGCGGCGGGCATGGGCGCGGGCGCGGTGCTGGCGGCCATTTTTGGGGTGCTGGTGATTTGGCTGAACACCAACCAGTACGCCACCGGGCTGGCGTTGAGTTTGTTTGGCGTGGGTTTTTCGGCCTTTGTGGGCATTGGTTATGTGAAGGAAAAGCTGCCCGATCGGTCCCATTTTGCGGTGCCTTATCTGGCCGACATCCCGCTGGTGGGGCCTGCATTGTTCAAGCAGCACCCGCTCGTTTATGGGGCGATGGCGCTGGTTTTGGCCCTGATTTGGTTCCTGTACAAAAGCCGCACCGGTTTGGTGCTGCGCGCCGTGGGCGAGTCGCCCGCTTCGGCGCACGCTTTGGGCTACCCGGTGCGCCGCATCCGTTTGGCGGCGGTGGTGGCCGGGGGCGCTTTGTGTGGTTTGGCCGGTGCCTACATCTCGGTGATCTACACCCCGCTGTGGGTCGAAGGCATGGTGGCGGGCAAGGGCTGGATCGCCTTGGCTTTGACCACCTTTGCCACCTGGCGTCCGGCACGTGTATTGCTTGGGGCTTACCTGTTTGGTGGCGTGACCATGCTGCAGTTCCATTTGCAGGGCGTGGGCGTGCAAGTGCCCAGCCAGTTGCTCACGGCGCTGCCCTACATCGCCACCATCGTGGTGCTGGCCCTGATCTCGCGCAACCCCACCTGGATTCGCGTGAACATGCCAGCCTCGCTGGGCAAGCCCTTTTATCCCGGTTCATAATTGCTTTTTTTCAACCCCCCGTAACCCTGTTCCAAAGGACATGACATGACAGACCTCTCCAAGCGCTCCATCGTCAAGATGGTGGCCCTGACCGCTGTGGCCGCCGCCGCACTGGTCGGCTGTGGCAAAAAAGAAGAAGCTCCCAAAGCTGAAGCACCCGCTGCGGCCAAGCCTGAGCCTTTGAAGATCGCGTTTGCCTATGTCGGCCCTGTGGGCGACGGCGGCTGGACTTTTGCGCACGACAACGGTCGCAAAGAAATCGAAAAAGCCTTCGGCGACAAAGTGGTCACCACCTTCGTTGAAAAAGTGCCAGAAAGCGCTGATGCCGAGCGCGTGATCCGCGACATGGCGGCCCAAGGCAACAAGCTGATTTTTGGCACCACGTTCGGCTACATGGAGCCCATGCTCAAAGTCGCTGCGGACAACAAGGGCGTCAAGTTTGAGCATGCCACCGGCTACAAAACCGCCGAGAACATGCGCACTTACGACAGCCGCACCTACGAAGGCGCTTACATGGCTGGCGTGATTGCCGGCAAGATGACCAAGACCAACGTTTTGGGCGTGGTGGCTTCCATCCCAATCCCCGAGGTGATTCGCAACATCAACAGCTACACCATGGGCGCGCAGTCGGTGAACCCCAAAATCAAGACCAAAGTGGTCTGGGTCAATGAGTGGTTCAACCCACCGAAAGAGTCCGAAGCCGCCACCTCGCTGATCAACGGCGGCGCGGACGTGCTGATGCAAAACACCGACTCGTCGGCTGTGCTGCAGACCGCCGAAAAAATGGGCAAGCGTGGCTTTGGCTGGGATTCGGACATGACCGCCTACGGCCCCAAAGCCCACTTGGGCTCGGCCGTGATCAACTGGGGCCCCTACTACGTCAAGGCCGTGGGTGAAGCCCTGGAAGGCAAGTGGAGCACCGGTTCGAGCTGGTGGGGCGTGAAAGAAGGCGCGATCGAGATGGTCAACGTGGCCGCTGACGTGCCAGAAGACACCAAAAAGCGCATCGCCGAGATCAAAGCCGGTCTGAAAGACGGCACATTCTCCATCTGGAAGGGCCCGATCGTGGACCAGGCCGGTAAGGAAATGCTGGCCAAAGACGCGGTCGCCGACGACAAGTTCTTGGGCGGCGTGATGTTCTACGTCAAGGGCGTGGAAGGCAAGATCCCAGGCAAGTGATGGGTGTGCTGAGCGGCTTTTGGGCCGCAGTTAAAAAAGGCTGTCCATGGACAGCCTTTTTTGTTGGAACCGGTTCAGCGCATCAAGGATTCAATTCACGCGCATCGGCCCAGCAGGCATGGGTGCCGCTGCTGATGCGGTGCGGCAAGATGATGCGCGCCACCGGGCCGGCATCAATGTGCTGCGCATCGAGCACCACGCATTCCGACTGATCGGTGTTCATGTCGGTCACAAAGCTCACCACATAGCCGTCGTCTTCGCTTTGGGCATCGTGACAGGGGGCCATGGGGGACTCGCTGCCAAAGCGGCCCTCGCCGAACAGATAGGTTTGCGACAGCCCAGTGGTGTGGTCGTAGCGCAAGATGCCATCGAACAAAAACGAGCCCGGGTGCGCGATCATGTTGTAGGCATAGCGGTAAGGCTGGCCCCAATAAGCGGCATTGATCATGCCGAATTCCAGATGCCTTTCATCCAGCCTTCTTTCTGAACTTTGCCCGGTGCGCAGGTTCAGCCGCCATTCGTACAAGGTGGGGCCGTAGCGTTCGGGCCCCAAGGTGTTGCCCGAGTTGTCGTAGCCTGCCTTGGGCATGGGGGTTTTCTGGTGGTAGCCATGCAGCACGATCTCGTCGCCTTCTTCCCAGGCGTTCAGCCAGTGCAGCACATAGGTGGGGCTGGCTTCAAACCAGCGGATGCCGGTCTGGGGTGTGCCACGCCTGGGCACCACGGCAAATCGAGAAGGCTGCTGCTCAAAGTAGCGCAGCTTGTGTTTGCCCTGTGGCAGCAAATTTTCGTCCCAGTGCAGGGGGAAGTCGTTGAGGATGGCAAAGTGTTCGGTGAACACCATGTCATGGGGCAAACGCGGGCCTGGCAGGGGCACCGGCACATAGTGCACCAACTGGTTGTGGCGGTCGACCTCGCCGTAATGCATGTAGGGCGCTTGTTTGCTGTAGTTGAAAAACAGCAAATCGCCAGTCCGGGGGCAAACTTTGGGGTGGGCGCTGATGCCGCCATCGGGCAGGACTTGGTGGCCCCAGTCGTCCACGCCTTTGAACTCGAGTGTGCGCGCATCGAGCCGATAAGGCTCGCCGCATTGGTAAAAGGTGGTCAGCGCCATGCCCGCATGCACGATCACGTCGGTGGCCGAGCTGTCGCGCAAGCCACCACGAGCGCCCCACCCCGGGCGCAAAGCCAGCGAGGGTTTGTCGATCAGCCCGGCATACAAGGCCTGCCCTGCGGCTTGTTCTTCCTGGAAGGCTTGTGTGCGGATGAAGCGGTTGCGGTATTCGCAGCGGCCATGCTCAAAACGCATCATGTGCAGCATGCCATCGCCATCGAACAGGTGGTAGGTGCCCAGCGGCTGGTGTACCGGATTTTGCGTGTTGCGCAGATACACCCCGTTCAGGCGCTTGGGGATCTCGCCAATGACCTGCATGTCGCTCGCATTGAGCTCTTGGTAGTTGGGCCGAAACGGGCCCGTCATCAAGGGGTGCCCGTTGGGCACCAAGCTGGGGTGAATTTCGTCAACGAGCTGGGTGGTCATGGGCTTTGTTCAGGCTGGGCGCGCGTTATTCGCTGGCCTTGAATCCTGAAATTTTCACGGCTTCTTGCCAACGCTTGGCATCGTTGCGGGTGAAGGTCTGGAACTCTGCCGAGGTGAAGGGCAAAGGTTCGAAATCGATGGCGCGCCATTTTTCGATGATGGTCTGTGATTTGAGGACTTTCGAGAATTCGGCTTGCAGTTTGCTGATGATGGCATCGGGTGTGCCTGCAGGTGCAGACAAGCCCGACCAGATGTAGATTTCCAGATCAGGCAGACCTTGTTCGGTGAATGTGGCCACATTGGGCAACAGGGGCGAGCGCTGTGGACTGGTCAGTGCCAGGACTTTGATCTTGCCCGATTCCACATGAGACTTGACAGCCATCAGGGGCAAAAAGGCGGCCTGCACCTGACCCCCCAGCAAGTTCTGCACGGCCGGTGGTGTGCCGTTGAAGGGCACATGCACCATGTTCATGCCGGTGCGCTGGTTCATGATCACCCCGGCAAAGTGCGAGGAGTTGCCGGCAGTGAACGAGGCATAAGAGACCCCACCACTTTGGGTTTTGGCCCAAGCCACGAATTCCTTGACGTTGTTGGCAGGCACATTGGCCGCATTCACGGCCAGGACCAGCGATGCCCCCAAGAAGCCGGTGACTGGTTTGTAGCTTTTTTCCGGGTCGTAAGGCAATTTGGCAAAGGTGTAGGGGTTGATGGTCATCATGCTGGTGTTGGACAGGAGCAGCGTGTAACCATCGGGTGCGGCCTGCATCACGTTCTGAGCGGCAATGATCCCGGACCCCCCGGGCTTGTTGTCCACCACAATGGGTTGGCCGGTATTCTTTTTGAACTCTTCAGCCACCTGTCTTAAGGCGTTGTCCAGGGTGTTGCCCGGTGCAAACGGCACGACCACACGGATGGGGCGTTCAGGAAAATTGGGGGCTTGTGCAAGGGCTGTGCCCGCGAACAGGAATGCTGCCAGGGTGAAAAGAGTTGAGCGTTTGTGCATAGGATTCTCTCAAGGTGGATGGATGTCTTCAGTGGAGGAGGGACGCCAGGACTTTGGCGACCGCGGGTGCTTGTTGTACGGGCAGCATGTGACCGCTTTGGGGGATGATGCAAGTCTGGGCATGGGGAATACACTGCGCCAGTTGCTGGGTCAGCTGCGGTGGTGTCACGCGGTCATGTTCGCCACACAAAAGCGCCACGGGCAAACTGAGGCGGGACAGCGCCTCTCGGTGATCGGCTCGGCCCATGATGGCCCGAGTCTGGCGCAGGGCGGTTTCGCAACCCACCGACAACAACATCTGCCGCAAGCGTTCCTGAACGGCTTCGCCGGCTTCGTGGGTGCCAAACTTCACGATGCCCTCCACCACTTTGGGAAAATTGGCCTGCATGGCCAACATGGTTTTTTCACGGACAGCCCGACTTTCCTCGGACTCGGGCAGCGCAGAGGTTGACATCAAGGCTGCCGCAGAAAGAGGCCTTGGCTGCTGAGCCAGCATCTCAATGGCGACATAACCACCCAAAGAAAAACCCGCCACCATCACCGGGGCGTTCAGTGGAATATCTTGCAGCAGCCGCCAGGCATCGTGGGCCATCTCGGCAATGCTTTCCTGGGTTTGCACGTTGGCGATGCGCACTGTCCAGCCGCCCGGCAGACAAGGCAGTACATCGTCCCAGACGCTGGCATCGTTGAGCATGCCGGGGATCAGCAACAAGACCGGCTTCATGAGGTGACCTCGTTGGAGGCTAAGGTTTGTGGCAGGTTGCCAGAGGCCACCAAGGCACGCAATTCCCGTTTCAAGACTTTGCCGACCGGATTGCGGGGCAGTTCGTCAAGCAGGATCATTTTCTCGGGCCATTTGAAGGAGGCCACTTCTTTGACATTTTTCAGGTAATCGACCAAATCCTGCAAGCAGATGTCCTGATCCGGCTGTGCCACCACCACCGCACAAACCCGCTCGCCCATGACCGGATCGGGCAAGCCGATGACCGCACTGTCGCGCACTTTGGGGTGGCTCATGAGCAGGCCTTCGATTTCTTCCGAAGAGATGTTCATGCCGCCTCGGATCACGATGTCTTTTTGTCGTCCGCAAAAGCGGTAGAACTGCAGTTCATCGCCCTCAATTTCAAACAGATCGCCGGTGCAGTAATAGCCTTGTTCGTCAAAGGCCCGCGCGGTGAGTTCGGGGGCTTTGTAATAGCCGCTGAAGATGGTGGGGCCTTTGAAGCGCAATTCGCCAACGCGCCCTTTGCTCAGGATGTCCTCGCCTGTGTCGATGTCGACCAGCCGTGTCTGAATTTTTTGGGCCACAGACATTTTCCAATTGAAGCCAGGCACGCCCATGCGGGGGAAATACAGGGCGCGTTGACTGCGTTCTGGCATGTCCAGAGGGCATGAACTCAAGGCTGCGCCTTCATTGGAGCCGAAATAATTGACCACTTCGATGTCGAACTGGGTCTTCATTTCTTCCATCATCCATTCGGACAGAGGACCACCACCCGAGCCCACGCTTTTGAGTCGGCTCAAGTCCGCGCCTTGCATTTTTTCGGGTTGCTTGAGCAGCATGTTCAGCACGGCAGGCGCTGTCACGCTGTAGTCCATGGGATGGGCGCGCAATTGCGCCACAAACACTTCCATGTCAAAGGGGTGATGGTGGTGCAAGGTGCCACCCACGACCAGCCAAGCGGCCAGACTGGAAGACACCCCTGCCATGTTGACGAAGGGGAACGGAATCAGCAATTGGGCACCCCGTTGCAATTGCCCAGCTTGGCTGACCGATTGTCCAGCGATCAACCATTCGTTGTGATTCCTGGGCACACCCTTGGCGCGCGCTTCTGTACCGGAGGTCCAGCAGATCGTGAGCACATCGTGGGCGGTGACGCCCATGTCATGGCTGTGCTGGCGCAATTGCTGGGCGCTCCAGGTCGGCGCATCGGCCAGCAACTGGGACAGGCTCGTCACGCCATCTGGCAGGTCCTGACCCAGCGACCAGATGTGCTGCAGGCCTTCAAAGAGTGGGGCGTGCATGGCCCATTGCTGGGCCGACGGGTAGTTGCCAATGTGCCGGGTGGTGATGGCCAGCTTGGCTTGCGTGATGGCGAAAACATGGGTCAGTTCATGGGTGCGGTACTGCACAGGCACGGGTGAGACCACGATGCCATTGATGGCGCACGCCAAGTAAATGGCATGCATTTCCACGCAGTTGGGCAGTTGCATGACGATGACGTCGTCCTTGCGCAGCCCTTGCAAGTGAAACAAGGCGCAAAAGCGCCCGACTTGCGTCAGCAACTGCGCCCATGTCCAGCTTTGGGGATCGTCGCCGCTGATGCTGCGACGGTTCGGGGGGTCAACGACCGCCATATCCTGGGCTTGCAGTTCGGTCGTCTTGATGAACAGCTCGCCCATGGTTTCTTCGGTCCACCAACCCTGTTCGACATAGGTTTTGATTTTTTCGGGTGACACCAAAATCATGTTTATTTCCAGCGGTTCAGTGTGCTTTGACTGACAAATGTGGCGTGAAAACCATGGGGCATGCGCCGAGGCAAGAGGATGCGGGCCACGGGGCCTTCGGCGATGCGTGCGCCTTTGCAATCGAAAACCTGGATTTCAGAGCGTTGCTCGTCCGGGTTCCAGACTGGGACCACCAAATATCCGTCGTCTTCGGATTGCGCGTTGTCACGCGGCGCAAAGCCGGGTTCGTTGTAGAAGTACTTGGGCCCCGCGCTGTAGGCCAAATAGCCCCCTGTGCTCAAGTCGTACTTGACCAGACCCGGAAAGCGCGGCTCCTCTTTGCCGCCAAGAGGGAAGATGATGTTGTAGGAGTACCGGTTCTTGCGCCCTTGGTAGAGGCTGTTGATGACCGGAAACTCGGTGTTGAGCACGTCATCGATCACACGCTCATGTGTTTTGCCCGTGACCAGGTTGAAGCGCCATTCGTACAGCATGAAATCGCGCTGGCGCAGATGGATGGTTTTTTCCAGTCGACGTCCATCGGGCTGACCATTCTCATCTTCATGCAGTCGATAGGGTGTGCCGACCATGACCACTTCATCGCCTTCTTCCCATGCATTGACCACATGCAGCATGTAGGTTGGCTTGGCCAGAAACCACCGAATTTCATGGGCTTGGCCAAAGCGCGGCAGCACGCCAAAGCGCGAGGGTTGGGTGGCATCAAAGCGCACTTTGTATCGACCCGCCTGCAGGGCCTCGGGGTCGGGGCGAAGCGGAAAGTCATGCAAGATGGTGTAGTGCTCGGTGATCGCCATGTCATGCGGCAAGCTCGGACCCGGCAGGTCGACATCGATCTTGTGCTTGAGCTGCCGGTCAGGTCCGATCACACCGTATTGCATGAAGGGCGCTTGAAGGCTGTAGTCAAAAAACAGCAACTCTCCGGTGTGCTCATCGGGCCTGGAATGCGCAGAGATGCGGCTGACCGCGCCATCAAAGTCGGCTTTGCCCAGGGTTTCAAGCGTGTCAGGATCGACGGCATAGGGCATGCCCGAGCGGTACCACATGCTGATCAGCCGACCCGCGTGGTATTTCACATCGGTGTTGGCGGTGTTTTTTTGAGGTTCGTCGGGACGGTCTTTGCGCCAGGGTTCTTTCAGGCCCCTCCACAACGCATGCCCGGCAGCTTGCTCTTCCTGCAGGGCCGCAGTTTGAACCCAGCGGTTTCGGTAGGTCACCTGGCCATTTTCGAAGCGCACGGCATGCAACATGCCATCGCCGTCATAGGCGTGGTACCGCCAGTCGGGCGGGTAGTAAGCGTTGGGGCCATTGCGCACATACAAGCCATTGAGGTCCGTGGGCACCTTGCCAATGACCTGCAGGTCGGTGAACACGTCCTCCTGGTGGATGGGGCCGTTGTTGCCATCGAGTGCCGGAATGTCGTGCACCGGCAAATCATTCAATTGCACGCTTTGTCTCCTGTGAGCCCCGTCGAGGGGAGGGCCTTTTTCAACGCTCAAGTCTAGTGAGTTGCTGTTTTTGATCCTTGTCAAATTTCGATATATTGAATATTATTCTGCTATGTTGAATTCTGAAACCGCCATCCACCGCGTTCCCGCGAGCTTGCAGGAGTACGCCGGTGACAAACAATTTGCCACGACCTTGGCCAGAGGCATGGAGTTGCTGCGGTGTTTTTCGCCTGAGCAGCCGGTTTTGGGTAACAAGGATTTGGTGCAAAAACTGGGTTTGCCAGCCGCCACGGTCTCCCGCTTGACCTACACCCTCATGTGCATGGGCTACCTTTCACAAACCGAACATTACGGCAAATACCAATTGGGATCGGCCGTGATTTCTCTGGGCTATCCCTTGTTGTCGCAGTTCACCCTGCGCCGACAAGCGCGGCCCTTGATGTTGGAGTTGGCCGAAGCGACGGGTGGGTCCATTTCCATGGGCATTCGGGACCGTTTGACGATTGTTTACATCGAGGCGGTGCGCTCGTTCAATAAACGGATTTATCCGCTGGAGGTGGGCACCAGCCACTCCATGGCAGGCACGGCCATTGGCCGTGCTTACTTGATGTCTTGCCGCCCGCCTGAGCGCGAGGCCTTGCTCAACCAGATCCAGGTCAAGAGCCCACAGGACTGGCAGCGTTACGGTGGCAAACTCATGGAAAATTTGCAGCAATATCCCCGTTATGGTTGCTGTGTGTCGGTGGGCGAGGTGTTTGCCGATGTGCAAGCTGTGGCTGTGCCTTTGGGGCGCATCAACCGTGGGGAATTGGCCGCCATCAACTGCTCTTTTCAGGGGCGTGAACTCGATGAAAACTGGTTGCGTCAGCACATTGCGCCGCAATTGCAAGCCGTGGTGCGTCAACTGACTTGAGTCCATTGCGGCTTATTTTGAAGGAAATGGTCTTTGCTGAATCAACTTGAAAAACCCCTGTTGCCCCAACGTTCCTGGCGGCAAATCCTGACTGACATTGGCAGCACATATGCGGCCAATGCGCTGATCGGCTTCATTTTTGCGGCCACCGGCCCAGTGGCGGTGATCTTGGCGGTGGGCACCCGGGGTGGCTTGTCGCCCCAAGAGCTGGCGTCCTGGGTGTTCGGGGTGTTCTTTGTCAACGGCCTGGTCACCTTGTTCATGAGTTGGCGCTATACCACGCCGCTGGCGTTTGGCTGGACGATTCCGGGCTCTGTGCTGGTCGGCCCGGCCTTGCAGCACCTGACCTTTCCCGAGGTGATCGGTGCCTTTTATGTGACCAGTGCTTTGGTGCTGGTGTTGGGCTTGAGTGGTTGGGCCAAACGCTTGATGGCGGCTTTGCCCATGCCCATCGTCATGGGCATGGTGGCCGGGGTGTTTTTGCGCTTTGGCCTCGATATCGTGCGGGCGCTGCAAAGCGATGTGGCCATTGCGGCCCCGATGGTGGCCGTGTTTTTGTTGCTCTCGGCCAAAGCCGATTGGGGCAAGCGCCTGCCGCCCGTTATTGGGGCTTTGTTGGTGGGGGCTTTGGCCGTGGCGCTGTCGGGCAGGCTGGACGCCTCGGCCGTGGGGCAGTTGAGTTTGGCGCAGCCGGTCATTCAAGCGCCAGTCTGGTCGTTTGCTGCCATGTTGGAGTTGGTGGTGCCGCTGGCCATCACGGTGCTGGTGGTGCAAAACGGGCAGGGTGTGGCGGTGCTCAAAAACGCGGGGCACGAGCCACCCGTGAACGCGATCGCCGTGGCCTGCGGTGTGGGCGCGGCGGTGAGCGCGGTGTTTGGCGCGGTCAGCACCTGCCTGACTGGGCCGACCAATGGCTTGCTCACCTCGTCGGGCGACAAGCATCGCCACTACATCGGCGCGTTGTTGTTTGGTGTCTTGGCATTGCTGTTCGGCCTGATGGCGCCCACCTTCACCGGCTTGATGCTGGCCGCACCCAAAGAATTCATCATGGTGCTGGGTGGTCTGGCCATGTTGCGGGTGCTGCAAGGCGCGTTTGTGGCCTCGTTTGGTGCGGGCAAGTTCTCACTGGGCGCTTTGGTCAGCCTGCTGGTCACGGTGGCCGATATCGGCCTGTTCAACATCGGCGCGGCCTTCTGGGGTTTGGTGGTCGGGTTTGCGGTGTCGTGGTGGATGGAACGGGGTGACTTTCAAAAGGCTTGATGTCAGGCATCTGGCCAGCGTGTAAGCTGGCGTTGAAAGGGCCATGCCCACCGATTTCATTCACCGCACCTTGAAGGGCCGTCATGCTGGAACGCTTCATTCAAAACAAGAAACTTGATGCCGCCAAGCTGAGTGCCAAAAAACTCCTCAGTGCCCGGGGTGAGGCCAATGCGCAAAGCATGGCCATCAAACTGATCGACCATTACGAGCATCTGGACAAGCGCAGCCAGATCGACTTCTTCCATTTTTTGTCCAGCCAGTTCAACCCCGACCCGGCCCTGGTGGTGGATGCGGCCAACCGCTACAACAACGAGCGCAACGAGGCCAGCTTGATCCATTTGTTTCAGACCGTGGAGCCGCCCCGGCAGGAGTTGCTGCGGCGGGTGAACCGGGCGCCTGCTGGCACGGCCACGATTTTGAAAATGCGCCAGACGCTGCTGTCCTATCTCAAGGACCATCCGGCTTTTCGGGCCACTGACGCGGACATGCACCATTTGCTCAGCTCCTGGTTCAACCCGGGCTTTTTGGAGTTGCACCAAATCACTTGGAACTCGCCTGCCCAGCTGCTCGAAAAAATCATCGCGCACGAATCGGTGCATGCCATCGACGGCTGGGATGACTTGCGCCGTCGCTTGCAGCCTGACCGGCGTTGTTTTGCATTTTTTCACCCGCAGTTGCCTGGCGAGCCGCTGATTTTTGTCGAGGTGGCCTTGGTGCCGGGTATTGCCAAGGACATTGGTGGTCTGATCAACAAACTGGCCCCGGTGGGCGATGCCAAAAGCTTCAAGTCGGCGATTTTTTATTCCATCAGCAATTGCCAGCCAGGCCTCAAGGGCGTGTCGTTGGGCAATTTTCTGATCAAGCGGGTGGCGCAAAAACTGATTGAAGAAATGCCTTCTCTCAAAACCTTTTGCACCCTGTCGCCCATCCCGGGCTTTACCCAGTGGTTGGACGCGGGTGCGCCCTTGCCCGAGGACAAGCTCAGCTCTGTGCAGTTGCGCAAATGGCAAGAGGCGCAAAAAAGCCTGTCGGTCGGGGGCATGGTGTGGGCCGAGCGCCTCAAGACGGGTTGGCACCCGGATCGCTGCGAAGACACCGAAAAAGCCGCGCTGTTGCGCCTGTGCGCCTTGTACCTGATGCACAAAACTCCTCTGGATCGGGGTGATGCAGTGGGCAAGTTTCATCTCAGCAATGGGGCCACCTTGCACCAGATCAACTGGGCGGCCGACCTCTCCAAAAAAGGCCTGCAACAATCGGGCGGCATGATGGTCAACTACCTGTACGAACTGGGCAAAGTCGAAGAGCAGCACGAGGCGTTCAGTCACAAAACGGTGAGCTTTGCGCGTGGTGTTGAAAAGCTGGTCTGAGCACACCCTGTCACCCGAAAGCCGCATATGCCCCCCAGCCTTTTAACGCCACAGACCGAGGGTGTCTGCGCCTTGCACGACCCATCGGGCCTGCATGTGGGCAACTTCAAGTGGGTCAATGGCCAATGGAAGTTCAAGGCGGTGGGCTATGGCCCTGCAGGCCAAGTCATGCCGGGCCATGGGCCTTTGACGCACCTGCACAACACGCGCTTTGATCGGCTCGACGAAGCCATTGTTCGAGCCCAATTTTTTAAGGATTGACCATGTTCAAAGTCCACGCCATCCCCCCAGAGCGTCTGCCCGAGTTGTTGCGGGTCATGCCCAAGGCCGAGCTGCACATCCACATCGAAGGCTCGCTCGAACCCGAGCTGATTTTTGCGCTGGCCAAGCGCAATGGTGTGCAGCTTCCCTTTGCCGATGTGGCCGCCTTGCGCAGCGCTTATGCCTTTACCAACCTGCAAAGTTTTCTGGACCTGTATTACGCCGGGGCCAGCGTGCTGCTGCACGAGCAAGATTTTTACGACATGGCCTGGGCCTATTTTGAAAAAGCCGCCGCCGACCATGTGGTGCGTGCTGAGTTGTTCTTTGACCCGCAAACCCACACCGCACGCGGCGTGGCCATGGGCGCGGTCATCGAAGGCCTGAGCCGCGCCTGCCGCGATGCGCGCACACGACTGAACATCAGCGCCGATTTGATCTTGTGTTTCTTGCGCCACCTGCCTGAAGACGACGCTTTGGCCACACTCGAAGAAGCCATGCCCTGGCGCGAACACTTCATCGGCGTGGGGCTGGATTCGAGCGAGCTG
>NZ_JBILQU010000145.1:0-5153 GCF_044373035.1 Limnohabitans sp. | reverse complement strand
CTGGCCAACGCCTTGGCGCAGATGGGCCTCAAAGCCGGCAGCGCAGTCGGCTCGATCGCCTGGAACAACCACCGCCACCTGGAGGCCTATTACGCCGTCTCGGGCAGCGGCATGGTCATGCACACCTGCAACCCGCGCCTGCACCCCCAGCAACTGATCTATGTGATCAACCACGCCGAAGACGAGGTGATGCTGTTTGACGCCACCTTTGCGCCCTTGGTCAAAGGCATTGCCGCGCATTGCCCCAAAGTGCGCGCCTGGGTCTGCCTGGCCGATGCGGCCAACACCCCGGTGATCGAAGGCGTAAATGTACAGAACTACGAAGACCTGATTGCCGGTCACCGTGACAGCTTCGACTGGCCCGTGCTGGACGAAAACACCGGCGCAGCCTTGTGCTACACCTCGGGCACCACCGGCAACCCCAAGGGCGTGCTGTATTCACACCGCGCCATCGTCATGAACGCCTCCACCGTTTGCATGCCCGATGCGATGGGCCTGTCCACACAAGAAACTGTTCTGCCGGTGGTGCCCATGTTCCACATCAACGCCTGGTGCCTCCCCTATGCCGCATTGGTGGCGGGCACCAAACTGGTTTTGCCTGGCCCCAAGCTCGACGGCGCCAGCCTTTACGAGTTGATGGACAGCGAGCAAGTCACCGTCAGCGCAGGCGTGCCCACCATCTGGATGGGTTTGATCCAGCACGTCGAACAAAACAACCTGCGCTTTGCCCACATGAAGCGCACCTGCGTGGGCGGCTCGGCCATGCCCATGGCGCTGATCGCCAAGTTCATGGACAACTACGGCGTGGAAGTGCGCCACGGCTGGGGCATGACCGAGACCACGGCTGTCGCCACCATGAGCATCCTGAGCCGCGCTGACCGCCTGCGTCCGGCTGCCGAGCAACACGCCATCGTGGCCAAGCAGGGCAAAACCGTCTCGGGCATCGAGATCAAGCTCGTCGATGAAAACGGTGCAACCCTGCCCCGCGACGGTACTTCACAAGGCGAGCTGATGGTGCGCGGCCAATGGATCGTGGAGCGTTACTTCAAAGCCGAGAAAACCGCGTTGGTCGACGGCTGGTTCCCCACCGGTGACATCGCCACCATCGACGCGCACGGCACCATGCAAATTCGCGACCGCACCAAGGACGTGATCAAGACCGGTGGCGAATGGATCAGCTCGATTGACCTGGAAAACGCCGCCATCGGCCACCCGGCTGTGGCCATGGCCGCCGTCATTGGCGTCAAGCACCCCAAGTGGGACGAGCGCCCGCTGCTGTTCATCGTGCGCAAGCCGGGTCAAACGGTTGAGAAGCAAGAGATCCTCGACTTTTTGGCCACCAAAGTCGCCAAGTGGTGGGTGCCCGACGATGTGGTCTTCCTCGAATCGCTGCCCGTGGGCGGCACCGGCAAGGTGCAGAAAAACGACCTGCGCAAGGACTACGGCGGCGTGTTCAGCTGAACATTTTCAGCCGATCAGACTTTGGCGCTGGGCCGATCGTTCATGCGGTCGCGCCAAGCCTGCAAAGCAAGCATGCCCTCGTCGCCGGGCACGAACTTCATCAGGCCACGCGCAAACTCCAGCGCACAAAACGCGGTGATGTCGGCAATCGTGAAGCGCTCACCCGCGATGAAGGGCTGGCTTTGCAAGCGCTGGTCAAAGCCCCGCGCCACATCCCGAACCTTCTCGGCCTGAGAGCGGCCAAACTCGGGGAACTGCGGTTTCTCTAAAGCCGCCAGCCCGGGGTGGCTGTGGCGGATCGCGTTGGCAATGCCACCCAACAAATACAGCTCCACCTGCCGGTCGGCCATCTCGATGAAGCCGCACTCGTCGCCGTCCACGCCCATCAGGTTGGGCTCGGGAAAGCGGCCCTCCAGCAAAGTGCAGATCGCCCGTGTCTCGGTGATCACACGGCCGTCGTCCAGCTCCAGCGCAGGCACCTTGGCCAGCGGGCTTTTGGCCAGGTATTCGGGCGTGCGGTGCGCGCCGCCGTTCAGGTCCATGTTGACCATTTCGATGCCGGTGATGTTTTTCTCGACCAAAAACATCAGCACCCGACGGGGGCTGGGCGCGCGGTGGGCGGTGTAGAGCTTCATGGTTTTTCCTTTTTTGGGCAGGGGCATGGCATGGCATGGCCTCACAGCCATTTTGAACAGACTAGCACTCACCTGCTCGTGGGCATGCCACACAGACGACAGGCTGCTTCCAAGCACAAGAGAAGACGCCCAGGCGACACCCAGTCACAGGCCGGACAGGGCGAGGCCGCTGCAGCCTTTCCAATCACAACAAGAAACCCTGTTCAACGATTTGAGATAACTCGACCATGAACTTCGACATCCCACCCGACATTGCAGCCCTGCGCGAGCGCACGCGGCAGTTCATTGCCGAGCAAGTCATTCCCCTTGAGGGCGACCCGCGCCACGGCCCGCACGGCCCATCCGAAGACCTGCGCCGCGAACTGGTGGCGCGCGCTCGCGCAGCCGGCTTGCTCACCCCCCACGCTTCCAAAGAAATGGGCGGCCTGGGCCTGGGCCACATCGCCAAAGCGGTGGTGTTCGAAGAAGCCGGTTACTCCAATCTGGGCCCCACTGCACTCAACATCCACGCCCCCGACGAAGGCAACATCCACCTGATGGAAGAAGTGGCCACCCCCGCGCAAAAAGAACGCTGGCTGCGTCCGCAGGCGGCAGGCCTCACGCGCTCGTGCTTTGCCATGACCGAGCCCGACCCGGGCGCGGGCGCTGACCCGTCCATGCTCAAAACCACCGCGGTGCGCGACGGCGACGACTATGTGATCAATGGCCGCAAATGGTTCATCACCGGGGCCGACGGCGCGGATTACGTCATCGTCATGGCGCGCATGGAAGACGGCACGGCCACCATGTTTTTGGCCGACATGGACCAACCCGGCATCCACCACGAACGCAGCATGGACACCCTGGACAACTGCTTCACCGGCGGCCACGGCGTGCTGCGCTTTGACAACCTGCGCGTGCCTGCCAGCGATGTGCTGGGCGAAGTGGGTCAGGGCTTTCGTTACGCACAGATTCGGCTGGCACCGGCCCGCCTGACGCACTGCATGCGCTGGCTGGGGCAGGCCCGCCGTGCACACGACATCGCCCTGGATTACGCCAGCCGCCGCCACGCCTTTGGCAAACCGCTGGCCGAGCACGAAGGCGTGGGCTTCATGCTGGCCGACAACGACATCGACCTGCACACCGCCCGCCTGCACATCTGGCACACCGCCTGGCTGCTCGACCAAGGCCAAAAAGGCGGCTTTGAATCGAGCCGCGCCAAAGTGGCCTGCTCAGAAGCCGAATGGCGGGTGGTGGACCGTTGCGTACAAATTCTGGGTGGCCAGGGCGTCACAGCCGACACCCCCGTGATGCGCATTTTCATGGACATGCGCGCCTTTCGGATTTACGACGGCCCGAGCGAAGTGCACCGCTGGAGCATGGCGCGCAAACTGGTCTACAAAGCGCAGCAAGCGGCCAAAGCAGCCCTCGCTTAAAAGCCCCCACCCCCCCTTAACCGACAAGAGCCTTCGCATGACCGACTCCCTTGAATCAACCCTTGAATTCATCCAATCGTGCGAAACCCCTTGGTCGCGCGACACCTCACCGCCATGGGGCATCCACGATGTGGACCCTCCGCCCTACAACCGCTTGTATGGCCCGGTCCATGGGCGTGGGCCTGTGTCGGGTGTTTTGTTCCACCAACACCAGTTGTTGGCCCAATGGGGCGAGCCCCACAAGGCCGACCTGACTTTCAGTGTGGCCAAAACCTACCTGGCCTTGCTGGCCGGTCTGGCGTTTGACCAAGGGCTATTGAAAGACGTCCAAACCCCCGTGGTTGAGCAATGCCCCGGCATTGGTTTTGAGGGCAATCGGCTCTCGCGCATCACCTGGCACCATTTGCTGCAACAAACCAGCGAATGGGAAGGCACCTGCCTGGGCATTCCTGAACAGGTCGACCGTTACCGCTGGCTGCCTTACCAAACCGGGCAAGCCGACGGCACCAAAGGCGATGCCCGGCCGCTGGGCGAGCCGGGCTCCCGGTTTGAGTACAACGACGTTCGCATCAACCAACTGTCTTTGGCCTTGTTGCACCTGTTCAAGCGCCCGCTGCCTGAAGTGTTTGAAGAATTTTTCCGGCAACCCCTGGGGTGTTCGGACGCGTTTCAATGGGTGGGCTACGAGCAAGGCTGGACCGAGGTCAACGGCCAACGCATGATGTCGGTGCCGGGCGGCAGCCACTGGGGTGGCGGCGTGTCCATCTCGGCCATGGACCAGGCCCTGATTGGCCTGATGCTCATGGGGCAAGGCCAGTTCAAGGGCCAACAAATTTTGTCCAAGCAATGGCTGAACATGATGCAGCAGCCCTGCGACATTGCACCCTATTACGGCTACCTGATTTGGCTCAACAAAGATGGTGTGCTGTTCAAAGATGCGCCCCGCACATCCTGGTTTGCCATTGGCGCGGGTTCGTCCATCACCTGGGTCGACCCCACGCTGGAATTGGTGTGCATCATGCGCTGGATTGATGCCGCCAAAACAAACGACTGCATCGCCCGAGTGATGCAGTCGTTGAAACCCTGAAAAAGGCGCTGAGCTTTACTTGGCGAAAAGGCTCTCGGGGTTGGCAAACGCCTTGAACTCCACCGCATTGCCGCAAGGGTCCAAAAAGAACATGGTGGCCTGCTCGCCCACTTGACCCTTGAACCGAATGTGCGGCTCGATGACAAAAGAAGTGCCCGCTTTTTTGAGCCTGTCGGCCATGGCCTCCCACTGGCCCATCTCCATCACCAGACCAAAGTGACGCACCGGCACGTTGTCGCCATCCACCGCACTGGTGTTGTGGTGACCCGCCTCTGAAGGGCTCAGGTGCGCCACGATTTGGTGGCCGTAAAAATTGAAGTCAATCCAGTGCTCACTGGAGCGGCCTTCTGAACAACCCAAAAGTTCACCATAAAACGCTCTGGCCTTGGCCAAAGAGGTGACGGGAAAAGCCAAGTGGAATGGTTGCATGGTGTGCTCTGCCTGAAATCAAAGAGATCATTTTGCACTGAAGACCAGAGGGTGGGGGTTCATTTAGGTGACAGCAGATCGTTGCTCGAGGGTTTTAATTTTTGAGCTGCCTATGCGGCAGTGAAC
>NZ_JBILQU010000144.1:0-5253 GCF_044373035.1 Limnohabitans sp. | reverse complement strand
CCAATTTGGTGGGAATTTTCTCGTCGCTCACCCCGATCTTATTGCTGCCGCTGCTGTGGGTGATTTACCGCCGCCACCCCGCTTGGGGGGCTTGGGCTGGGGCGGTGATGGCGGTGGCCGGGGCGGCTTTGATCTTGCAAGCCTGAAGCCCTGACTCCAAGCTTTGTAGGAGCGGTCTGCGACCGCGATCAGCCCGCCAGAGCCGCCTTCACAGCAGCAGACACCTGACCCATGTCGGCCTTGCCAGCCAATTGGGCTTTGACCGCACCCATCACTTTGCCCATGTCGCCCGGCCCCTTGGCACCGAGCTCGGCCACGATGGCCTGCACGGCCGCAGTGACTTCTTCGGCCGACAAGCGGGCTGGCAGGTAGCCTACCAAGACAGCCATTTCGGCCTTTTCCTTGTCGGCCAGGTCTTGACGGGCGGCTTGCTCAAACGCGGCGATCGAGTCTTTGCGCTGCTTGATGAGTTTGTCCACGATGGCCACCACGGCGACATCGTCCAGTTCGATCCGCTCGTCCACTTCTTTTTGCTTCAAGGCCGACAGCAGCAAGCGGATGGTGCCCAGGCGCTCAGCGTCTTTGGCGCGCATGGCGGTTTTCATGTCTTCGGTGATTTGTTCTTTCAGGCTCATGAGAGGCTCCTGCAACGGGGTTTCAACAAAAAAGGAAATCAAGAAACAACAAAGCCCGCCTGAGCGTCCTCCAGCGGGCTTGTTTGCAGACCTTGACGGTCGTACAAATCAGAAGATCAATACATCTTCTTGGGCAGCTGCATGCTGCGCACGCGCTTGTAATGACGCTTGACGGCAGCCGACTTTTTGCGCTTGCGCTCAGTGGTGGGCTTTTCGTAGAACTCGCGGGCACGCAGGTCGGTCAGCAGGCCGAGTTTTTCGATGGTGCGCTTGAAGCGACGCAGGGCAACGTCAAACGGCTCGTTTTCTTTCACGCGGATGGTGGTCATTGAATCAAAGTTTCCAAAAATGTGCCGACTGCGGTAGCAAGGGAGATCGGGCCCTTGAAACCCAGTTTCGGCGGATCCCCATCATGAACTGGTATTTGGCAGACGGGGGGTTGCCAGTAAAGCCTGAGATTATAGCCATGAAATTCAGTTGTTCAGCCCCCGCTGGTGCGAGGTTAAGGGCCTCGTTGGTTGGCCAGTGCTGTAGCGCACGCATGGCCGCTGGCCCAGGCCCATTGGAAGTTGTAACCGCCCAGCCAGCCCGTCACATCCACCACTTCGCCAATGAAGTACAGGCCCGATTGCTTGGATTCCATGGTTTGCGAAGACAGGTCTCGCGTGTCCACGCCGCCCAGGGTGACTTCGGCTTTTTTGTAGCCTTCGCTGCCGGTGGGCGTGAGCGTCCAGTTCGACAGCGCCTCGGCCAACTGGTTCAGGGCTTTGTCTGGCACCTCGGCGGATGTGCGTTGCAAGGCCGGGACCTGGCTGACCCAGGCCTCGGCCAGGCGACTGGGCACCAGGGTGGCCAATTCGTTGCCCAACAGTTTCTTGGACCGTGACTTGGCGTCTTGCAGGCGGACTGGCAGGTTGACCTCGGGGGCCAGATTCAGTCGAATGGGCATGCCTGGCAGCCAATAGCTCGAAATTTGCAGCACCCCTGGGCCTGACAAACCCCGGTGGGTGAACAGCAGGTCTTCGTCGAAGTGCATGCGGGTTTTTTTTTCACCAGTGCTGATGCCCACGGGCAAGGCCAGACCCGCCAGCTGGGCATAGGGTGCCCAGGCCGCCCCGTCAAAGGTCAAAGGCACCAAACCGGGGCGGCGCTCGACCAGACGCAGGCCAAACTGGGTGGCCACATCGTAGCCCCAGCCCGTGGCCCCGATTTTGGGGATGGACAAGCCACCTGTGGCCACCACCAAAGACTTTGTTTGGACTGGGCCTAGTGTGGTGTCCAATTCGTAGCCGCCATCGGCCAAGTGACGAACAGCTTGCACGCTGCAACCCATTTTCAGGGTCACGCCACCCGCTGCGCATTCGGCCAGCAGCATGCGGATGATGTCTTCGGCCGAGTGGTCGCAAAACAGCTGGCCCTTGTGCTTTTCATGGAAAGCGATGCCGTGCTTTTGCACCAAATCAATAAAGTCTTGTGGGGTGTAGCGCGACAGGGCCGAGCGGCAAAATTGCGGGTTTTGGCCAGTGAAGTGCTTTTGTGGGGCGGATGCGTCGAGCAAGCGGTTGGTGAAATTGCAACGCCCGCCGCCCGAGATGCGGATCTTTTCGGCGATCTTGTCGCTGTGGTCCAGCACCAGCACCCTCAAGCCACGCTGGCCTGCCACGCCTGCGCAAAACAAGCCGGCAGCCCCAGCACCCACGATCACTGCATCCCATTGGTTCATGCGAAAGAGTGTAGCTTGGTAAAGTGTTGCTCATGCGCATGCAATGCGCATAGAATCTTCTGCAATGAGGGCGTACGCCATGTCAACTTTTGAATCCACCGCTAAAAAACCAGTCAACCTCTCGCTCAGCGAAGCGCTGGTGCAGGAGTCCCGCGCTTATTGCGGCAACCTCTCCGCTAAGGTGGAAGAAATGCTGCAGGCGTATGTGGTGTCTGAGCGGCAGTCTCGCCAGCAGCACAGGGCGCAAGCCCAGCGGGCCGTGACCGACTGGAACGCGCTGCACGATGCGGCGGGCTCTTACGCCGATGGGCACTCCACACTCTGAACCGTGACCGATGGCGCAATACGACGTTCTTCTGAACCCTGGACCCATGCGTGCCACCGTGCCCATGGTGGTGATGGTGCAGTCTTCGCTGTTTGACGGCTACCGTCGCCGGGTTGTGGTCCCGCTGGTGCTGCGCTCGGCCTTGCCAGCTGGGGCCAAAGTGGCAGGAACGCGCATGAACCCGGTGTTCAAAATCAAGGGGCAGACCTTGGTGTTGCACCCGCTGGACATGGTGTCGGTGGCCTGCGATCAGTTGGGCCCGTGCGTGGGCAATTTGGCAGATCAGGGGCAGGTGATCGCCGATGCCCTCGATGAGCTGCTCACGCGCAGCTGGGGCTGAGCTTAGGCGGCTTTTTGAGCGGTTTGTGCTTGCGCACCCCAAGTCCGCGCGCCTTGCACCACATCGCCCACCACGATGATGCTCGGGCTTTGCAGGCCTTCGCGCGCTATGGTGCCCACCACATCGCCGAGTGTCGTCAGGGCTTCACGCTGCTGGGGCAAGCTGGCGTGCTGCACGATGGCCACAGGCGTGTGTGCGGGCAGGCCTTGCAACAAACCACCCCTGATGTGCTCCAGGCTGCTCACACCCATGTAGATGACCAGCGTCAATTTGGCCTGCCGGGCGGTGGCCGCCAGCTGAGGCCAATCGGTCCCACCGTCGCCGGGTTTGGCATGGCCCGTTACAAATACCACGCCGTGCGCATGCTCTCGGTGGGTGAGCGGCGCACCCAAGCTGCTCATGCCCGCCAAGCCTGAGGTGATGCCGTTGACCACCTCGACGTCGATGCCTGCTGCGCGCAGATGCTCGACTTCTTCACCGCCCCGGCCAAAGATGAATGGGTCGCCGCCTTTGAGGCGCACCACCTGCTCGCCTTCTTGCACGGCGGTGATCATCAGTTTGTCGATGAAGGCCTGCGGCGTGCTCTTGCAGCCACCGCGCTTGCCCACATGCACGATGCGGGCGTTGGGCGAGGCGTGTTCGAGCACGTCGTCGTTGACCAGGTCGTCGACCAACAACAAGCTGGCACTGGCAATCGCTTTGACGGCTTTGAGGGTCAGCAGTTCAGGGTCACCCGGGCCTGCGCCGACCAAGGTGCAGCGGCCTGAGGTGGGAGTGTTCATGGCTTGACCTCTTGCAGGATGTGTTGGACTTGCAGCGCTAACGCCTGCGGCACGGGCAATTCGCCGCGTAAAACGCGCTGGATGTAAGCCGCCGTGGCCGCAGCGTCTGGACTGGGCAGGTCGGGCACTTGCAACAGGGCGCCTTCTTGTGGGGTCTGCACGCGCCGCGTGTGCCCGTCTTTGAATACATCCATTGCAGGCGTGCGCCGCGCATCGGCCACGCTCTCGCCTTCGGTGCCGCGCAGCAGCAGGGCATGCTGGCTGGTCAGGGCAAAGGTGGCCGACATGGACAGCAAATATTCGGGGTGGGTGTAGCTGCTCACCACCAGGGCTGGACCATCGCAAGGGTTCATGAGCTTGACCAAGCTGTGCCCGGGGTTGCGCAGGCCCACCACACGGCGCACAGAAAGCAGGCGCTCCAGCCCCGCGTTTAAAACGCCCGTGGGCACAAACACCACTTCGCCGGCATTCACTTGCGGCGAGGGGCCAGAAGCAGCCATGCCCAACTCGGCCAGTACCGCTTGGCTGCTCACCCGCTTGTCTTCGGTGGCCGTGCCGTGCATGACCACCGCCACGCCTTCGCGCGCCAGCAGCAGGGCCAGCAAGGGCGTGAGCACTGGCAGCTTGCGAGCGCCGTTGTAGCTGGGCAGCACCACAGCGGGCGCTGAGCCGATGCGAACTTTGTTCAGGCGTTGGTGCGTCGCATCCAGAAAACCGGCCATCTCTTCGGGCGTTTCGCCCTTGATGCGCATGGCGATGCAAAACGCGCCCAGCTCCAGATCGCTGACCTGCTGGTCCAAGATCATGCCCATCAGGTCAGCCGATTGCGCGCGGCCGAGCGCACGCGCTCCGTCTTTGCCGCGTCCGATGTCCTTGATGTAGTGGCCGATTCCCATGCCACGCATTGTGGGGGAGTCGATCTAACTGCTTGTTATATGGGTATGTCTATTGATCCGGCCCTTAGATGTTTGAATGGCCCATGTTTTTGTCGACCATGCTGATATGTTGTCTTTGTGGGAGCCCACCCCGTGGGCGATTGCATCCACGCCGCCAAGGCAAGCCATCGCCCACAGGGGTGGGCTCCAACAAAAACCCATCCCTTGACTGTTGTCCAAGAATTCACAGGGCCGGATCAATAAACTGCGCTCAAGCCGCCTGCATGCCGTGGCGCACCTTGGTCTCGTTACAAACGGCCGTTGCCCAGAATGCCAGCATGGTGCGCACGGCATCCGCTTGGCTGCTGGTGGTCACCACCGAGCCGGAGAAAGTGGTGATGATCTCCACTGCCGGGGGCAATCCGCCCACGATGGTGATGCTTTGCACGCCCAGCATTTCGCTCAGCTGTTGAAAGCCCAGCGCCACTTCGCCCAACGCCACCAGCGAGCCCACCGGCACGCCGGGTTTGGCCTGCACGAGGCGGTCCTTGATTTGTTCGGCGATGCCCCAGG
>NZ_JBILQU010000044.1:0-22618 GCF_044373035.1 Limnohabitans sp. | reverse complement strand
GCTTTCTCATATGATTTGAATCACATGAACACCACTGCCCCAGACCAGCGCTTGATTGACCTGTTGACCCCGGCCCTCTTGGCCGATTGCGAAGCGCTGCAGCTGCGCAAAGGCGAGCGTCTGTTTGACACAGGCCAGCGGCCGCGCCATTTGTTTTGGGTGCACACAGGCCAAGTGGTGCTCGAGCGCGGCACGGCCAACGGCGCCAGCGTGGTGCTGCAGCGCACGCACCAGGGCTTTGTCAGCGAGGCCAGCCTGCAGTCGCCGCGCTACCACTGCGACGCGGTGGTGGTGGTCGATGCACGCATCACCCGCGTGCCCGTGCCTGCGCTTTTGCAAGCGCTCAGCGACGACCCGGCCTTTGCCATGCGCTGGATCGGCATGCTCAACCAAGAGGTGCGTCGCTTGCGCTTGCAATGCGAACGCCTGAACCTCAAGGGCGTACAAGCGCGTGTTTTGCACTGGCTGGAAACCGAAGGCACCAGCGGCTGCTGCGCGGTGACGGCGGGCTACAAATCGCTGGCGGCCGAACTGGGCGTGAGCCACGAAGCGCTCTACCGCGCCTTGGCCGACATGGTGGACGCAGGCTTGGTGCTGCGCGAGCCTGAGCGTTTGTGTTTGAAGGCCCCCAGCTAGCGCTTGGCCGCAGCCGCAGCCGCTTCGGCATCCACGGCCTGCTGCACCGCCACGTAAAACGCTTCCCGGGCGGCGGTGGCCGTCGGGTCGGTGGCGTTGTTGCCCCAGTTGGCGTTGGAGGCAATCACGAGCTGGCGCGCCGGGTCAATGAAGATGCCCTGGCCGAAGATGCCACGGGCGGCAAAACTGCCGTCGTCGTAGGTCCACCACTGGTAACCGTAGCCCCGCCCAGGCTGGCCGATGCCGGTGCGCGAGGTGGTGGCTTCTGACAACCAGCCTTCGGGCAAGGTGGGCTGGCCGTTGATCTGCGCACCGTTCAAGATGAACTGCCCGAAACGGGCGAAGTCTTGCGTGGCCGCTTGCAGGCAGCAGCCGCTGATCTCTTGCCCGGTTTTGCTCAGAATCCAAGTGGCCTGCTGCGCCATGCCAGCGGGCCGCCAGATTTTTTCAGACAAGTAATCGGACAGTGTTTTTTTCGTGGCCCGCGCAACGAGCACGCCCACCAAATTGGTCTCGCCCGTGCTGTACAGCCAGCGGGTCCCGGCGGGCACGGCGCGCGGCAGCTTGCGCAGGTAACTGACCACAGCGTCCTCGCCGTCTTTGGGCTTGTGGTTGTTGAACTGGGCCACGTCGGATTTCGGGTCGTCGTAGTTTTCGTTCCAAGCCACACCCGATGTCATGGTCAGCAACTGCCGAATGCTGACGTCGTCGTACGCCGAGCCCTTCATTTCGGCAATGTAATCGCTGACCTTGTCGTCCATGCTTTTGATGTGGCCATCGCGCACAGCCATGCCCACCAGTGTCGAGGTCAACGACTTGGCCACAGAAAAACTGGTCCAGCGGCCCTCGTTGTCAAAGTCGAGTCCGTAGCGTTCCATCCGCACCTGCCCGTTGTGCAGCACCATGAGCGCAGCACTGCGCTGCCCTTGCATGTAGGCGTCGATGTCCAGGGGCAGCGCCAGCGGCGGGCCGGGGGGCAAAACAGACGGCGTACCGCCCGCAGGCACCACGCGGTGCTTGGCCAAAAAGGGCAATCGGTCCAGCGCCCGAAATGCCGCATCGCGCTGCGATGTGCTCCAAAAAAGGATATCGGTGTTGGTGGGAAACGCCGCCAAGAATCCCCGGGTTTCCTTGTCCAGGCTTTGCCAACCCAGCGCACCCGCGCCCAAGATGGCGGCCAGTGCGACCCCTGCAATGTTTTTGAACTTCATGGCGGATAGCTCTTGGTTTGTTCAGGCCGACAACTTTGCGCTGGCCAGGCGGTTCAGGCTGACGCCCTGCTCAGCTGCCAGCAGTGCCAGATTGCGATGAACAAGCGGCGGAATGCGAACACGGAACTCACCGCTGTAGCTTTTGTCAGCCAGCGCCACGGGGACAGACTCGCCATTCGACAGCATGTCGGCGACGACCTCGCCCACTAACTTTTGGATGCCTTTGAGCGCAGCTTCGGGCGTTTTTGCCAACCAGCTCAGAGAAGCAAACTCGGTGCACAAGCCCACATGCTCGCCATCTTCTGGCGACCATGTCACGCGGTAGGTGTAGTGTTGAATGTTCATGATGGGTTGCCTAATTTTTCAATCGCTTGAAGCACTTGTCTGACTTGATAAGGCTTTGCCTTGCCTTTGGCGTTCTGGATGTTGACGCGTGGATCGCCTGGCCAAGGCGTCGTTTTAACAAGGGTGCCATTAGCGTCGCCACGCGTCAACCAAGATTTTGACCTGTTGATCCGGCCCGATGAAGTTTGAATGACCCGCGTGGGTGTCGCTCAGGCCGGTATGTTGTCTCTGTGAGCCCCTCCTTGACAGCCCTGTGACCCTGCGTCTGAAACAAAACGAAATAAACCGATACCGCGCCGACACCCCGTGTCAGCCCTCAGTCGGCACCATCACGGTCATGTTCAACAGCTACCTGAAAGGGGCAACACCATGAAATCCTGGATCCAACGCAGTCTCATTGGCCTCACCGCCGCCACCGTCGTACTGGGCGGCCTCACCGCTTGCGGATCGCGCGGCGACCATGCCCGCGGCTGGAGCGACGAGCGCATCAGCGAGATGCGCGGCAAGGCCATTGAAAAGATCAGCGACAAGCTCGAACTCAATGCCGACCAGAAAGCCAAGCTCGGTGTGCTGGCCGATGAGATGGTCGCCTCTCGCACGGCTTTCAAGGGCAAGTCAAGCGACCCCCGTGCGGAAGTGAAGGCACTGGTGGCAGGCGAAAAGTTCGATCGCGCCAAGGCCCAGGCTCTGCTGGACCAGAAAACCCAAGTGGTGCAGGACCATGGTCCCAAGATGTTCAATGCATTGGGTGACTTTTACGACAGCCTGACCCCGGCGCAGCAACAGCAGGTGCGCGAGAAGATGGAACGGCGCGGCCGCAACTGGTGGGGCCGGGGCTGATCTGGGCACAACATGAAAGCGCAAGGTATGTCGCCCGTCTTGAAGCCTATCCGCCACCTGGTGCAGCAGAGCCGGGTTCTCGCCCCATGGCTGTTGGTGGGGACCGATGAGCCGCATGCCGAGCTGCTGGCCATGGTCTGGGGTCCGCACTTTGACCGTCAGCACGCACTCGAACTGTTGGCCAAGCTATCTCGCGAACAGTCTGCGCAAGCCTTGCCAATGCTGAACGCGCTGCAGTCAGCGGCCGATCGGTTCGACCAGCTGAGCGGTCAGCTGCAGCACCGCTTGCGCCGATTGATTGTGCGTCACCACCGCCTGCAACATGGCGCAGCAATGTAAAAATGCGCCATGCACCGCATCCTACTGATCGACGACGACGAAAACCTGGGCCCACCGCTGGCCACCTTTTTCCAGCGCTTTGAGCTGCAGCTGGTGCATGCCACCCGACCGAGCGCAGGCCTGGCGCTGCTGCGCAGCGGGGGGTTCGACGCCGCCATCCTCGACGTGATGCTTCCCGAGATGGATGGTTTTGAGCTGTGCCGCAACATCCGAAAGGAAAGTGACATCCCCATCGTGATGCTGACGGCACGTGGCGATGTGATGGACCGCGTGGTGGGGCTGGAGCTGGGTGCCGACCACTACCTGCCCAAGCCCTTTGAGCCGCGCGAGCTGGTGGCCTGCATCCAGACCGTGTTGCGCCGCCTCAAACCCAAGGGCCACCATCAGGACCATGGCCCCAACCCGGCCATGAACGCTGCCTCCTCCCTGTTTTTTGACGGCTTGGAGATCGACACCGCACGCCGCAGCGTGAGCCGCCTGGGGGCAGAGATCGAGCTGACCGGCACCGAATACGAGCTCTTGATCCTGCTCGCGCGCGAGCCGGGCAAGGTGTTTAGCCGCGACGACATCCTGAACCAGCTGCGCGGCCACGAGGCCGACCTTTACACGCGTGCCGTGGACATCGTCGTGAGCCGCTTGCGCAAAAAGCTGGAGCCGCTGGACTGCATCAAAACCTTGCGCAACGCAGGCTACTCGCTGGCGCTGCGCCGCCTGCCGTTGTGAGCGACCAACCATGAAAAGCCCACCGCGCAAGCCCCCCTCAATCCCTCCTTCATCGTGGAAACGGGCCAAACACCGACTGACGCATTCCATCAAACTGCGCATGGTGCTGGTCTTTCTGGTGCTAGCCGCTGCCATGACCTTTGTCGTGATCAAGGGTGCGCAAAAGGCATTCTCCATGGGCTGGCAAGAAGCCGCGCGGCCGTTGCTGATCGACTATGTGGACCGGCTGACAGAAAAAATTACGGCGGACGGGGTCCCGAACGTGACGCATGCACAGGCCATCGCCAGTCGCCTACCGCTGACCGTACGCATTGAAGGGCCGCAAGTGAATTGGGCCTCGCACCCCGACCAGGACGTGCCCGACTGGCAGCGCAAAGGCCGTGCCGAAGAACGACGCCTTCAGCAAGAAGATTGGGGGGGCGGCAAGGACTGGCAGCGCATCCTGAAGCGCACCACGGCAGACGGCCACAGCATCGAGTTCGGCATCAACGAAGAAGTGTTCGAGCGCCGCCCGCGCCTGATCGGCTTTGCGCTCACTGCACTGTTGCTGCTCACGCTGCTGGCCTGGCTCTACGTGCGCCGCTTGCTCAAGCCGCTGGACGCCATCGGTGAGGGCGCGCGCCGCTTCGGCGCCGGTAACTTTAGCCAGCCCATTTCCGAGCGCCACCTGCACGGTCCCGATGAACTGGGTGAACTCGCGCATACCATCAACACCATGGGACAGGACATCCACCAGATGCTGGAGGCCAAGCGAGCACTGCTGCTCGCCATCAGCCACGAGCTGCGCAGTCCGCTGACCCGGGCGCGCTTGAACACCGAGTTGCTGCCCGAAACGGCGCAGGTGAACCCGCAGCGCGATGCGCTGCTGCGCGACCTGCAGGAAATGGCCAGCCTGATCACCGACCTGCTGGAGAGCGAACGCCTCTCGGCCAAACACGCTGCCCTGCAGCGCGAGCCCCTGACGCCGCAGGCCCTGGTAGCACTCACGCAAGAGGTGATCGCCGAAGTGCTGGCGCGCCATCCCGCGCAGCCTGACACCGGCCCGAACACACCGCTGAACATCCGACTGATGGCCGATGCCAGGCTGCCCACTCTGACGCTGGACACAACCCGCATCCGCCTGCTGCTGCGCAACCTGCTCGACAACGCGCTGCGCCACAGCGCGGGCGCGCCGCTGCCGCCCGAGCTGCACCTGCGCGCCGAGGGCTCAGGCATCGGCATCCAAGTGCGTGACCACGGACCCGGCGTTCCCGAGCACCAGCTTCCCCACTTGGCCCAAGCCTTCTTCCGCCCCGACACCGCGCGCACTCGCGCCCAGGGCGGTGTAGGCCTGGGCCTGTACCTGTGCAAGCTGGTGGCGCAGGCGCATGGCGGTACCTTCGCGGTTCGCAACGCGCAGCCAGGACTGGCCGTTACGGTAACGTTGCCCGGCGACCGGGTTTCGGCTGCTTGACGCGCATCAGCCTCGGGAGGGAAAGGCGACGAAGTTGTCGCACCCTTTGGCGACTCAAGCGCCCAAGGCCCGCCACGCCGTCTGCGCAATACTCTGCGCGTCCACCGCAAAAAAGCGGCGCAGCGCCGCCCGCGTGTCGCTGCGGCCAAAGCCGTCGGTGCCGAGCGTGCTGTAGCGGCGGCCCTCAGGCACGAGGGCGCGCACGCTCTCGGGCACGGCGCGTACATAGTCGGTCGCGGCGATCACTGGGCCTTGGGTGGCGCTCAGCAACTGGGTCAAATGGCCAGCGCCCACAGAGCCACTGGCTTCTTGCGCCATGCCATCGCGGGCCAGTTCGCTCCAGCTGGTGATGCTGAGCACTTCCACGCCCACACCTTGCGCGGCCAATTGCTGCGCGGCTTTGACCACTTCGGTCAGGATCGCGCCGGAGCCGAGCAAGGTCACGCGCTGGGCGGCATCGCTCGGCCCATACACGCCAAATCGGTAGCCCCCGCGCAGCACATCGGCCTCCACACCCGCAGGCAAATCCGGCTGGGCGTAGTTCTCGTTCATCAAGGTGACGTAATAAAACACGTCGGCTTGCTGCTCGACCATCTCGCGCATGCCCGCGTCCAAAATCACCGCCAACTCGCCCGCAAACGCTGGGTCGTAGGCCTTGCAGTTGGGGATGGTGGCCGCCACCAAATGGCTGCTGCCGTCCTGGTGCTGCAAGCCCTCGCCGCCCAAGGTGGTGCGGCCTGAGGTGGCGCCGAGCAAAAAGCCCCGGGCGCGTTGATCGGCCGCGGCCCAGATGGCGTCGCCCACGCGCTGGAAGCCGAACATCGAGTAATAAATGTAGAAGGGCAACATGGCCAGGCCGTGCACGCTGTAGCTGGTGGCGGCTGCCGTCCAGCTGGCGATCGCGCCCGCTTCGCTGATGCCTTCTTCCAAAATCTGGCCGTCGGTGGCTTCGCGGTAGCTCAGCACCGAACCAATGTCTTCTGGGGCGTAGCGCTGGCCCACGCTGCTGTAAATGCCCACCTGCTTGAACAGGTTGGCCATGCCGAAGGTACGCGCCTCGTCGGCCACGATGGGCACGATGCGCGGACCCAGCGAGCTGTCTTTGAGCAAGCCGCCCAGCATGCGCACAAAGGCCATGGTGGTGCTCATCTCTTTGCCGTCGGCCTGCAGCGCAAACTGCGCGTAGCTGGTGATGGCGGGCACAGGCAGGCGCTCGCAAGTGGTCTCGCGCTTGGGCAAACTGCCGCCCAAATGCGCGCGGTGCTCGCGCAGGTAGCGCATCTCGGCGCTGTCGGCGGCGGGTTTGTAAAAGGCCAAGCCCTTGGCTTGTTCGTCGCTCAGCGGCAAATCAAAGCGGTTGCGGTAGTCAATCAGGTCTTGCTCGTCGAACTTCTTTTGGCTGTGCGTGGTCATCTTGCCTTGGCCCGCGCTGCCCATGCCAAAGCCTTTTTTGGTGTGCGCCAAGATCACGGTGGGCTGGCCACGGTGCGCCGCCGCTGCGGCATAAGCCGCGTGGATTTTCACGATGTCGTGGCCACCGCGCTTGAGCCGGTCGATCTGTTCGTCCGTCATGCCCTGCGCCAGCCGCGCCAGTTCTTCGTTTTGGCCAAAGAAGTTGTCGCGGTTGTAGCGCCCGTCCTTGGCCGCAAAGGTCTGCATCTGCCCGTCCACCGTGTTGGCAAAAGCGCGCAGCAAAGCACCCGAGGTGTCGCGCGCCAGCAAGCCATCCCAGTCGCTGCCCCAGACCAGCTTGATCACGTTCCAGCCCGCGCCGGCAAACAGCTTTTCCAGCTCGTCGATGATGCGGCCGTTGCCGCGCACCGGGCCATCCAATCGCTGCAAATTGCAGTTCACCACCCACACCAGGTTGTCCAGTTTTTCGCGGGCGGCCAAGGTCAGCGCGCTCATGCTCTCGGGCTCGTCCATCTCGCCGTCGCCAAACACGCCCCACACCTTGCGGGCGCTGCAGTCTTGCAGCTGGCGGTGCGTCAGGTAGCGCATGAAACGCGCGTGGTAAATCGAGCTGATCGGCCCCAAGCCCATCGATCCGGTGGGGAACTGCCAAAAGTCAGGCATCAGCCATGGGTGTGGGTAGCTCGACAAACCGCGCGCGCCGCTATCGGGTGCGGTGATCTCTTGGCGGTAATGGAGCAAGTCGGCTTCTGAGAGGCGCCCTTCCAGAAAAGCGCGGGCGTACACACCCGGTGCGCTGTGCGGCTGGAAAAACACCAAGTCGCCTTTGTGCTGCTCGGTACGGGCATGAAAGAAATGGTGAAACCCGGTCTCGAACAAATCGGCCACGCTGGCGTAACTGGCGATGTGCCCGCCCAACTCGCCATAGGCCTGGTTGGCGCGCACCACCATGGCCAGCGCGTTCCAACGCATGATGGCCACCAACCGCTCTTCGGTGGCCAAGTCGCCGGGGAACACCGGCTGGTCATCGACGGCGATGGTGTTCATGTACGGCGTGTTCAGCTCGGGTTGCCAACCGGTGCGCTGCTGGCGCGCCACGATGGCCAGCTCGTCCAGAATTTGGCGCGCACGCTCTGGGCCTTGTGAGCCGATCAGCGACAGCAAAGCCTCGCGCCACTCGGCGGTTTCTTCGGGGTCGGTGTCGCCTGTGTTCATCAGGGTGCGGAGCAAGGGTTCAAATGGTGCGTTCATGACTGTGACTCTACCGGGCAGCGTGGCGCATGTGCTGCGTATTTACACCCATCAGACCTGCATTTAAAGCACAATATGCTGAAAATATGAAAGGTTCAGCACATGGTTCTGGACAACGTGGATTTGAAGATACTGGACGAGCTGCAGCGCGACGGCGCACTGTCCAACGTGACGCTGGCCAAACGCATCGGCCTGTCGCCCTCGCCGTGCCTGGCCCGCGTCAAGGCTTTGGAGAGCCATGGCGTCATTCAGCGCTATGTGGCGCTGGCCAGTGCGGCGGCGCTGGGGCTGGGCCTGACGGTGTTCATTTCGATCAGCCTCAAGACCCAAAGCAAAGCCACCTTGGCCGACTTTGAAGCGCACATCGCACGGCACGACGAAGTGATGGAGTGCTATTTGATGACCGGTGACAGCGACTATTTGCTGCGCGTGGCCGTGCGCGACATGGCGGCGCTGGAGCGCTTCATTCTGGAACAGCTCTCGCCGATTCCGGGCGTGGAAAAAATCCGTTCCAGCTTTGCGCTCAAGCAGGTGCGCTACAAAACGGCTTTGCCGCTGGGCTTGGGGTGAACGCGCTCGGGGCTCAGGCCCGAATCGAAAACCCGCCGTCCACCGCCAGGCATTGGCCGGTGATGTACTGGGCTTCATCAGACGCCAAAAAGGCGGCTGCCTTGGCAATGTCCCAGCCCGTGCCCATGCGGCCAGTGGGGCACATCGCATTGCGCTTTTCCACCATGTCTTCGTGCGAGGCGTATTGGCCTGCAATGGCTTTGTAAATGTGGGGCGTGTCCATCATGCCGGGCATGATCGCGTTGACCCGGATGCCTTTGCGCGCGTATTCCAGCGCCATGGACGCGGTCAGGTGGTTCACCGCCGCCTTGCTGGCGTAATAAGCCGGGTAGGGGTAACCGGTGTAACGGATCGCGGCCAATGATGAGATGTTGACAATCGCGCCCTTGCCCTGCCGCACCATGACGGGCAACACCGCCTGACAGGTCAGGAAGACACTTTTGAGGTTCACATCCATCGCGTGGTCCCACTCCCCCTCGCTGAGCGTTTCCATGGTGCCCATGGCAGGCAGGCCCACGTTGTTGTGCAGCACATCAATGCGCCCAAAATGCGCCACGATCTCGTTCATGACCGCGTTCACTTCGTCGCGCTTCGTCACATCGCAGCGCCAGGCCACCGCCGTGCCGCCTTCGGCGACGATCAGATCCACCGTGGCCTGCGCCGACGCCAGATCGATGTCGATGGCCGCAACCGTCGCCCCGTCACGCGCATATTGCACCGCCGCCGCTTTGCCATTGCCCCAACCGGGTCCGACCGCACCAGCACCGCACACCACAGCCACACGGCCATCAAAACGACGCGTCATGTCTCAACTCCTTGGGAAAAAGACAGCCAGCGGGCCTTTGTTAGCGCCCACCAATCACGGAAGGCAACCACAAGGACACCGCAGGCACAAAGGTGATCAAAAGCACGACACCGATGGCGGCGGCCAGAAATGGCAACACTTCCCGGTTGACCTCGTCAGACCGCGCCCCTGCAATGAGCGCACCAATGGACAAGCTGATGGCCACCGGGGGCGTGATCAAACCGATCAGCAAATTGATGCCGACGATCATCGAGAAATGGTAAGGGTCGATGCCGAACTTGGCCGCCACCGGGTACAGCACCGGGCACAACAACACCAAGGACGGCCCGTTTTCCATGAAGGTGCCCACCAACAACAACAGCACATTGACCAGCAAAAGGAACAAGATGGGGCTGCCGATGGAGCCAAGCATCCACTCGGCAATGCGCTGGGGTGCTTGCTCATACGCCAAGAACCACGACACCACCTGCGCCCCGCCCAGAATGATCATGATCACCGCCGTGCCGCGTGCCGAGCTCACCAGCGCCAGCCAAATCTTGCGCCAATTCAGTTCGCGGTGAATGAAAAGCCCCACCATCAGCGCATACACCACCGCCACCGCAGAAGACTCGGTCACGTTGAAAATGCCTGTGCGGATGCCCACGATCAAAAAGACCGGCATCGCCAATGCCCAAAAGGCCAGCTTGAACTCGCGCCAAATGCCTGCCAAGTTCACCGCCTGCGCTGCAGGATAGCCACGACGCCTGCTGATCACCACCGCCACCAGCATGATCGCGCTGGCGTACAGCACGCCCGGAATCACCGCTGCCATAAAGAGCTTGAGCGGTGACAAATTGGTCAGCACGCTGATCATCAAAAATGTGATGGAAGGCGGAATGATCGGCCCCACCACGTTGGCCGCAGCCGTCAACGCGGCAGAAAAGCCCCGTCCATAACCGGCCTTGATCATGGCCGGGATCAACACCTTGCCCAGCGCCGAGGTGTCGGCAATGGCCGAGCCAGAAATGCCCGACATCAAGGTGGCCGAAGCCACGTTGGTCATGGCCAGCCCGCCACGAAAACGCCCAAACACGGCATTGCAAAACCCGAGCAAACGGTCGGTCATGCCGCCTTGCGACATGAGCTCCCCGGCCAGCAAAAACAACGGGATGGCCAGCAGCAAAAAGCTGTCCAGCCCTTGGTAAATTTGCTGGGGAACGATCATCAGATCAATGCCGCCCACAAAAATAACCGCGATCGTCGCCGACAGCACCAAGGCAAACGCCACCGGCACAGCCAAAAGCAACAGCACTGTCAAAGACAGCAACAGCACACCAAGCATCGTCATCTGGGCATCACTCCACGGGCATGATCGAATCGACGGCCGGCGTCTGACCGCCCAGCCGCGCCAGTGTGAGCACGAGCGCCAAAAGCGCCGCGCCAACGGCCATGGCCGAATACGGGATGGCCATCGGGATTTCCAGCGCTGCAGAATCCTGGTCGGCATTGAGCATCGCAAAACGCACGCCTGCCCAGGCCATCACACCGGCAGTGGCCATCACCAGCACATCCCGGACAGCCAGCAACACCACCCGGATGCGCGGTGGCACCGCATTGACCAGCGCACCCACCGATATATGACCGCCGTTGCGCAGGCACGCGCCAGTGCCCAGCATGGCCATCCACGCGACCAACATCCGCGAGACTTCTTCCGTCCAAGCGGGTGCGCGGCCGATCACATAGCGACCAAACACCTGGTAAAACAGCACCAGTGCGACCGTCAACAGCATCAGGCCGAGGATCACGTCAAGCGTGCGCTCGATGCGCATCGCCCAGGCGATCGCAGCGTTCGGAGGCCGCACCTCGGCGGCCTCACCGACTGCCTGCATCACTTAACGGCCGCGAACTTGGCTGCCCAGGGGGCGAGGTCCGGGAACTCTTTGGCGATACCACCCAGGCGGCTGCGTACTGCCTCGCGGTCGATGTCATTGAATTGCATGCCAGACTTGGTGAGCTTGTCACGCAAACCGCTCTCCAGCTTGGCCATCTTGTCGCTGGCTTCCAGCATCACCTTGTCGCCCTCTTCCTTGAGCAAGGTCTGCACATCAGCAGGCAGCCGCTTGAATCGCGCATCGGAATAGATCCAGGTCATCGCGCCGATGATGTGGCGGGTGTCGATCGCGTATTTCTGAACTTCGTTGAACTTGAAGTTGTCGATGAACTCCAGCGGGTTCTCTTGACCGTCCACCACACCCTGTTGCATCGAGGTGAACAGTTCGGCCACGCCCATGGGCACAGGGCTTGCGCCCAGCATCTCCCAAGTCATCCGGTACATCTTCAGCGGCGGCACGCGCAGCTTCAAGCCCTTGATGTCGTTGACATTCTTGACCGGCTTGTTGGACGTCAGCCAACGCGCACCGCGATAGCCCGCACCGACGATGCGGAACGAGCTCTTCTTGGCCACCTCTTCAATGAACTCGGCACCGACCGGGCCAAAGTAGACCTTTTTGAAGTGGTCCAGGTCGCGGATCAGGTAAGGATAAGCCTCCAGACCGGGCAGCGGGTTGTAGCGGTCGAGCGTGCCGATGGACTGCAACACGATGTCGTTGGTGCCGATCTTCAGGCCTTCGATCGAGGCAGGCCAATCGCCGGTCGAGCCGCTGGCCGCGATCTGGATCTTCACCTTGCCACCCGAGCGCGTCTCCACCGCTTTGGCATAGGCCTCAGCGGTCTCAAACCAGATGTTGCCAGGGTTGTAGACGTGCGCCATTTTCAGGACGATAGGGGCCTGCGCGAATACAGGGCCTGCAGACATGCCAGCCACTACGGCTGCGGCACCGAGTGCCTTGAGCAATGCGCGTTTGTTCGTCTTCAACATCTTGAGAGTCTCCTGAATGGGGTGAAAGATTGCGTGGCAGTCAAATTGTTTTGCCGCACAAATCAGTTTGTCACCCGCGCCCCACATGTTTGGTAACCTGCGTGACACGCTGGCACCTAAAAAACACGCCGTACAGACCCGTCATGGCGTCCTTGCCAAGTTGACTCACGTCAACCACCTGGCCGCGTCAATTTTGCACTTCGGCCTCGGGCCACAAACTCGGAAAATAAAAACGCAAAGCATGTTGCGGCACACCCAAACGCAGCTTGCCGTGGGGCGAATCACTTTCCAGCAAGCCCCGTTTGAGCAAGGCCGACACCTGTGCAGTGGCCAGGCGCTCTCCCAAACCCAACATGGCCTTGAAGTCCGCCCGATCCAGCTCGGCTTGCGAGGCCAACAGGTAATGCAAGGCCCGCAATGCCTCAGGACGCACGCCTTGTTTGACCACCCGCTCCTCATAGGCCAGGCACGCCGCCATGCGGTCCTTCATGCCATCGAGCGACAGCAAACCCGCCATGGAGTCGACCTGATCGATGCACACGCCCAGCACATAACCAATCCATCGGATCAGCCCTGACTCGGTCAGGTTGCCCCGCCCATCCAGATCACCCGCACAGGGTTCATCGGCTGCCGCCAAATGCGCGTAGTAGGCCTCATGCGTGCGGGCAAAGCCGCGTAAAGGCGACCACAAACCATTCGTCAGGCCCATGTGACCCAACACCAAATGGCTGTGCAGCCGAACCACCCGACCATTGCCGTCTGCAAAAGGGTGAATCCAAGCCAAGCGCTGGTGCGCTGCGGCCATGGCCAACAACTGCAACTCGCCCCGCCTGACGCCCGAATAAACGCTGGTCCACCGCGACAAAAACGCAGGCAAGACTGCAGCAGCAGGCGCAGCATGACGCCCCACACTCACCTCTCGCTCACGCAAAGCACCGGGCTGCAAGGTTTGCAGGCCATCCGTTGATTCGATGGCGAGATCGGCCTCGGGCAAACGGGCGAACAAATCCTGGTGGATATCGCACACCGTTTGCACCGACCAGACTTTGGCGTCGTCCCATGCGGGCCACAGCGCCTCCAGCTGCGCTTGGGTCGCCATATGGGCCAGCGCCATGCGCTGGCGTCGTGCTTTCTCGGCGTCCTGTGCGTAATCGTTGCGCAGGGCCTGCTCGATCTCCAAAGGCAAGGTGTGCTGCCCCTCAATTTTGTTGGAGTAATACGAGTTCATGGCCCGCAAAGACGAGCGCAGCCCCGGCAGGGCCCCACTTGGGCACCAGCCCGCCAAACGGTCCGCCTTGCGAATCAGGTCATGCGCACGCTCCAGCAAGGGGCCCATGCGGTGCTCAGAGGGCAACAGGGGCTCCATCTGGGCAGGATGGTCATACAGCTGAAATTTTTGCGACTTTGACATAAGCCGCAAATCTATGTCATGTAAGGATATTTATCAAATACTGCGGATATTTTTGCGACTTTAAATGCGACTTTAAATGCGACTTGGAATGCGACTTATTTTGCGCCAATCAGGCCCCGCCACCTATTGCGCCGACACGCACCATGTCGGACCTGAAGGCACCGACCTGCGAAGATCCAGGGCCACCCGTGCGCTGCTTCAAATATGGCCCCACCATGTGCCGGCTGGTGCGCTGCAGGCCCATGAGCAGGGCGTGGTCGGGCTGCTGGCAGCCGTAGCGGGTTTTCAGGTCGTGCTGCATCTGCGCCAACAAATGCGCAGCCATCTCGGCATCGGCCAGGGCCCGGTGGGCGCGGCCGGACGAAGGCAAATGGTGCAGCGCCGCCAGCGTGCCCAGCTTGTGGTTGGGCGCTTGCGGGTACAGGCGGCGCGACAGCAGCAAGGTGCAGGCAAAGGGATGCGCGCCGTCTTGACCGCAAAGCGCCAGCTCGGCCTGCCAAAACTTTTTGTCAAACGCTGCGTTGTGCGCCACCATCGGCCTGCCCGCCACAAAGCGCGCCGCCTCGCGCATCACCTGCTCAGCAGGGGGCGCGGCCTGCACCATCTCGTTGGTGATGCCGGTGAGCTGGGTGATGAAACTGTTCACCCGCACCCCGGCGTTCATCAGGCTTTGGTAACGGTCCACCACCAGCCCGTTTTCCAGCATCACCACCGCCACCTCGGTGGCGCGGTCACCCATGCCCGGCGAAATGCCCGTGGTTTCAAAGTCGATGATGGCGATGGCGCTCACGTTGTGGTCCGGTGTTAAGAGTGAGCGCCATTATCCCCAGTGCGATGCGGCATCAGGCCGGGCTGTGTTGTTGTGGGCGCCCACAACGAATTGCTCCACTCATAATGACCGACTTCTCTTTTGGCCCACCCGCATTGCAAAGCCCCCATGACCGACACCCTTGCCCAACTCTTCCAACCCACCCGCATCGGCGACATCGAGATGGCCAACCGCGTGGTCATGGCCCCGCTGACCCGTTGCCGCGCCGACGAAGCTGCAGGCGACATCCCCGGCAGCGCCATGAACATCGCGTATTACCGCCAGCGCAGCAACGCAGGCCTGATCATCAGCGAAGGCACACAGGTCTCGCCCGGTGGCAAAGGCTACATGGCCACCCCCGGCATTTATTCGGACGCCCAGGTCGAAGGCTGGAAGCCCATCACCCAGGCCGTGCACGCGGCGGGCGGCAAGATCGTGGCGCAAATCTGGCATGTGGGCCGCATCTCGCACCCCGACCTGACCGGCGGCGCTGCGCCCATCGCCCCATCGGCCGTGGCCGCCAGGGTCATGGCCTACGGCCACAACGGCAAAGTGCCCGCCCCGGTGCCACACGCCCTGAGCGCAGAAGAAATCAAAGAAGTTGTGCAGCAATACCGCCAAGGCGCGGCCAACGCCATGCGCGCCGGTTTTGACGGTGTGGAAATCCACGGTGCCAACGGTTACCTGATCGACCAGTTTCTGCGCGAGACCACCAACCTGCGCACCGACGGTTACGGCGGCTCGCCCCAAAACCGCATCCGCTTTGCGCTGGAGGTGGTGGACGCCGTGGCCGCCGAAATCGGCGCAGGCCGCACCGGCATTCGCCTGTCGCCTGTGTCGCCCGCCAACGACTCGGCCGAGAGCAACCCCCAGGCCGTGTTCGGCCCGCTGGTCGAAGCGCTCAGCCAACGCGGCATCGCCTTCATCCACTTTGTGGAAGGTGCCACCGGTGGCCCGCGTGACCTGACCGGCTTTGACTTTGCGTGGGCACGCCAGGCCTTCAAAGGCGCCTACATCGCCAACAACGGCTACACCCGCGACATGGCCCTCGACGCCATCGCATCCGGCAGCGCCGACGCCGTTGCTTTTGGTCGCGCCTACATCTCCAACCCCGACCTGGTGCAACGCCTCAAAGCCAACGCCCCACTGGCCAAAGCCAGCTCCAGCACTTTTTACGCACCGGGACCCGAGGGCTACATCGACTATCCGGCGATGTGAGGCAGCTTTCACAGCCTTGCATCAAATTAAAGAATGTTTTAATGTGTAGCCTTTTATTCAAGCAGACTTTAATTACTTGCCATGCGCGTCACCGGTTCATACGTCACATCCACCACCCTTGGGGAGAGTGTGCGGGCGTTCGTGCCGCATGCCCTGCCGCCTGCGGCGCCCGTACTCGACGCCTCCAGCTATGCCGAACTCAACCGCACGGCCGAACTGTCGTTGGCGCGTCTTCAAGGGGTTGCCGGGCTGGTGCCGTCCATTGACTGGCTGCTCTACAGCGCCATTCGCAAAGAAGCCCTCCTCACCTCCCAGATAGAAGGCACCCAAGCGACGCTGATCGACCTGTTTGACAAAGAAGCGGGGCTGACGGTCAGCAACACCGACGATGTCGAAGAAGTCACCAATTACCTGCGCGCCTTTCTCTGGACACAAGACACCTTGCGCGACCCCAACGGGCTGCCCATGAGCGTGCGCCTGATGCGGCAAGCACACCGTCTGCTCATGGACGGTGCTCGCGGCGCAGGCCGCCAACCCGGCGAACTGCGCAAGTCTCAGAACTGGATTGGCGGCACGCGCCCCGGCAACGCCGTGTTTGTGCCTGCGCCACCAGAACATGTCACGTCGCTGCTGGCAGATCTGGAACGCTTCATTCACCAAGAAGACACACACGACACCTTGCCCCCCTTGGTGCGCATCGGACTGGTCCACGTCCAGTTTGAAACCATTCACCCATTCCTGGACGGCAACGGCCGTATTGGGCGTTTGCTCATTGCCGCACTCATGGAGCAATGGGGCTTGCTGTCACAGCCTTTGGTCTACGTCAGCGCGTACCTGAAGCAGCATCAATCCGAGTACTACCAACGGCTCTCTGCAGTCCGCACAGAGGGCGACTGGGAGGGATGGGTGGCCTTCTTTCTTGAAGGCGTTGCCCGTGCAGCAGATACGGCAGAACGCGGCATTGTTGCACTGGCCAGTTTGATCAATACCGACAGACGTCGCTTGTTGCAGGCCCCCAAAATCACCCCAGCCAGTCTTCGCCTGTTTGAGCTCTTGCCACTGATGCCCATCTTTTCCATCGACCAAGTCTGCGAACGCCTGAACACCACCTTCCCCACGGCCACCGCAGCAGTCAAGACACTGGAGTCGCTGGGCATCGTGACGGAGCAGACGGGACAAAAAAAGAACCGCCACTTCAGTTACCAAGCCTATGTGCAATTGCTGAGCAGCTGACACCCTGCAAACGCAGGCCTACGCGGTCTGACCGGTTTTGACTTTGCGTGGGCACGCATGCGGGCGAGATGCATTGACACCCAAAAATTGATATCAAAATAAATAAAGTGATATCATTTAAGCCAATTCAAGGAGACTTGGCCATGTCATCCATCACCATCCGCAACTTGCCCGAAGAAACCCACAGAGCCCTGCGACTGCGCGCCTCATTGGCGGGGCGCAGCACAGAGGCCGAAGTACGTGCCATTCTGGAGCAAGTCGCACGCCCAGCGGGGCGCATCCAACTGGGATCGCTGCTGGCAGAAATTGGCCAACAAGCTGGTGGCTTTGACTTGAATCTCGAGCGCGACAAAACACCCGCTGAGCCCATGAGGTTTGAATGATCTTGCTCGACACCCACGTCATCTCTGAGCCACTGAAGCTGTCAGCGGACGCAGGTGTTTTGGCGTGGATCGACGCGCAATCCATAGCCACCCTTTACCTGTCGGCCATCAGTCTGGCCGAATTGCGCTTTGGCATCGCGGCCCTGCCTGCGGGCAAACGCAAAGACACCCTGCACCACGGTTTGGAACAACGCATCCTGCCCTTGTTTGCAGAGCGCATCCTGCCTTTTGACGCCGCCGCATCGCAAACCTATGCCGACATCCTTTCGGCAGCCCGCGCCCAAGGCCGAGCCATCTCGACGGCTGACGGCTACATCGCCGCCACCGCCAAGCGCCATGGCTTCATGGTGGCCACCCGCGACGCCAGCCCGTTTGAAGCGGCAGGCATCACCGTGATCAATCCTTGGACAGTTCAACACTGACCGCACCAAGCTGCGCACACATGACCGGCCCCATCCTCTTTTGCGGCGACCCGCACGGCCAATGGCAGCACATCATCGATGCCGCCCTGCAAGTCGATGCCCGCGCCGTCATCTTGCTGGGCGACCTGGAGCCCGCACGCCCGCTGCACATCGAGCTGGCGGCCATCCGCGACCGCGTCTGGTACATCCACGGCAACCACGACACCGACCACACAGATAACTTTGCCAACGTGTGGCAGAGCGAACTGGCCGAGCGCAACATCCATGGCCGCGTCGTCACCCTGCCCTGCGGCACGCGCATCGCTGGTCTGGGCGGCATTTTTCGGGGTGCGGTGTGGTACCCCAAAGACGCCCACCAAGCCCCCAAATTTTGCAACCGCCAAGCGCATGCCCACATCACCCCGCACCCAGACCGCTGGCAAGGCGGCGTGCCCCTGAAACACTGGTCCAGCATCTACCCCGACGAAGTCGAGCAACTGGCCGCGCTGCAAGCCGACATCCTCATCACCCACGAAGCCCCCGGCTACCACGAACACGGCTTTACGCAACTGGACGAACTGGCCCGCCGCATGGGCGTGCACACCACGGTGCACGGCCACCAACACGACAACATTGACAGCAGCGCGCGCTGGGCGGAGCAAGGGTTTGAAAGTTATGGGGTGGGGCTGCGGGGGGTGATGACGTGGCCTTGAATGGGACGCCGCAACTGACCCAAAATACGAACAAATCAACGCTATAATTTTCCCCGCGCCGGATTTATTCCAGACCACTTGCCTGGGCGCATGACAAATTCATGGCTAAAGCGTCAAGCAGCGCCCTGATCCCGCACGCCGCCGACGTTCCAAATGTCTGCGGGTCAAGGAAATCATCATGGGCTACGCCACCTTCCAGCTGCAAGATCAAACCATCAAAATCCAGACCATCCCCGGCTCGGGAGTCATCAAGGTTTTTCTGCCAGCCATCCCATACAGCTTCTACAACCCGGCCACGGGGCTTTTCAGCACAACAAGACCCGGCGAAGGATTTGAGCCGCTGCTGCGCGCGCCACAGCTGCAAGAGCTGAAGCAAAAACTCAACGCGTACGACGCCGCACGCCGCGAAGCCATCGCAGCGGCCAATCGGCTGGCCACGGGTCTGACAGCCACAGACACCGGCAAGCCCTGATACATCCATGCGGTGATACAACCCAGGCCATAACTTAGTGCTACACCCGTTCGGTCTTTTCTGCCAACCGAACTGCCCCTACCGGACTCATCGGACAGTGGGCACTTTGGCGGCCATGCCCGCCACACAGGTTAACCACACCCGAACACAGTCCACACAGGTACAGACGACCATTTCTCAACAGCAGTCATCAAGGGTTTTCCGCGTTTGAACCATATTTGTGAAACTGGATTCGGTTTTTGGTGACCGAACACACCCCAAAGAATGGCTTATTTATCTTTGGTGTAACACTTACACACCCAAACACCGGAGAAATCATGGCCTCAGTTCGCTGGAACATTGCTGTTTCGCCTGACACCGACCGATCCGTTCGCATGTTCATTGCCGCGCAAGGCGGTGGGCGCAAGGGTGACTTGTCACGCTTCATTGAGGAGGCTGTGCGCTCTTACCTTCTTGACAAGTCAGCTGAGCAAGCCAAGTCTGCAACCCACGGTATGGACGAGTCCGAATTGAACGCCCTCATTGACGAGGCAGTGCAATGGGCGCGTAAGCACTGATGCTGGTCATTTTGGCGGAGGAACCAAGCGTGGCCAGCAACGGGACATCGACAAAGCCAAGGAATTATTGGCCGAGTACAAGGCCCGAAAAAAAGCAATTCACGCCAACACAAGCAGCAAGCACAAGAGGTAACCCCATGGCACTGACCAGAAACTTCAAAGACACTGTTGTTGAGCGCGTTCAGAGCGACGCATCTTTTGCACAGGCACTCCTGGATGAAGCCGCCACTTTGTTTCTTAATGGCGAGCCCGAAACAGCCCGGCTCATTTTGCGAGACCTGGTCAACGCCACCATGGGCTTTGAGCAATTGGCAGCATTGACGGCAAAGCCCAGCAAAAGTCTGCACCGGATGCTTTCGCCCAAAGGCAATCCCAGCATGGACAACCTTGCGGCCATTTTCAGAGCCGTGCGGGAGAGGCTTCAGGTCAACTTGTCCGCGCATTCGGTTGCGGCTTGAGCTTGGTATCGAACCCAAAAAGTCTGATCCCCGATTGCGGCCCAAACCATCGCAAGTCATTAGGCATGCCCGCCAAGCCAGAAAAGAATATACTTTGATATAGACCATCAGCAAGGAGGCTCACCATGTCTCAAACCGCCAAACTCTTCATCAACGGCCGCAGCCAAGCAGTCCGGCTACCGGCCGCCTACCGCTTCGACACCCAGGAAGTGTTCATCCGCAAAGACCCGCTCACAGGCGATGTCATCCTTTCGCGACGGCCCGACGACTGGAACGGCTTCTTGGCCGCCACAGAAACCGCGCACGCACCCGAAGACTTTTTGAGCGCCGCCGAGCGACTCACACAGGGCCACACAGACACTGAAGAGCGTGATCCATTTGAGTCGATGCCCAGCCCCAACGGACATTGAGCCCGCACATGACACGTCTGTACCTGCTGGACACCAACACCGTCAGCTACCTCATCAAACGCCACCCGCAAGTCACGCAGCACTTGCTAGCGGTGCCCATGCACAGCGTTTGCATATCGGCCATCACTGCGGGCGAACTGGCGTTTGGACTGGCCAAGCGGCCTGAAGCTGTGGCGCTGAAGGCTGCTGTGAACGAGTTTTTGCGCCGCGTAGAAGTGCTGCCTTGGGACGCAGCCGTTGCACAGACCTATGGTGCACTGCGCGCCCAAATGCAAAGCAAAGGCAAACCGCTGGCCGCCTTGGACATGCAAATTGCAGCGCATGCGGTGCATGTCAACGCGACACTGATCACCAGTGACCATGCGTTTTTGCACATCGATCAGCTTCTGGTGGAAGACTGGATCGAGGCTTAACAACCCAGTAGCCCACTACCCGACCGCTACCGCAGCACTTAGGTGGCACCGCAGTGAAGACCGCATCACTCAGACGGCGCAATCAATTCCACCAAGCCCATGCTCATGGCCTCCAGCTCGGACTCGGGGAAGCCGTGCTTGTCAAACAGCGCGTTCATGCCGGCAAAAGCGTGGTTCAAAAACCCGGGCAGCAAAGCCGCATCGATGACCGCCGCGCCACGGCCCGGAAACTCCACCCCGCAGCAGCACGAGCCCAAAATCTTGATGCTGTCGTCCACCTGGTTGAAAAAGAAACCCCAATACGGCCACTCAGCGCCCAAGCGCTTGAGCAAACTGCGCACCTCGGGAATGTCCACCAAGTCACGCGGGTCGTGGTTGTAGCCATCCACCACCAGACTCATCTGGCCACGGTAACGCCAAGCGTCTTCGCGGGTGGCGGTAAACAGCTTGAGGGCATCCAGCACCGAAGCCAGATCTTGTTGCTCCACCTGCCGCCTGGAAATCATCAGGACAACAGGGTCGGTCACGCCTTTGCGCAGGTCGATTCGGGGTGGGGTCATGGGCGGGTATTTTGTCAGCTACTTTTTAAACAATGGGCTTAGAGCAACTGGCAGCATTGACGGCCAAGCCCAGCAAAAGTCTGGGCCGGATGCTTTAGCAAAAAGGCAATCCCAGGATGGACAAGCTTGCGGCCATTTTCAGGGCCATGCGCGAGAGGCTTCAGGTCAACCTGTCTGCGCGTTCGGTTACGGCTTCCCAGAGGATTTGTTGTTTGAAATCGGCCAACTGGAGAATTTGCACCCCACGGAACGGGTGCATCTCCAGCAAGTGAACATCACTCGAGACAAGAACATCGGCTTTTGCCGAAATGGCCAGCTCCAAAAATTTATTGTCCTTTGGGTCTCGGCATTCTGTGACAGGTGTTGTGGCCTCGATCAAAATCACAGATTCGCGAAAGAGCCGCACCCACATCAAGCGATGCTCAAGGGGCCTCCACGCATTGAACTTTTGGGAAATTGGGGTCAGATCCCAATTGATTCAGCAACGGATGCCTCAGTACCGCGATGCCTCAAAGCGGCCGCTGGCCAGCAACTGCGTGCCGCTGGCGTTGGCGAGCTCGAAACTCTGGCCGTCGTGCGACAGCAGCACCGGCTCGCCGCAGGTCACCGGCCGACACAGGTGCAGATCGAGACGGTTCACCTGCCTGCCGGCCTGCGCCAGTTGGCCAACGATCATCGAGCGCGTGGCCAGCCCTTGGAGAAACGGCTTTGGGTGGCCAAAGAGCCGCGCAGCCCAGGGCGTGGTGTGCACCGGGTTGGCGTCACCGCTGAGCTGGCCGTAACGCTGACCCAGGTCGTTGGAGACGTCGATGCGCGCCTGCCAGGGCGCCGTGTCTGGCGCCCAGCGCGGTGTTCGGCGCAGCAGAGCCTCGAACGGCGGTCCGGGGTGGCGTGCCAGCGCGGCCAGCTGGCCCGGGCGGTAGCCGCGCACGATGAAGTCGTCCTGCACGTTCAGCAGCACGAGGCCGTCCTCGCTGCTCACGGTGCAGGCGATGTGCACCACGGCCTTGCGCGCGCCCAGCGAGTGCACGGCCGCGACCCGCGCCGAGACGATCTGACTTCCCAGTTGAGCGGCCTGAGGTGCCGGCCGGTGTGTCGCGCGGTGGCGCAGGTGCAGCAGGTGGCGGAAGTTCAGGCC
>NZ_JBILQU010000043.1:0-22735 GCF_044373035.1 Limnohabitans sp. | reverse complement strand
GAAAACGTGGCCACCGCCAGTTGATAGGCCTGTTCGGCGCTCAGGCCCATGCCCACGCCCGCTTCGGTCATGGCTTCGAGGAAGAAAAACACATAGGCAGGGCCGGAGCCCGACAAGGCGGTCACCGCGTCCAGCAAAGATTCCTGCTGCACCCACAGGTATTGACCTGTCGTGCCAATGACTTGCTCCACCAGTTGCTGGTCGGTCGAAGTGACCGATGGGCAGGCAAACAAGCCGGTGATGCCCTGGCCCACCAGTGCGGGGGTGTTGGGCATGCAGCGCACCACCCGATCTGTGCCGACCCAGCGGGAAATGCTGTCGGTGCGGATGCCCGCCGCCACCGACAGGTGCAGCGCGCCTTGGGTGTGGGGCATGACCGGGGCGGCGGCTTCGCTGAAGATTTGCGGCTTGACCGCCCAGACCACCAAGTCCGCACCGGCCAAAGCAGGGCCTGCGGCGGTCAGAGCGGTGATGCCAAAGTCCTTGAGCAATTTGTCGGCGGCTTCGGCAAAGGGTTCAACCACGGTGAATTGATCGGGTCTCATGCCTTGGCGGATCAGGCCTCCGATGATGGCGCTGGCCATGTTGCCGCCGCCAATAAAGGCCATGTGTTGCGCAAAAAAAGTCATGGTGTCAGTCTCACAGGTGTCTGGGTTGAAAGGTCAATCGGGGAATTGTCGCTGTTTGTCCGAGCGGCTTTGCGCTAACCTTGTGTGCATGGATTACATGCTTTCAATTGACCAAGGCACCACCAGCTCTCGGGCGGTGGTGTTTGACCATGGCGGCCGGGTGGTGGCCATGGCACAGCGCGAATTCACCCAGTATTTCCCGCAACCGGGGTGGGTTGAACACGATGCCCACGAAATTTGGCAAACCCAGTTGGCTGTCCTGCGCGAGGTGCTGACGCATGCGGGCATCTCGGCCCGCCAGGTGCGCGCCCTGGGCATCACCAACCAGCGTGAAACCACCGTGCTGTGGGATCGCCAAACGGGTGAGCCAGTGGCTCCGGCCATCGTCTGGCAGGACCGGCGCACCAGCGGGTTTTGCGAGGCCCTGCGCGCAGCAGGCCACGCCCCGGGTATCGCTGCCAAAACCGGCTTGGTACTGGATTCTTATTTTTCGGGCACTAAGCTGGCGTGGTTGCTGGACCATGTTCCGGGGGCCCGATTGCGGGCCGAGCGGGGCGAGTTGGCCTTTGGCACTGTGGACAGCTGGTTGCTGTGGCAGTTGACGGGAGGACGGGTGCACGCCACAGAACCCAGCAATGCCTCTCGCACGCTGCTTCTCAACCTGAAAACCGGCACCTGGGACGATGACATGCTGGCGCTGCTGAACATTCCGCACGCTGTGTTGCCACAGATATTGCCCTCATGCGGCCAAGTGGCCTTGACAGATGTCCAGTGGCTGGGGGCCAGTGTGCCCATTGCCGGTTGGGCGGGAGACCAACAAGCGGCCCTGTTTGGTCAGGCTTGCTTTGCGCCCGGCATGGCCAAAAATACGTATGGCACGGGCTGCTTTATGCTGATGAACACGGGCGATCACCCTGTGGCAAGCCAAAACCAATTGCTCAGCACCGTGGCCTGGAAAGGCCCAGTCACTGCGCAACGGCCCTTGGCCTATGCTTTAGAAGGTTCGGTATTCATGGCTGGGGCCACGGTTCAGTGGTTGCGCGACGGATTGCAGATCATCGACAGTGCGGCCCAAGTTGAAGCCCTGGCAGCCAGCGTGCTTGACACGGGGGATGTCTTTTTGGTCCCCGCTTTTGTCGGATTGGGCGCGCCCGTTTGGGATGGCCAGGCCCGAGGCGCCTTGGTGGGCATGACGCGTGGCACGGGCCGGGCCCATATCGCCAGAGCCGCTTTGGAGGCCATAGCCTTGCAGACGGCCGATGTCTTCCTTGCCATGGGTGCTGACAGCGGATTGGCGCTGACCGAGCTGAGGGTGGATGGCGGTGCCAGCAAAAACGACTTGCTGATGCAAATCCAGGCGAATGTGTTGGGCGTGCCAGTGGTGCGCAGCCGAATCAGCGAAACCACAGCGCTTGGGGCGGCCTATCTGGCGGGGCTGGCCACAGGCTATTGGTCCGGAGCAGACGAGCTGTCGGCGCAATGGCAAGAGGAGAGGCGTTTCTTGCCGCAATGGCAGGAATCTCAAAGAAGGGGTCATGCGCAGCGTTGGCGAGAAGCCGTGGCGCGCTCACGGTCGTGGGCTCAAAATTGAAGCCTGAGGGGCCTGAAAGGCGCAGCCTGGCGGTTCAACGCCAAAACGCCGGCATTGAAGCAGAAAAATTTCGTAAAAGTGTTGTGCAAGACTTTTTTTCTGGCATAATCGTGGGCTTGGCCTTGCAAAAGGCCTAGTTATCTGCCCAAACAGAAGCTCAGCAAGTGGTTTGCTGGGTGTATGACGGGTCCAAGACTGATTCCTGCAGGTTGGCTTTTCGGCTTGCTTGCAAGGAATACAAGTTGGGAACAAAGAAATGATCCAGACAGAATCTCGGTTGGATGTGGCCGACAACACCGGCGCCAAGTCCGTGCTGTGCATCAAGGTGCTCGGCGGGTCCAGGCGTCGCTATGCAAGTGTTGGCGACATCATCAAAGTGAGCATCAAAGAAGCCGCCCCGCGTGGTCGCGTCAAAAAAGGCGAGATCTACAGTGCTGTGGTGGTTCGCACTGCCAAGGGCATCCGCCGTGGCGATGGCTCCCTCATCAAATTCGATGGCAACGCAGCCGTGTTGCTGAACGCCAAGTTGGAGCCTATTGGCACCCGCATCTTCGGCCCGGTCACGCGTGAACTGCGTACCGAGAAGTTCATGAAGATCGTGTCCTTGGCTCCAGAAGTACTGTAAGGACGCGCCATGAACAAGATTCGCACAGGCGATGAAATCATCGTCATCACAGGTCGTGACAAGGGCAAGCGCGGCAAAGTGACTGCCCGCGCAACCGATTCCCATGTTTTGATCGACGGTATCAATATCGTTAAAAAGCACGCCAAGCCAAACCCCATGAAGGGCACAACTGGCGGCATCATCGAAAAGGCCATGCCGATTCACCAATCCAATGTGGCCATTTTCAATGCCGCAACGGGTAAGGCAGATCGCGTGGGCGTCAAATTGCAGGCTGACGGCAAACGCGTTCGTGTTTACAAGTCCAGCGGCGAAGAAATCAAGGTGGCATGAGCATGGCACGTTTGCAACAACTCTTCCGCGAAAAAATCGCAGCTGACTTGATCGCCAAATTTGGCTACAAGTCGCCCATGCAGGTGCCTCGCATCACCAAGATCACCTTGAACATGGGTGTGTCTGAGGCGGTCGCTGACAAAAAAGTCATGGACCACGCCGTGAGCGACTTGACCAAGATTGCAGGCCAAAAGCCTGTGGTGACCAAGGCCAAGAAAGCCATTGCCGGCTTCAAGATCCGCGAAATGCAGCCGATTGGTTGCATGGTCACTCTGCGCGGTGTTCAGATGTATGAATTCCTGGACCGTTTCGTGACCGTGGCTTTGCCGCGAGTGCGTGACTTCCGCGGTATTTCGGGTCGTGCGTTCGATGGTCGTGGAAACTACAACATCGGCGTCAAAGAACAGATCATTTTCCCTGAGATTGAGTACGACAAGGTGGATGCCTTGCGCGGTCTCAACATCAGCATCACCACCACGGCCAAGTCTGACGAAGAGTGCAAAGCACTTTTGACAGCTTTCCGCTTCCCCTTCAAGAACTGAGGTGTCACGTGGCTAAAGTAGCTTTGATCGAGCGCGAGCTCAAGCGTGAAAAATTGGCAGCCAAGTACGCAAAAAAATATGCGGAATTGAAAACCATCGCCAACGATTTCAAGCGCAGCGATGAAGAGCGTGCAGCTGCCCGTCTGGGTCTGCAAAAGCTCCCGCGCAACGCCAACCCGACCCGCCAACGCAACCGCTGTGAAATCACCGGTCGCCCACGCGGTACGTTCCGTCAATTTGGTCTGGGCCGCGCCAAGATCCGTGAATTGGCCTTTGCTGGCCACATTCCGGGCGTGACCAAGGCCAGCTGGTAATCGGCAGGAGATAACAACATGAGCATGAGTGATCCTATTGCCGATCTGTTGACCCGCATCCGCAACGCACAAATGGTGGCAAAAGCCGCCGTGATGGTGCCTTCTTCCAAAGTGAAGGTGGCCATTGCCCAAGTGCTGAAAGATGAAGGCTACATTGATGGCTTCCAAGTCAAAACCGAAGATGGCAAAGCCACCCTCGAAATCGCCCTGAAGTACTACGCTGGCCGTCCGGTCATCGAACGTATTGAGCGCGTGAGCCGCCCCGGCCTGCGTGTTTACAAGGGCCGTGATGCCATTCCCCAGGTCCAAAACGGCTTGGGCGTGGCCATTGTCACCACCCCCCAAGGCGTGATGACCGATCGCAAAGCACGTGCAGCCGGTGTCGGCGGCGAAGTGCTCTGCTACGTCGCTTAAAGGGAGAAAAAGAATGTCCCGCGTAGGAAAAATGCCTGTGACCATCCCCGCTGGTGTGGATGTGTCAGTTAAACAAGATCAGATCAGTGTCAAGGGTTCGGGTGGTCAATTGGCCATCGCTTCCAACATGCTGGTGACTGTGACCAACGAAGGTGGCAAATTGAGTTTTGCTCCAGCCAATGATTCACGCGAAGCCAACGCCATGAGTGGCACCATGCGTCAGCTGGTGAACAACATGGTGAATGGCGTGACCAAGGGCTTCGAGAAGAAGTTGAACCTGGTCGGTGTGGGTTACAAGGCGGCAGCATCCGGTGCCAAATTGAACCTGGCTGTTGGTTATTCGCACCCTGTCAACATCGACATGCCTGCTGGCATCACGGTGGCCACCCCAACCGCGACTGAAATCGTGATCAAGGGTGCTGACCGTCAACGTGTTGGCCAAATTGCTGCTGAGATCCGTGCTGTTCGTCCTCCTGAGCCCTACAAAGGCAAGGGCATCCGTTATTCGGATGAGAAGATCACGATCAAAGAGACCAAGAAGAAATAAGGAGCTGCACCATGTTGACCAAGAAAGAGCAGCGTCTGCGTCGTGCACGCCAAACACGCATCCGCATTGCACAGCAAGGCGTGGCCCGTTTGAGCGTGAGCCGCACCAACTTGCACATCTACGCCAGCGTTATTTCTGGATGTGGCACCAAAGTGTTGGCCAGCGCCTCCACCGCCGAAGCCGAAGTGCGTACGGCACTGGGTGCAGCAGGCAAAGGCGGCAATGCCGCTGCAGCCACCGTCATTGGCAAGCGCATTGCTGAAAAAGCAAAAGCTGCTGGCGTTGAGAAGGTCGCCTTCGACCGCGCAGGTTTCGCTTACCACGGTCGTGTCAAGGCTTTGGCCGAAGCAGCCCGTGAAGCAGGTCTGCAGTTCTAAACGGATCGGAGTAACAAATGGCTAAATTTACAGCAAAACCGCAGAGCGACGGTCCAGAAGACGGTCTGCGTGAAAAGATGATCGCGGTGAACCGCGTGACCAAGGTGGTCAAGGGCGGCCGTATCCTCGGTTTCGCAGCGCTGACCGTGGTCGGTGACGGCGATGGCAAGGTGGGCATGGGCAAGGGCAAATCGAAAGAAGTGCCAGCAGCCGTGCAAAAAGCGATGGAAGAAGCCCGACGCAACTTGGCCAAAGTGCATCTCAAAAATGGCACGATTCATCACGCAGTGTTTGGTCATCATGGCGCTGCCCATGTGATGATGGCACCCGCACCCAAAGGTACTGGCATCATCGCTGGCGGTCCTATGCGTGCTGTGTTTGAAGTGGTGGGCATCACGGACATCGTGGCCAAGAGCCACGGTTCATCCAACCCCTACAACATGGTTCGTGCCACATTGGACGCCTTGTCCAACTGCACGACAGCCTCCAACGTGGCTGCCAAGCGTGGCAAGTCCGTTGAAGAGCTGTTCGGCTGAACCGGAGAACGAACATGACGACACCATCAACTGTGAAAGTCCAATTGGTTCGCAGCCCAATTGGCACAAAAGTTTCGCACCGCGCCACCGTTCGTGGCTTGGGTCTGCGCAAGCTCAACTCCGTGAGTGAGCTGCAGGATACGCCCGCAGTGCGCGGCATGATCAACAAGATCAGCTATCTGGTCAAAGTTCTCTAAGAGGCCGATGATGGAACTCAATAGCATCAAGCCTGCAGAAGGCTCTAAACACGCACCACGCCGAGTTGGCCGTGGTATTGGCTCCGGTCTGGGTAAAACAGCAGGCCGTGGTCACAAAGGTCAGAAATCCCGTTCGGGTGGTTACCACAAAGTTGGTTTCGAAGGCGGTCAGATGCCTTTGCAGCGCCGTCTGCCCAAGCGCGGTTTCAAATCTCATTTGCTGAAGTACAACGCAGAAATCACACTCACTACCTTGTCCCGTTTGGACTTGGCTGAAGTGGATGTTTTGACACTGAAGCAAGCCGGTCTTGTTTCACAAATGGCCAAAGTGGTCAAAGTGATCAACACGGGTGAGTTGACCAAGGCTGTCAAATTGACTGGCATCGGTGCAACTGCTGGTGCAAAGGCAGCCATTGAAGCTGCCGGTGGCACCGTGGCCTGAAACTTGATGGACGAGACACAACGTGGCAACCAACGCTAATCAAACAGCCAAAGCAGGAAAGTACGGTGACTTGCGTCGTCGACTGGTCTTCCTGCTGTTGGCGTTGGTGGTCTACCGCGTCGGGGCGCACATTCCTGTGCCCGGCATCGATCCTGACCAGCTCAAACAGTTGTTCAACGGTCAACAGGGCGGCATCCTGAGCTTGTTCAACATGTTCTCAGGCGGTGCGCTGTCTCGCTTCACCGTTTTTGCTTTGGGCATCATGCCCTACATTTCTGCTTCCATTGTGATGCAGCTGATGACTTACGTGGTTCCCATGTTTGAGCAAATGAAGAAGGAAGGCGAGTCGGGTCGTCGCAAGATCACTCAGTACACACGTTTCGGTGCTTTGGGCTTGGCACTGTTCCAGTCGTTCGGTATTGCCGTTGCGTTAGAAGCCTCTGCTGGTTTGGTGATCAACCCCGGCATGGGCTTTCGCATGACGGCTGTGGTCAGTTTGACTGCCGGAGCGATGTTTTTGATGTGGTTGGGTGAGCAGATCACAGAGCGTGGTCTGGGCAACGGCATTTCGATTCTCATCTTTGCAGGCATTGCTGCAGGTTTGCCTAGCGCACTGGGTGGTTTGTTTGAGCTGGTGCGTACGGGTGCGATGAATCCGCTGATCTCGGTGTTGATCATCGTGTTGGTGGGATTGGTCACTTACTTCGTAGTCTTTGTCGAGCGCGGCCAACGCAAGATCCTTGTGAATTACGCACGCCGCCAGGTGGGCAACAAAGTCTATGGTGGTCAATCTTCGCACTTGCCGCTCAAGTTGAACATGGCCGGTGTGATTCCTCCGATCTTTGCCTCTTCTATCATTCTTCTGCCTGCCACCCTGATTGGCTGGTTCAGTTCCGGTACATCTGAAAGCAGTGTGGTTCGGTTCTTCAAGGATGTGGCCAGCGCATTGGCACCAGGCCAGCCGATCTACGTGATGTTTTACGCTGCAGCCATCATTTTCTTCTGCTTCTTTTACACAGCGTTGGTTTTCAACAGCCGTGAAACAGCCGATAACCTGAAGAAAAGTGGTGCTTTCATTCCTGGCATTCGCCCGGGTGATCAAACAGCCAAATACATCGACAAGATCTTGTTGCGTTTGACCGCAGTCGGTGCCGCTTACATCACTTTCGTTTGTTTGCTGCCTGAATTTTTGATTCTGAAATACAATGTTCCGTTTTACTTTGGCGGCACTTCTCTGCTGATCATTGTGGTCGTGACCATGGATTTCATGGCTCAAGTACAAAACTACTTGATGTCACAACAGTACGATTCGCTTCTTAAAAAGGCGAGCTTCAAGTCCTGACTGACCTGATAAAAGTTTGGTAATGAACCCTGAGCTGTGGCGAGGGGCCATATTTTTCACCTGGTCTGAGAAGTCTGGGTATCGATGAGTTTTAGGAGAGAACCATGAGAGTTTCTGCTTCGGTGAAAAAAATTTGCCGTAACTGCAAAGTCATCCGCCGTAAAGGCGTTGTTCGTGTGATCTGCACCGATCCACGTCACAAGCAGCGTCAAGGCTGATTGAATTAGTTTTAGAGGACGAAAATGGCACGTATCGCTGGCATCAACATTCCGCCGCACAAACATGCTGAAATTGGCTTGACCGCCATTTTTGGTATTGGTCGCACCCGCGCTCGACAAATTTGCGAGGCCTCCGGCATCGCTTATTCGAAGAAGATCAAGGACCTGACCGACGCAGACTTGGAAAAAATTCGCGACCAGATCGCAGTGTTCACCATTGAAGGTGACTTGCGTCGCGAAACCACCATGAACATCAAGCGTTTGATGGACATTGGTTGCTACCGTGGTTTCCGCCACCGTCGCGGTTTGCCCATGCGCGGTCAGCGTACACGGACCAACGCACGTACTCGCAAGGGTCCGCGCAAGGGTGCTGCGGCGCTGAAAAAATAAGCAGAATTGAGAGACCACCATGGCAAAAGCACAATCCAACAGCGCTGCACAACGTGTCCGCAAAAAAGTCCGCAAGAACATTGCTGACGGTATTGCTCACGTGCACGCTTCGTTCAACAACACCATCATCACGATCACCGATCGCCAGGGCAACGCCTTGTCGTGGGCTTCATCGGGTGGTCAGGGTTTCAAGGGTTCGCGCAAATCGACACCTTTTGCAGCTCAGGTCGCCTCTGAAGTGGCTGGCCGTGCTGCGCAAGAACAAGGCATCAAAAACCTAGACGTCGAGATCAAGGGCCCCGGTCCTGGTCGCGAATCTTCGGTTCGTGCCTTGGGTGCATTGGGCATCCGCATTACGTCGATTGCCGATGTGACACCGGTTCCCCATAACGGCTGCCGCCCTCAAAAGCGCCGCCGTATCTAAATCAAACCAAGCCCACCGCCAGGCCTTGCTTGCATCGCCTGGCTCCCGCATTTGTTGATGCGGCAGCTGCATAAAGGAAAATCAAGTGGCACGCTACCTCGGCCCCAAGGCCAAACTTTCCCGCCGTGAAGGCACCGACCTGTTCCTCAAGAGCGCACGTCGCTCCATTGCGGACAAGTGCAAATTTGACTCTAAGCCAGGCCAACACGGTCGCACTTCTGGCCAGCGCACATCGGACTATGGTCTGCAATTGCGTGAAAAGCAAAAAGTCAAACGCATGTACGGTGTGCTCGAAAAGCAATTTCGCCGCTACTTTGCCGAAGCTGACCGCCGTAAGGGCAACACAGGTTCCAACCTGCTGGCCTTGCTCGAGTGCCGTCTGGACAACGTGGTTTACCGTATGGGCTTTGGCTCGACGCGTGCAGAAGCCCGTCAAATGGTTTCGCACAAAGCCATCACCGTGAACGGCCAATCTGTGAACATTCCTTCTTTCTTGGTCAAGGCCGGTGATGTGGTGGCTGTTCGTGAAAAATCCAAAAAGCAAAACCGTGTGGTTGAGGCGCTGCAATTGGCCGCTCAAGTAGGCATGCCTGCATGGGTCGAAGTGAATGCTGACAAAGCAGAAGGTACCTTCAAGAAAGTGCCTGACCGCGACGAATTTGGTGCCGACATCAACGAATCGTTGATCGTCGAACTGTATTCACGTTAATACATTGTTTCAATCGTTCCCGACGCACAAGGCATTGTGGGTCGGGTGCTTCATCAGCCTTACCGGTGTAACGAACCGGGGGTATTGAGAGGAAGTCTGAATGCAAACCAATCTGTTGAAACCCAAAGCTATCCAGGTCGAACAACTGGCTACCAACCGTGCCAAAGTCACGTTGGAGCCTTTTGAGCGCGGCTACGGCCACACCTTGGGCAATGCGCTGCGCCGTGTTTTGCTTTCTTCCATGGTCGGTTATTCCGCCACTGAAGTGACCATTGCCGGTGTCGTGCACGAATACTCCTCCATCGATGGTGTGCAGCAAGATGTTGTGAACATCCTGTTGAACCTCAAAGGTGTCGTGTTCAAGTTGCACAACCGCGATGAAGTCACGCTCAGCTTGCGCAAAGATGGTGAAGGTCCGGTAACGGCTGCCGACATCCAGACACCGCATGATGTTGAAATCATCAACCCTGATCACGTCATTGCAAATCTGTCACAAGGTGGCAAGCTGGACATGCAGATCAAGGTTGAAAAAGGCCGTGGTTATGTGCCTGGCAGCATGCGCCGCTACGCGGATGAGCCGACCAAAGCCTTGGGCCGTATCGTGCTCGACGCGTCGTTCTCGCCCGTCAAGCGCGTGAGTTACACCGTCGAAAGCGCACGTGTGGAGCAACGCACCGATCTGGACAAGTTGGTCATTGAAATCGAAACCAACGGTGCCATCTCAGCCGAAGATGCTGTGCGTGCATCTTCCAAGATCTTGGTGGAGCAGCTGGCAGTGTTTGCACAACTGGAAGGCAGTGAGCTGACCGCCTTTGATGCACCTTCTGTGCGTGGTGGCGCGGGCAGTTTCGATCCGATCCTGCTGCGCCCTGTGGACGAACTCGAACTCACCGTTCGCTCGGCCAATTGCCTCAAAGCAGAAAACATTTACTACATCGGTGACCTGATCCAGCGTACCGAGAACGAGTTGCTCAAGACCCCTAACCTGGGTCGCAAGTCACTCAACGAAATCAAGGAAGTTCTGGCTTCTCGTGGTTTGACTTTGGGTATGAAGCTCGAAGCCTGGCCACCAGCAGGTCTGGAAAAGCGATAATTTGAAGTTCCCGGTTAACTTCGGGGTGTGCACGGGCAGTACCTGATACGGCTGCCTGTTTAATAAAGAAAGGTAAGCACCATGCGCCACGGACACGGCCTCCGTAAATTGAACCGCACCAGCGAGCACCGCCTCGCCATGCTGCGCAACATGATGAATTCGCTCATCGAGCACGAAGTCATCAAAACAACACTCCCCAAAGCCAAAGAGCTGCGTCGCGTCATTGAGCCGATGATCACTTTGGCCAAAGAAGACAGCTTGTCCAACAAGCGCTTGGCGTTTAACCGCCTGCGTGACCGTGACAGCGTCGTCAAATTGTTTGCTGACTTGGGCCCACGTTTTGCCAAGCGTCCTGGTGGTTACACACGCATCCTCAAAATGGGATACCGCGTGGGTGACAATGCACCGATGGCCTTGGTTGAATTGGTCGATCGCGCTGCAGCACCGTCTGATGCAGCAGCTGAGTAAGGTATAATACGAAGATACCGCGGGGTGGAGCAGTCTGGTAGCTCGTTGGGCTCATAACCCAAAGGTCGTTGGTTCAAATCCGGCCCCCGCAACCAAATGTCAGCACAAGCTGCACATCTTAAAAAGCCCTCTTCGGAGGGCTTTTTTATTGGCCTCTGAATGCACACGCCTACCCACCACAGCGATGGGTGCACGCTCACACGCGCAATCTTTCAAGCAAACCCTGCAGGGCGGCCTCGACAGTCAGCCTTCGAATAGTTTGTCGATCGCCATTGAAGTAATTGAGTTCGGCAGACGTGTTACCGCCGATACACCAAGCAATCCACACGGTGCCCACTGGTTTACCCGGGCTGCCTCCCGTTGGGCCTGCAACACCCGTCACAGCCACGGCAGCTGCAGCTCTGGATCGGTATACAGCGCCAAGGGCCATGGCCAGTGCGACGGGTTCGCTGACAGCGCCATTCAACTGAATCAACTCAGGCGAGACACCCAACATGTGCGCTTTCGCTTCGTTTGAATAGGACACAAACCCACGGTCAAACCAAACACTTGATCCGGACAAATCGGTGCATTCAGCCGCGATCAGCCCACCCGTGCAACTCTCGGCTGTTGCCAACATCCATTGCCGCGCAGTCAGTTGCAGGGCAACACGTTCAACCAATTCCTGCATCACCAGATCCTCCACAATGCAATCACCAGCAGGGTGCAAAAAGCGGCCACCAAGTCGTCCCAAAGGATGCCCCAGCCACCGCGCCAGCCAAAACCTTTGAACAATCGATCAGCCCAAGCGACAGGACCTGGTTTGACCGCATCAAAAAAACGGAACAAAACAAAGGCGGCCAATTGAGTGGCAAAACCACTGGGCGCGAGCATAAAAAGGATAAGCCATATGGCCACGATTTCGTCCCAGACAATGGCGCCAGGGTCACTGATGCCCATGCGGCGGGCGGTCACTGTGCAAGCCCACCAACCCATAAGGACAGCCCACGCAATGATCCATGCTTGACTTGAAATGCTGAACTGTTGTTGAATCAACAGCCAGGAAGCCCATCCCCACAAGCTGCCCACTGTGCCGGGTGCTTTGGGCGAGAGTCCTGAGCCGAAACCCAGGGCGATGGCGTGTGCAGGGTGCGAAAGCATGAGGGCTGCATTGGCACGCACGGGGGGATGCGGTGAATTGGTCAAGACGGCAACCATTAGGCAAAGTGGTCAAAAGAAAACAGCGCGCGGGTGACCGCTAGACCGTTCGCATCGCGCAAAATCAGACCACGTTCTGCGGTGATGCGTCCGATGCGCGTGACACGTGTGCCCGTCATCTCAGCGGCAAGCTGCACTTCGCGTGCTTTTGAAGGCGGGGCCGTGAAAACCAGTTCGTAATCGTCGCCGCCTGACAAAACACAAGTGAAGGCCAGATCATCAGGGCAGTGCCACAGTGCGTTGGTTGCCATCAGACGGCTGGCACAGGAAACATCGATCTCGGCCCCCACATGGCTTGATTGGAGAATGTGTCCCAAGTCGCCAACCAAACCGTCGCTGATGTCGGCCATGGCGGTGGCCACGCCACGCAAGGCTTGGCCAAGCGCTACGCGAGGATCGGGGCATTCCAATCGCTGACGGGCAGCCGAAAAAACCGATTCGTGTAGGCTGATTGCGCCACGAAAGGCTTCGAGGGCCAAACGTGCATCGCCTAAAAATCCACTGACATACACATCGTCATCCACTTGGGCATTGCGACGCAAAATCACTTGCCCATGCGGCACATCGCCCATGACCGTGATGGCGATGTTCAGCGGGCCCTGGGTGGTGTCTCCACCAATCAGTTCACAAGCATGGGCATCGGCCAGATCAAACAATCCTTGGGTAAAGCTGGACAGCCAAACTTCGTCAACCCGAGGCAATGAAAGGGATAGCAAAAAAGCCTGGGGTGTCGCACCACACGCAGCCAAGTCGCTCAAGTTAACGGCCAGGGACTTGTGGCCCAAATGAACGGGGTCGACCGTGCTCAAAAAATGGCGGCCTTCGACCAGCATGTCGGCTGACAAGGCCAACTGATGCCCCTCGCGCGGGGTCCAAACCGCACAATCGTCACCCACGCCAACATTGGCATGGCGTGGTGGGCGCTTGAAGAAGCGTTCAATCAGGTCAAATTCACCCATGGCACAGAGCTTAACCGCAAGGCAAGCGGCAGGATCGAGACAAGATCAATGCAGTGTACGTCCGGTGGATGAGCTGCCCGAGGCATCCAGCACAAACTTGGCAATGGGCGCATCAAATCGTTGGCCATCTTCAGAGACAAAAAAATAACTACCGTGCATGGTGCCGCTGGCAGCACGCAAACGGCAGCCGCTGGTGTACTGGAAAGCCTCACCGGGTCTCAGCAGCGGTTGTTGCCCTACCACCCCCAAACCCTTGACCTCGTCGATGTGGCCCTTTTCGTCTTGGATGATCCAGTGCCGGGAAATCAGCTGCACCGGTGTCTTTCCTGTGTTGGTCACCGTCACGGTGTATGTAAAAGCATAAACATCCTGCAAAGGGTTGCTTTGGTCGGCCACGTACTGGGGCAACACATCAATATGAACTTGGTGAGCAGACATGCGTGCATGTTAACTGCGACAATTCGGGCATGACAAGTCGCTACAAAATTGCCCCTTCCATTCTCTCGGCTGATTTCTCATGTCTGGGTGCAGAAGTCAAAAGCGTCATCGACGCCGGTGCCGACTGGATCCATTTTGATGTGATGGACAACCATTACGTGCCCAACCTCACCTTCGGCCCCATGATTTGCCAAGCCCTCAAGCCGCACGCCAAAACAGCGGCCGGCGTGGCTGTTCCGATTGATGTGCATTTGATGATTTCTCCAGTGGATGCCCTCGCGGCATCATTTGCCGATGCGGGAGCTGATCTGATCAGCTTCCACCCGGATGCCAGCGCTCATGTGCACCGCAGCATTCAGGCCATCAAGAGCAAAGGTGTCAAGGCGGGCCTGGTCTTCAACCCGGCCGAACCCTTGGACGTGCTGGAGTGGACGATCGACGAGATCGACTTGATTCTCATCATGAGCGTGAACCCCGGCTTTGGGGGCCAAAGCTTCATCGATTCGGCATTGCGCAAGGTCGAGCTGGCACGCCAATGGATCGAGCGAAGCGGCCGGGACATTCGCATCGAAGTGGACGGGGGCATCAAGCCCGACAACATCCGCCGCGTGGCCGATGCCGGGGCTGACACTTTTGTGGCGGGCAGCGCCATCTTTGGCAAACCCGACTACAAAGCCGTGATCGACCAGATGCGCGTCGCTTTGGGTTAATGCGATGAGAACTGCGCAGGATTTGATAGAGGTCGATGCCGTCATTTTTGACCTGGACGGCACCCTGGTACACACCTTGGGTGATTTTCAGGTGGCCTTGCACCGGACCATGGCCGATTTGGACTTCCCTCCGGTGTCGGATGCGCTCATCGCGCAAACCATTGGCAAAGGCTCCGAGCATCTGATCCGCACCTTGCTGGCGCATCAAATCAACCGGCCCGAAGTCAAGGGCGTGGGCCAAGCATGTCCGGCTCTGTCGGTGGACGCCCTGTTCGGTCGCGCCTGGCAGCGCTACCAGCATCACTATTTGTCGATCAATGGTCAGTTTGCCGATGTCTACCCTGGTGCTCTGGTGGCGCTTGAAGACTTGGCCGCGCAGGGCATGCCCATGGCCTGCCTGACCAACAAACCCTTGGCCTTTGCCCAGGCCTTGCTGAAAGAAAAGTCACTGACGCACTTCTTTGGCCCCGTGTTTGGGGGTGACAGTTTCAAGCGCAAAAAACCCGATCCCCTGCCCTTGCTGAAAACCTGTGAGGCGCTGGGAACGGTCGCAGCACGCACCTTGATGGTGGGAGATTCCAGCAACGACGCGCAGGCCGCCCACGCTGCGGGCTGCCCGGTGGTGCTGGTCACGTACGGCTACAACCACGGTCAGCGCGTGCAAGACACGCCTGCGGCTGCCTGGTTGGACACGCTGGCCGAGCTGCCAAAGCGCCTGCACGCCATCGACAAATGATGTGAGGCCCAGAAGGATGCATATCGGGTGAAAATCATCAACCGGGCTTTGCTACACTTGGCAAATCATGCTCATCATCCACAGCCACTCCTGCGCAGCCTGCCTGCCGAGCCATTCCCCTGCGGAAGGCCGGGGAGCCTGGCCCTGGCGTCGGCCAGCCTGACCCCACGTCTGTGCGGCTTGCCCGCCACCCGCGCCCGTTTTCATGCTCACCATGGATGGGCACCTGGATGAATGAAAAGCACCTCGAGCGAGGTCGCTGAGCGTTTTGGAGGCTTTAGCCTGTGATCACCGAACTTGAATTCAAAAGCCTGGCCAGCCAAGGCTACAACCGCATTCCTCTCATGCTGGAAGCCTTTGCGGACCTGGAAACTCCCCTGTCGCTTTACCTGAAACTGGCCCACACCAGGGACAACGGCAAATACAGCTTTTTGCTCGAATCGGTGGTGGGCGGTGAACGGTTTGGACGCTACAGCTTCATTGGCCTGCCCGCCCGCACTTTGTTGCGCGCCAGCGGTTTCGGCGCTCAAGCCAAGACCGAAGTGATGCGCGATGGCGAAGTGACAGAAACCGTCGTGGGCAACCCGCTTGATTTCATTGAGCAGTACCAAAAGCGTTTCAAGGTGGCTTTGCGCCCGGGTTTGCCGCGTTTTTGTGGTGGCTTGGCGGGCTATTTTGGCTACGATACCGTGCGTTACATCGAGAAAAAACTCGAAAAATCCTGCCCACCCGACACCATGGGCACGCCCGACATCTTGCTGCTGCAATGCGAAGAACTGGCCGTGATCGACAACCTGTCGGGCAAGCTTTACCTGATTGTGTACGCCGATCCGACCACGCCCGAAGCCTATGTGGGTGCCAAAAAACGTCTGCGCGATCTGAAAGAGCAACTCAAGTACTCGGTGAGCGCCCCGGTCGTCAAACCCACCCAGTCTTACCCGGCCGAGCGTGACTTTGCCAAGGCCGATTACATCGCGGCCGTGGAAAAAGCCAAGGAGCTGATCGCGGGGGGTGACTTCATGCAGGTGCAAGTGGGGCAGCGCATCAAAAAGCGTTACACCGAAAGCCCGTTGTCTTTGTATCGGGCGCTGCGCTCGCTCAATCCCAGCCCTTACATGTATTTCTACAACTTTGGCGACTTTCATGTCGTCGGGGCCAGCCCCGAGATTTTGGTGCGCCAAGAACTGACCGAAGAGGGCGCCAAAGTCATCATCCGCCCCCTGGCAGGCACACGTCCACGCGGCACGACACCCGAAAAAGACAAGGCCGCCGAGCAGGAGCTGATCACCGACCCCAAAGAGCGGGCCGAGCATGTGATGCTGATCGATCTGGCCCGCAACGACATTGGTCGCATCGCCCAAATTGGCTCGGTGAAGGTGACCGAAGCCTTTGTGGTCGAGCGCTACAGCCATGTGATGCACATCGTGAGCAACGTCGAGGGACTGCTCAAGACAGGCATGAGCAATATGGACGTGCTCAAAGCCACCTTCCCGGCCGGTACTTTGACCGGTGCCCCCAAGGTGCATGCGATGGAGCTCATCGACCAGTTCGAGCCCGTTAAGCGCGGCATTTACGGTGGGGCCTGCGGTTACATCAGTTATGCCGGGGACATGGACGTGGCCATTGCGATTCGCACTGCGGTCATCAAGGACCAGACGCTGTATGTGCAAGCCGCTGCTGGCGTGGTAGCCGATTCGGTGCCCGAGATGGAGTGGCGCGAAACCGAGCACAAGGCGCGTGCCTTGTTGCGTGCCAGCGAGTTGGTCGAAGAAGGACTGGAGTGATCATGGCGAAAAAAATCAAACTCCTGATGGTCGACAACTACGACTCTTTCACCTTCAACATCGTGCAATATTTCGGTGAGCTGGGGGCAGACGTCGAGGTCTTTCGCAACGATGAAATCACGCTCGAAGGCATTGCAGCGCGTCAACCTGACCGCTTGGTGATTTCACCTGGCCCTTGCTCGCCAGCCGAGGCCGGCATCTCGGTGGCGGCCATCCAGCACTTTGCAGGCAAGCTGCCTCTTTTGGGGGTGTGCCTGGGGCACCAAAGCATTGGCGCAGCCTTTGGCGGCCAAATCGTTCGGGCACAAGAATTGATGCATGGCAAGACCAGTGTCATCACCACCAAGCAAGAAGGCGTTTTTGCGGGTTTGCCTGAACAATTCACCGTCAACCGCTACCACTCGTTGGCGATTGAGCGGTCCAGTTGCCCGTCTTGTCTGAAAGTCACCGCCTGGACCGACGATGGCGAGATCATGGGCGTGCGCCATACTGAATTCGACATCGAAGGCGTGCAGTTTCACCCGGAATCCATCCTCACCGAGCATGGCCATGCCATGCTCAAGAACTTTCTGGAGCGGCCATGATTGATTTACGCAGCGACACCGTCACTCAACCCACTGCTGCGATGCGTGAAGCCATGTTGCGCGCACCCTTGGGTGACGATGTGTTTGGCGACGACCCTACGGTCAATGCCTTGCAGGAACACATCGCACAGATCACGGGCAAAGAAGCGGCGTTGTTCATGCCTTCGGGCACGCAGAGCAACCTGTGCGCCCTGATGGCGCATTGTGAGCGGGGCGACGAGTACATCGTGGGCCAAAACGCCCACACTTACCGCTACGAAGGCGGCGGTGCGGCCGTGCTGGGCAGTATTCAGCCGCAGCCACTGGCGCAAAGCAAAGTAGGGGAAATGGCGCTGGCCGACATCGCCGCAGCCATCAAACCCATCGATTGCCACTTTGCCCGCACACGCTTGCTGGCGTTGGAGAACACCTGGAACGGCCACCCCATGTCGCAGGCCTATCTGGCGCAAGCCACAACCCTCGCCCGGCAGCATGGCTTGGCTGTGCATCTGGATGGGGCACGGCTTTTCAACGCAGCCGTGGCGCAGGCCGAAGGCGGATCGGTCACGGCCAGTGTGCGCCGCATTGTGGACCACTTTGACAGCGTGTCCGTGTGCTTCAGCAAGGGCTTGGGCGCGCCTGTGGGCTCGGCTTTTTGTGGCTCGCGTGAACTGATCGCCAAGGCACTGCGCTGGCGCAAGGTGCTGGGCGGTGGTTTGCGGCAGTCCGGCATTTTGGCCGCTGCGGCTTTGCACGCGCTGGAGCACCATGTGGAGCGCTTGGCCGATGACCATGCGCTGGCGCAGCGGCTGGCCCAAGGCCTGCAAGGTGTGCCGGGCCTGAGTGTGCGTTCTGCGCAAACCAATATTGTGTTCGTGGATGTGGCCGATGGACGTGGCCCGGCCCTGCTCGAGGATCTGAAAGCCCAGGGCGTTTTGGCCACGGGCTTGATAGGGTTGCGCTTTGTGACACACCTCGGGGTGGATGCTGCAGGCATCGACCACGCCATAGCCTGTATCCAGCGCTTCATGGCGAACTCATCTGCAAAGACAAGCCCGGCCTCCACCCGGGTAGGCGTTTACTGAAGCCATGCCCGAAACGCAGCAAGTCCTGATGTTCATGCTGGCCGGTGTGCTGCTCAACCTCACCCCCGGGCCGGATGTGCTCTACATCGTCAACCAGTCCTTGCGCGGCGGTGTGCGGCGTGGGTTGGTCGCCGCCTGGGGCATCACGGCGGGGTGTTTCGTGCACGTGGCTGCGGCCGCTTTGGGACTGGGAGCCGTTTTGGCCACCTCGGCAGACGCCTTCAACCTGATCAAGTGGCTGGGTGCCGCGTACCTGTTGTGGATGGGGGGGCGTCTGTTGTGGCGCACATCCCAAAGCCATGGCGATGGCGCGATGGCCCATGAACAGTCGGGGATGGCCCACTCTAACCAGCATGTGGATGGGCTTGCCTCCAACGAGGCGAGCGGTTTGCTGGCCGTGTTCTTGGGTGCTTTTGCCACCAACGCCCTGAACCCGAAAGTGGCGCTGTTTTTTCTGGCCTTCGTGCCGCAATTCATTCCAGCGCAGGCCGCTGACCCGACCTGGTCTTTCATGCTCTTGGGTTGCTTGTTCAATCTCAACAGTTTGCTGGTGTGCATGGGCTGGGCCTTGGCCGCCTCTTGGCTGGCCCACCGGGCCCAAGGCATGCAGCGCGTCATGCACCACATGGACCGACTGGCCGGTTTGCTGTTTGTCGGCTTTGGTCTGAAGCTCGCCTTGACTGAAGCGCCGTCACACTGAATTTGTCTACCAACCCCTTCATCCGACAGGAAAATCACCATGCCCATCACCCCTCAGGAAGCGCTGCAACGCACCATTGAGCACCGCGAAATTTTTCATGACGAGATGCTTCACATCATGCGCATGATCATGAATGGTGAGTTGTCACCCGTCATGACGGCAGCGCTCATCACGGGCCTGCGCGTGAAGAAGGAAACCATTGGAGAGATCACTGCCGCCGCCCAGGTCATGCGGGAGTTTTCGACCAAGGTGCATGTGCCCGACCCCACGCACCTGGTGGACATTGTGGGCACAGGTGGTGACGGGGCCCACACTTTCAACATCTCGACCTGCGCCATGTTTGTGGCCGCGGCTGCTGGGGCCAAAACCGCCAAACACGGTGGACGCAGCGTCAGCAGCAAGTCCGGCAGCGCCGATGTGGTCGAAGCCTTGGGTGGCAACATCCATCTGTCGCCAGAGCAAATTGCGCGCTCGATCGAAGAAGTGGGCATCGGCTTCATGTTTGCGCCCAACCACCATCCGGCCATGAAAAACGTGGCCCCGGTGCGCAAAGAGTTGGGTGTCCGCACGATGTTCAACATCCTCGGACCGCTGACCAACCCGGCCAGCGCACCGAACATCTTGATGGGTGTGTTTCACTCCGATCTGGTGGGCATTCAGGTGCGTGCCCTGCAACGCTTGGGGGCTGAACACGCGGTGGTGGTTTATGGCCGCGACGGCATGGACGAAATCAGCCTGGGCGCGGCCACCTTGGTGGGGGAGCTCAAAAACGGCCAGATCACTGAATACGACATCCACCCTGAGGACTTTGGTCTGACCATGGCCAGCAACCGGGCCTTGAAAGTGGACACGCCCGAGGAGTCGATGGCCATGTTGCGTGGGGTGCTGGACAATCAGCCTGGCGCAGCGCGCGACATTGTCATGATCAATGCAGGTGCTGCCTTGTATGCGGCCAATGTGGCCAGCAGCATCGCAGACGGTCTGTCGCGTGCGCGTGCGGTCATCGAGTCGGGTGCAGCCAAAGCGAAGCTGGCGCAGTTTGTGGCCTTTGGTCAGTCGACGGCTTGACCCATGCGTCATGACAAATAGACCTTGATCGCCGAGCGTGTTGTGACTTTGTTTGTGGCGGTCGGGTTGCCAATGAACTGCATTTTTGTTCGAATTTTGAAAAACGGTGCCACCAAGCCCGCACAGGAAGTAAAACCATGAGTGACATCCTCGACAAAATTGTCGCCGTCAAACGCGAAGAAGTGGCTGCGGCCCTGAAGCAAAAATCACTGGCCGTGGTGCGCGCCGATGCCGAAAGCCGCGTGCTGACCCGTGACTTCGAAGGCGCGATGCGTGCCAAGATCGCCGCCGGCCAAGCTGCGGTGATCGCCGAAATCAAAAAGGCCAGCCCTTCAAAAGGCGTGCTTCGCGCAGACTTCATCCCGGCCGACATCGCCCAAAGCTATGCCGAGCATGGCGCAGCGTGCTTGTCTGTTTTAACGGACAAGCAATTTTTTCAGGGCAGCGTGGATTTCCTCAAGCAAGCCCGTGCCAGCTGCGACCTGCCGGTGCTGCGCAAGGATTTCATGATCGATGCTTATCAGGTCTACGAAGCCCGGGCCATGGGGGCCGACGCCATCTTGCTGATTGCTGCCTGCCTGGACGATGCCCACATGGCCGAGATGGAGGCGGTGGCCCGCACTCTGGACATGGCCGTGCTGGTGGAGGTGCACAACCGGGCTGAGTTGGATCGAGCCCTGAAGCTGAAAACCCGGCTGGTGGGCATCAACAACCGCAACCTTAAAACCTTTGAGGTGTCCCTGCAGACCACGCTGGACATGTTGCCCGATGTACCGGTCGACCGTTTGTTGGTCACCGAAAGCGGTATTCAAACCCCGGAAGATGTCCTGCAGATGCGCGAGGCGAAAGTCAATGCATTTTTGGTGGGTGAGGCCTTCATGCGTTCTGGTGAGCCCGGCGAGGCGCTGTCCAAACTGTTTGCCTGATGTCCCGTATGCTGGTTCAGCAGAGTCTGGCGTTGGGAGACGGGCCCTTGGTGGCCGATCGTTTGCTGGGCTGGCCCCCTGAGCTGCAAAAACTGGATGAGGGGTGGCGGACGCATGTGGTCGAGTTTTTGGCCTCGGCGGTTGGGCGCGCCTTGTCTGAGCGATTGACCGAGGCCCTGAATTCAGGGGCCATCGTTTATCCACCAGATCCTTTTCGGGCGCTGAGCTTGACCCCACTGAACCAGGTGCGTGTGGTGATTCTGGGTCAAGACCCTTACCACGGACCGGGCCAAGCAGAAGGATTGGCCTTTTCGGTGGCCTCTGGGGTGCGCTTGCCACCCAGTTTGCGCAATATTTTCAAGGAGTTGCAGCAAAGTCTGGGTGTGATGATGCCCGCTAACGGCTCACTGGTGCGCTGGGCAAGGCAAGGGGTCTTGCTGCTCAACACTTGTCTGACGGTACAAGACGGGCAAGCGGCCAGCCATGCGCGGTGGGGATGGGAGACTTTGAGCGATGAGCTGGTCAAAACTGTCGCCCAAAGTTCTACGCCAGTGGTGTTCATGTTGTGGGGTGCACAGGCTCAGGCCAAAAAGACATTGATTGCACAATCCGCAAATTCGGGTAAGCATTTGGTATTGCTGGCCAATCACCCTTCTCCTCTTTCGGCCTTGCGACATCCAGTGCCCTTTTTAGGCTGCGATCATTTTGTTCGGGCCAATGCCTTTCTGGAGGAATGCGGCGGAAAAGCCATCGACTGGTGAAAATTTTGTGAGCCGTCTTGCGGGGTGTCGCAAAAAGATGGCATAATATAAGACTCGCTTCTGGAGGGGTGCCCGAGTGGCTAAAGGGGGCAGACTGTAAATCTGTTGGCTTACGCCTACACTGGTTCGAATCCAGTCTCCTCCACCAGCAAACTGGCATTAGCCGGATTGATTTGAGCAATTGGAAATGGTTTCCAAGCATTGGCGCAGCATCCACTCGTGCGGCGCGATCAGTGCGGGAGTAGTTTAATGGTAGAACCTTAGCCTTCCAAGCTAATGACACGGGTTCGATTCCCGTTTCCCGCTCCATCGAACCGGTTGAGTTTGTCAGAAGTTTTCGCCCTTGTGGCTCAGTGGTAGAGCACTCCCTTGGTAAGGGAGAGGTCGCGGGTCCGATTCCCGCCAAGGGCACCAGTTTTGGGGCGTACATCGCAAGCTGTGCGCCCTCTGTTTTGGTTGTTGACCGCTACTTTTCGGAGTCGAAGATATGGCAAAAGAGAAATTTGAACGGACCAAGCCCCACGTCAACGTGGGCACCATTGGTCACGTTGACCATGGCAAAACCACGCTGACAGCCGCCATCACCACCGTGTTGGCTGCCAAGTTCGGCGGTGCTGCCA
>NZ_JBILQU010000051.1:0-19094 GCF_044373035.1 Limnohabitans sp. | reverse complement strand
ACGCCCAGCATTTCGCTCAGCTGTTGAAAGCCCAGCGCCACTTCGCCCAACGCCACCAGCGAGCCCACCGGCACGCCGGGTTTGGCCTGCACGAGGCGGTCCTTGATTTGTTCGGCGATGCCCCAGGCCTCAAACTGTTTGGCCAATTGCACGCCGCTCGGGCCCGTGGAATAGCCCAGCGTGGGCGCGGCCAGTACAGCGGCTTTGAGCGCGGCTTCGGTCGAGATGTCGGGCACGGGCTGGCCCGCAGGCACGGCCACCGCCACACCCGAGCGCACCAGATCGACTCGGCTGCCCGCCAGCACATGGCCGCTGGACACAAGTTTGTCGATGGCGTCGCTGGCCAGCACCACGCCGTCAAAGGCTTCACCTGCCTGTACACGCTTGGCGGCATCGACGCCGCCGACCGACTCGACCAACACCTGAACGCCAGGCGCTTGCGCTTGGTAAAGCGCCACCAGATCGGCCAGCAGGGGCTTGGTGGCCATGGAGGAAATGAGTCGCAGTGTGGTCATGTTGGGCGCTTTGAAAGGATGCTTCGTTGACCTTTGGATTATGGCCAAGGGCGAGGCCCGCGCCCGTGCGCCGCTTAAACTCACGGTCATGAGAATTTTGGGAATCGAATCTTCTTGCGACGAAACGGGCGTGGCCTTGGTGGAGACCACGGGCAGTGCCATGCCGCGCCTGATGTCACACGCGCTGTTCAGCCAGATCGAGATGCACCAGGCCTACGGCGGTGTGGTGCCCGAGTTGGCCAGCCGCGACCACATCCGCCGGGTGTTGCCGCTCACGCGCCAAGTGCTGGTCGAGGCGGGCGCCACTTTGGGTGATATCGACGTGCTGGCCTACACCCGGGGGCCGGGGCTGGCCGGGGCTTTGCTGGTGGGCTCGGGCGTGGCTTGTGCTTTGGCCGCGGCCTTGGGCAAGCCGGTGCTGGGCGTGCACCACCTGGAAGGGCATTTGCTCTCGCCGTTTTTAAGTGCCGATCCGCCCGAATTTCCCTTCATCGCCTTGTTGGTGTCGGGCGGGCACACCCAACTGATGCAGGTGGACAGCGTGGGCCGTTACAAGCTGCTGGGCGAGACGATTGACGACGCCGCAGGCGAAGCCTTTGACAAATCGGCCAAGCTCATGGGCTTGCCTTACCCCGGAGGCCCGGGCCTGTCGCGTCTGGCCGAGCAGGGCAACCCAGCCGCTTACAAGCTGCCGCGCCCGTTGCTGCACAGCGGCGATCTGGACTTTTCCTTTGCAGGCCTCAAGACGGCGGTGCTCACCCAAAGCCAGAAAATCGGCCCTGCCGCCCACACCGAAGGCGCGCCCGAACGGGCCGACCTGGCCGCATCCACCCAAGCCGCGATTGTGGAAGTGCTGGTCAAAAAATCGATGACCGCACTCAAGACCAGCGGCATGAAGCGCCTGGTGGTGGCCGGGGGCGTGGGGGCTAATCGCGAGCTGCGTGCCCAACTGAACGCCGCCTGCGCCAAAGCTGGGGTGCGGGTGCACTACCCGGAGCTGCATTTGTGCACCGACAACGGCGCCATGATCGCCATGGCCGCGGCCATGCGTTTGCAAGCCGGGGTGCAAACTGCCGAAGCGCGCTACAGCTTTGACGTCAAGCCCCGCTGGCCCTTGCAGGAACTCACCCCCGTTTGAGTTCCCTGCGTAAGCCCCGCTTGAATGCGGGTTAACCCGATGATGCGTGCCTTGGCTGGTTAAACTCCGCCCCTTTGCTTGCGCGCGAAGGGTCACGGCCTGGCGTCACTCTGTTTATGTTTTTTCTGCCTCTTTTCTCGCGACGCACTTGGGTGATTTTCGCTTTAGCCCTGTGTTGGGTGCCTGTCCAAGCCCAGTCTCCTGCGCCCATTCGGCTGGCGCTGATCGAAGGCCTGAGCGGCCCCTTTGCCAACACAGGTGAGGCGGTCGTGCGCAACATCGCCTGGGCGGTCGAGCGGGTCAATGCGCGTGGCGGCGTCAAAACCGCCCAAGGCATGCGGCCCATGGTGCTCGAGCGGTACGACAGCAAAGGCCAAAGCGAAGAGGCTTTGTCGGCCCTCAAATCGGCCATCGACGACGGCGCGCAGGTCGTGTTGCAAGGCAACTCATCGGCCAATGCGGCGGCCCTGATCGATGCCATCAACAAGCACAACGAGCGCGAACCCACCCGGCGCGTGCTGTTCCTCAATTATTCGGCGGTGGACCCGGCCTTGACCAACGAGAAATGCAGTTTCTGGCATTTCCGTTTCGATGCCCATGCCGACATGCGCATGGCGGCGCTCATGCAGGTCTTGCGCGAGGACCAAAGCATCAAGTCGGCCTATTTGATCGGTCAGGACTACAGCTTTGGCCAGGCGGTGCTGCGCGAGGCCCGGCGGCAGTTGGGCATGCAGCGCCCGGATGTTCAGATCGTGGGGGACGAGCTGCACCCCATGGGTCGGGTGAAAGACTTTTTGCCCTACGCGGCCAAGATCAAGGCCAGCGGCGCGCAGGCCGTGATCACGGGCAACTGGGGCAATGACCTGACACTCTTGGTCAAGGCCGCGCGCGAGGCCGGTTACGAAGGCAAGTTCTACACCTTTTATGGCAACGCCCTGGGCGCGCCTGCCGCCATCGGGGAGGCTGGTTTAGGGCGTGTGATTGCGGTGGCTGACTGGTTGCCCAATGTGCCGGGCGAGGCCAGTGCGCAGTTTTACAAGTCGTTCCGCCAGCGCTTTCCCAAGCCCTCCGAAGACTATGTCCATGTGCGCATGCAGCTCATGATCGAGGCGCTGGCACAGGCGGTGGAAAAAGCCGGAGACACCGACCCGGTGGCGGTGGCCTTGCAGCTGGAAAAAGCTCGCGTTGGCATCGCAGGGCAAAGCGGCAGCATGCGGGCGCAAGACCACCAGTTTCAGCAGCCGCTGGTCGTCGGCGTGATGGCTCGCCAGGGCACACCGGGTGTACCTTTTGACGTGGAAGGCTCGGGTTACGGTTTCAAAGTCGTGCGCCAAATCAAGGCCGAGCAGGCCCGCCTGCCCAGCACGTGCCAGATGGTGCGGCCTGGGTCCTGAGCGATTTTTCTGGCCTTTTTTCGATGACCCTGACGCAGGGTTTGACCCAATGGCCGAAAGTGTCACAGCGGCTAGTATCAAAGCCTGATTTACTTAACTTGCTAAGCATTTGGCGTTGGCGTTACAGCCTTGGGTCTGCATTGTTCTATCCAATACCCCCCAGCCCATCCAAGCACCCCCTGACATGCACATCGCGCACAACTACATTGACGGCCAATGGCTCAAGCCCAGCGGCGTTCACGCCATCGGGGATTCCATGAACCCCGCCACAGGCGAAAAAGCCGCCCAATTCGTGGCGGCGAGCGTGCAAGAGGTTGGCCACGCCATCGCTTGCGCCCGCACTGCATTTGAGACCACCACCTGGGCGCAGCAGCCCAAGCTGCGCGCTGACGTGTTGCGCTTGTTTGCCGATCGCCTGGAGCAGAACAAGGCGCAAGTGGTGCAAACGCTGGTGCAGCTCAACGGCAAATTGCAGCGCGAGGCCGAAGGCGAAGTCATGGCTGGCATTTCAGAGCTGCGGTATTACGCCGGGCTGGCGCGCAACCTGTTTGGCCGCGTCATCGAGATGGAGCCCGATGTTTACTCCCACATCGAGCGAGAAGCCATCGGTGTGGCCGCCATCATCGTGCCTTGGAACGCGCCTGTGACTTTGCTGGTGCGCTCTTTGGCCCCGGCGCTGGCTGCGGGTTGCACCGTGGTCATCAAGGCGGCGCACCAGACTGCGCTGGTGCACACCCAGGTCATGGCCTGTCTGGTGGCCGATGAGCGCATTCCGGCAGGCGTCATCAACTCCTTCATTGAGCAAGACATCGTGGCCACGCAGCACCTGTGCGCACACCCCGAGGTGGATGTCATCAGCTTCACCGGCTCGACCCATGTGGGCCAACAAATTGCCTTGTCGACAGCCAAAAACCTGACCCGACTGTCGCTGGAGTTGGGCGGCAAGGCACCCGCCATCGTGCGCGCCGATGCGGACATGACCGCTGCTGTGCGCGGCATCGTGGGCGGCGCTTGTGTCATGGCGGGGCAAATGTGCACCGCCATCAGCCGGGTGCTGGTGCACGAATCGGTGGCCGCTGACTTTTCTGTGCAATTGGCACAGGCTTTGTCCCTGGTTAAAGTGGGGCCGGGTGATCAGCCGAGCTCTGGCATGGGCCCCTTGATTGATCCGCGCAACCAGGCACGTTTGCTGGAAGAAGTGCGCGCGGCTGCGACAGACTGCCGCGTTTTGCTGGCGGGTCAGGTGCCCGCTGACACGCCTCGCGGCGGCGCATTCATCACGCCGTCGCTCGTGGCCACGCAAGACCTGAACAGCCATTTTGTGCAGGACGAAATTTTTGGTCCGATGATCACGCTGGAAACCTTCACCTCGGACGAAGACGCGGTACAGCGTGCCAACGCGACGCGTTACGGCCTGGCCGCATCGGTGTGGACCGCCGACCACCGGGCAGCCCGTCAAATCACCCGGCGCGTCAAGTTTGGCAATGTGTGGGTGAATGCGCACAACCGCTTGTTTGCCGAAATCGAAACCGGTGGCTACCGGCAAAGCGGATTTGGCCGTTTGCATGGCGTGGAAGGCCTGAACGACTTCATGGAAACCAAGCATGTGTTCATGCCCTGCAACGATTGACCCTCGCCGATGACCGACTCGACCCAGCCCAAGAAGACACACACCACGGCACGTTACTTTTTGGAGGGTCTGCAAGAGACCGGCATCCGCTACCTGTTTTCCAATCTGGGCACCGACCATGTGACCCTGATCGACGAGATGGCGCGCCTGCAAGCCGAGGGCCAAGCCATGCCCGAAGTGGTGCTGTGCCCCCATGAAAACGTGGCCATCCACATGGCGGGTGGTTACGCTGCGGTCACTGGGCAAGGGCAGGGCGTCATGGTGCATGTGGACGCCGGTACCGCCAACGCGGCCATGGGCATGCACAACCTGATGCGCGCCCGTTTGCCTGTGTTACTTATGGCGGGCAAAGCCCCGTATGCCTTGCACGGCGAAGTGCCTGGTGCCCGTGACAACTATGTGCACTACGTGCAAGACCCGTTTGACATCGGCTCGCTGGTGCGCCCTTACGTCAAGTGGGAATACAACCTGCCCTCGGGCGTGGTGGCCAAAGAGGTGGTGCGCCGCGCCCACAGCGTCATGCACACCGAGCCTGCAGGTCCGGTGTACATGACACTGCCGCGCGAGACCCTGGCTGAAACTTGGCCACCCGAGCAGGTCAAGTCTTACCCTGCCGCTCGCTATGGCGAGGTGCGCATGGGGGCCTTGCCTGCCGAAGCCACTTTGCAGATCGCCCGCGAGTTGATGGTGGCCGAGAACCCGCTGGTGATCACTTCCTATTTGGGCCGCAATCCCGAGGCGGTGCAGGCGCTGGAGGCTTTGGCCGAGTTGTGTGGCATTCGGGTGGTGGAGTTCAGCCCCACTTGGCTGTGCATCTCGCGCGAATCGCCTTGCTTTTTTGGCTTTGACCCCACACCGCTTTTGCCCGACACCGATTGGGGCTTGTTGCTCGACATTGACGTGCCCTGGCTGCCCCACCAAACCCGCCCCCGCGATGACACCCGCTGGGTGCACATCGACGTGGACCCGATCAAGAAGGATTTTCCGGCATGGGGTTTTGCCACCGACGTGCGCTGGCCTGCCGACTGCGCGCTGGCCTTGCGTGATTTGCACCAAGCGGTGCTGTCGCTGGCCGACGATGCCTTTCACCAGAAGGTGGTCCATCGCATGGCCAGCTGGCCCATGCAGCGCGAGCAGCGGCTGGCGCGTGTAGCCGCTGCCGCGCAAAACTCGGGAACAGAAGACGCCCTCAACCCGGCTTGGGTCTGCGCCCAAATTGGCTTGCAATTGCGCCCCGACGATGTGGTCATCAACGAAGCCATCCGCAATTCACCCGCCGTCTTGCAGCAAATTCCGCGCACCCGTCCCATGAGCTTCTTAGGGGGAGCAGGGGGTGGCCTGGGCTACAGCGCCGGCATGGCGCTGGGTGTCAAGCTGGCCCGGCCGCACGATCGGGTGGTGCACATCGAAGGCGACGGCGGTTTCCATTTTTCGACCCCCACTTCCGTTTATGCCGTGGCGCAAGCGCAAGGCCTGCCCATCTTCACGGTGGTGCTGGACAACGGCGGCTGGCAAGCCGTCAAGGAAGCGGTGCTGCGAGTGCACCCCGACGGCCCCGCTGCCCAGGCGGGCGAATTTCAGGCCCGTTTGAAAGGCGAAAAGCGCCAATTTGAGCAAGTGGCCCAGGCCTTTGGTGCGCACGGCGAGCGGGCCACCCGCGCAGAAGATTTGCCTGCGGCCATCGCACGCTGTTTGCAGGCGGTGGATGAAGGCCGCGCCGCTGTGTTGGTGGCTTCAGTGGCCAAGATTTGATTTTCACCCCCGCTAAAAAAAGGAGACTGACCATGACAACCCGCTTCACATCCCCCGCACGCCGCAAGCTGGTGGCCACCGCCGCTTTGTCTTTGGCCGCATCTTTGGCCACTTTGGCCCCGGCCCTGTCTTGGGCGCAAGCGGCCTGGCCCAACAAGGCCGTGCGCATCGTGGTGCCCTACGCGCCGGGCGGGGCCAACGACATTCTGGCCCGCGTGTTGGCTGAAAAACTCACTCCCGTTTTGGGCCAACCTGTTTTGGTGGAGAACAAACCCGGAGCAGGAGCCATGGTGGGCTCGGACTTTGTGGCCAAAGCGGCCCCAGATGGTTACACCTTGCTCATGGCGGCCAGCGGCCCCATGGTGTTCAATCCGGTTTTGGTGGCCAAGCTGCCCTACAACCCCTTGACCGATCTGGCCCCTATTTCCATCGTCGGTTCATTCCCATTGATCCTGGCCGTCAACGAGTCTTCTTCTGCCAAGACCTTCAAGGACCTGGTCGCCCTGTCCAAGGCCAGCCCGGACAAAAGCAACTACTCTTACCCGGCAGCGTCTTTCCAGCTGATCATGGAGTTGGTCAAAGCCAGGTCCGGCTTGAAAGCGCTGAACGTGCCCTACCAGGGCAGTGCGCCTTCCATCAACGCGGTGTTGACACAAGAAGTGCAAATGACCTTGATCGACTCTGGTCCGATTGCGGCCCTGGTGAAGTCCGGCAAGCTGCGCGCCTTGGCCGTGACTTCGGAGCAACGCCTGGCCAGCTACGCCCAGGTGCCCACCCTGAAAGAGCAGGGCATCGACCTGGCTGTCAACCTCTGGAGCGGTTTGTTGGCCCCCACTGGCACACCCGAGCCGATCCTCAAACGACTGCAAGAAGAAGTGGCTCGCATCATGGCCCTGCCGGACGTGGCCGAGCGCATGGCCAAACTGGACATCCGCCCCTTGGGCACCAGTTCTGCCGACATGGGCAAAACCATGGCCAGTGAAATTCAGCTGTGGAGCCAGGTGGCCAAAGACAACAACATCCAGGCCAAATGATTCGCAGCGGGCGCATCGCCATTGCCGGGGCGGGCATTGCAGGTTTGACCACCGCCCTGGCCTTGCTGCAGCAAGGCTTCAAAGTCGATGTGTTCGAGCAAGCCGCGCAACTGGGCGAGCTGGGTGCGGGTTTGCAAATTTCACCCAACGGCTCACGCGTCTTGCTGGCGCTGGGTTTGGGTGAGGCCTTGCAAAGCGTTGTCAGTCCAGCGCGGGGCAAGGAAATCCGGATGTGGAACACCGGACAGCGCTGGAAGCTGTTTGACTTGGGCGACGATTGCTCAGCGCGTTTTGGCGCGCCTTACTGGATGGTGCACCGGGGTGATTTGCACCGGGTCTTGCGGGACGCTTTCGAAGCGCGATCAGACCAGCCCGTGCGCTTGAATGCGCGGGTGGTCAAAGCGCGCAGCACGGCCTCTGGCGTAACGTTCGAATTGCATGACGGCACTCAGCACAGTGCCTGTGCTTTGCTGGCGGCCGACGGTGTGCACTCGGTGCTGCGCGAACAAGTGCTGGGCGAAGACAAAGCGCAATTCACCGGCTTGCTGGCCTGGCGCGGGCTGGTGCCGGTGCAGCGCGTGTCTGAACACCTGCGGGCGCAGGTTGGCACCAATTGGGTCGGCCCAGGGGCGCACGTCATCACCTACCCGGTGCGGTGTGGGCAGTTGATGAACGTGGTGGGCATCATTGAGCGCGATGGCTGGCGCAGCGAATCCTGGACCGAACGCGGCACCCACGCCGAGTTGTTGCAGGACTTTGGTCATTGGCATACCGATGTGTGCGAGTTGATGTCGGCCATCGAACAGCCTTTCAAATGGGCTCTGCTGGGCCGCGTCCCGCAAACTGGTTGGGCGCAAGGCAACATCTGCCTCTTGGGTGACGCCGCGCACCCCACCTTGCCATTTTTGGCGCAAGGGGGCAACATGGCCATAGAAGATGCCGCCGTCATGGCACGTTGCCTGGCCTTGGATGAACCGACCGAACACGCCTTGGCCCGCTTTGAAAAACTGCGCTGGCAGCGCACCGCCGACATCGTCAACCGGTCGCGTGACAACGCCCAGCGGTTTCACAACCCCCAGCTGTCGGACCCCGCCAAAGCGGTGGACTATGTCAGCAGCGAGTGGGAGCCCGAAAAAGTTCGTCGCCGCTACGACTGGCTGTTTGAATACGACCCTTTGAAAGTGCCGTTATGACTTTGAATGCACCCGTTGTGGTGGTGGGCGCGGGGCCAGTGGGCATGACCCTGGCGCTGTGCCTGGCGCGCCGGGGCATCGCCTGCACCTTGGTCGAGAGGCGGCCTGCGGGCGCGCTGCCCGACGTCAAATGCAACCACATCTCGGCCCGCAGCATGGAGCTTTTTCGCGCGCTGGGTGTGGCCCAAGACCTGCGTGCTGCTGGCTTGCCCGACGACTACCCGCACGACGTGTCGTACCGCACCAGCACCGTGGGGCAAGAAATCTCCCGCATCCACATTCCTGGGCGCAGCACCCGCCTGACCGACCACAGCGGCCCGGACGGCAACTGGCCCACGCCCGAGCCACCGCACCGCATCAACCAGCGTTACATCGAGCCGATTTTGGCCAGGCATGTGGCCCAGCAAGGCTTGATCACCACCTTGTACCGGCACCAAGTGCTGGACTTTGAACAAGCCGAGGGGCAGGTGAGCGTGCGCATTCAAAACCTGGACACGCCCGATGCGCCGCCGCTGCAAATTCAGGCCGCTTATCTGGTGGGTTGCGATGGTGGCCGCTCGGCGGTGCGCAAAGCCATTGGGGCCCAACTGGTGGGCGACGAGGTGGTGCAGCGGGTGCAAAGCACCTGCATCCGAGCCCCTGGTTTGCTGGCGCGCCTGCAGGCCCCGGCGGCCTGGGCCATGTTCACCGTCAACCCACGACGCAGCGGCAATATTTACGCCATCGACGGCCAAGAGGTCTGGCTCATCCACAACTACCTGCGCGACCACGAAGCCGACTTTGACGCGGTGGACCGCGATTGGGCCATCCGCACGATCTTGGGTGTCGGCGAAGATTTTCAATACGAACAGATGAGCCGCGAAGACTGGTTCGGCCGCCGCCTGGTCACTGACAAGCTGCGCGTAGGCCGCGTGTTTTTGGCCGGAGACGCTGCGCACTTGTGGGTGCCCTATGCCGGTTATGGCATGAACGCGGGCCTGGCCGATGCCGCCAATTTGGCTTGGCACCTGTCGGCGCAAATCGAAGGCTGGGCCGCGCCCGAAGCCCTGGTCGCCTACGAAAAAGAACGCCACCCGATCACCGAACAGGTCTCGCGCTTTGCCATGGACCATGCACACGCCATGAGCCTGCGTCGGCGCGAGATTCCTCTGAATCTGGAAGACGACAGCCTTGAAGGGCAGGCAGCCCGCGAGGCCTTTGGTCAAAACTTGTACGACCTGAACGTGCAGCAGTACTGCTGCGCAGGGCTGAACTTTGGTTACTACTACGACCAGTCACCCGTGATGGTCTATGACGGCGACAAAGCGCCCGAGTACAGCATGGGCAGCTTCACCGCTTCGACCGTGCCCGGTTGCCGTGCGCCGCATTTTTGGCTGGGTGAAGGGCAGTCGCTGTACGACGCCTTGGGCCCTGCCTACACCTTGTTGTGTTTGCAGCCAGGGCAGGACGAAGCGTTGGAGGCGCTGCAAGCAGCGGCCGAGCAGCAAGGCATGCCGCTTCGGGTGCTGGACGTGTCGGGTGTGCAGAACCTGCCGCCCGAATACCAACACCCCTTGCTCATGGTGCGGGCCGACGCCCACACCGTGTGGCGTGGACATGGGCTGGATGACGCGTCAGCCCAAGCCTTGGTGGCCACTTTGTGTGGCCGAGGTCACCTCACTCCAGCTTGATGTTGGCCTTCTTGATCAGATCGCCAAAGCGCGTGAATTCCTGACGGTTCAGTTGCGCAAATTGCTCGGGCGAGATGGTGCCCGGTTCGCCGCCCAGGCCTTTGAGTTTGGTCTGGATGTCAGGCATTTTCAGAATTTTGGCCAGCTCGGTTTGCAGGCGCTGCGTCACTTCGGGAGGGGTGCCGGTGGTCACGAACATGCCGTACCAAGTGCTCATCTCGAAGCCGCTGACACCGGCCTCGGCCAGCGTGGGCACTTGGGGCAATTCGCTGCTGCGGGTGGCGGTGGTCAGGGCCAGGGGCTTGAATTTGCCGGCCTTGATCTGGCCCATGGCCGACGAGGTGGTGTCGAACATGATCTGCACGTTGCCGCCGATGATGTCCAGGTGCGCCTGGCTGCTGCCCCGGTACGGTACATGGATGCTTTTCACGCCAGCGGCCAGGTTGAAGCCCTCGCCTGCGATGTGCTGGGTGCTGCCCACGCCGGACGACGCATATTTGAAATCGTTGGGTTTGGCCTTCATCAGCGTCACCAATTCGGCCACATTGTTGGCAGGCACGTTGGCCCCCACCACCAGCACGTTGGGCACCGTGACGATCAAGCCCACAGGCGTCAGGTCCTTGATCGGGTCAAAGCTGAGTTTGATCAGGTGCGGGGCAATGGCTTGCCCGGTGTTGGTGGCGACCAGCAGGGTGTGGCCATCGGCCGGGGCTTTGGCGGTCAGGTCCGCAGCAATGGTGTTGGAAGCACCGGGTTTGTTGTCGACCACAAACGAGCCCTTGAAGGCCTCGCCCATTTTTTCGGCCAGCATGCGGGCAATGATGTCGGTGCCGCCGCCTGCGTTGGCCCCCACCATGATGCGCACTGGCTTGGTGGGGTAGCTTTGCGCCATACCCAGCAAGGGCATGGCCAGCAGGGCCGGGATCAGGATTTTCTTCAACTTCATGGCAAGGTTTCCTTAGGGGTGGACGGGATTGAACGGCGAGAGGCGGCCATGCGGGCGGCCAATTCAAAGGCGTTGGTCATGGCTTGCGGATTGGCCACACCCTGACCTGAGATGTCGTAAGCCGTGCCATGGGCCGGGGTGGTGATGGGGCAGGGCAGGCCGCCATGCACCGTCACGCCTTGCTCAAAACCCATCAGCTTCATGGCGATCTGGCCTTGGTCGTGGTACATGGTCACCACACCGTCGTAGCCGCCCGGCGAACGGATGGCGCGCACAAAGGTGGTGTCTGCTGGAAAGGGGCCATCGGCGGCAAAGCCCATGGCGGCAGCTTGCTGCACACCCGGCGTGATGATGCGGCCTTCCTCGTCGCCGTAGTTGCCGTTGTCGCCGTTGTGCGGATTGAGTCCACAAACCGCGATGCGCGGACTGGCGACGCCAGAGGCCTGCAGGGCCTGCGAAATCATGCGGATAGCGTCGGCCACTTTGTCCGGGCTCAGCAAGCTGGAGACTTCGTTCAGGGGGACATGCGAGGTCACCCGCGCGGTCCAGAGGTTTTTCAGCACGTTGAGCTCGCCGCAGACGCCGCTGAAGTGCATGTGTTCGGCAAACCAGCGCAATTCGTCTTCCTGGTTCATGCCGCCTTGGCGCAGGGCTGACTTGTTCAGCGGGGCAAAGCAAAAAGCATCGGCTTGGCCAGAGGTCACCAGGTCCACACCGGCGGCCAAAGCCTCGATCATGTAGCGGCCGTTCTGGGCGTTGGCCACACCGCGCTCAAAAGCAGGGGCGTTGGCGCCAGACCAGTCGTGCCAGACCACTTCAGGAGGGACCTCGATCGACCTTTTCTGGCCGATCAAGATCACCCGGGCGTGCGTTTTCCACGAGAGGTTGTGCAGCATTTTTTCGACAAGTTCTGGGCCGATGCCTGCAGGGTCGCCGGTAAAGAGGGCCAGTGTGGGCAGTGTCATGTGTAGGCTTTGGTTAAGTGCGCTGGCGGATGCTTGTCATCCGTCAATACGGACAATGCTAGGCAGGCGATCCAAGCTGGTCAAGCTCTGGTTTTCCCCCGTACTTCCAGCCCATGCCTTCACATGACCCCTCCAGCCAATGTGGCGCTCACCCATGCCACCCGCGCAAGACGGATCACGCCTTTGCGGCGCAAAAAGCCTCTACCAGGGCCTATAGCTTGGCGCTTATTGCGCTGTCTTTGACCAGACCACGCCCGCATCCAGCGGGTAAATTGGCCGGCGTAGTTTTTTGAACTGCAGCTCGCTGTAGTCCGAGGTGCAAGCCCCCGCGCCTGCGCATTCCACCGTGGCACCGGCCAGGTGGCCCAGGCCAGCGCGCCAGTGCACCCGGCTTTTGAGCACCACAAAACTCTTTTGTGTTGGGTCGATGCCCAGGCACAGCAGGGCGTTCACGTCAAAGGGCTCGACGTGGCGAGAGATCAGCGCCACCTCAGCATCGCCCGTGTCGATCACCACTGCTTGGCCCATGTTCTGGCGGGCACCCTGGCTCATGGGGCCTTTGTTGCGGTATTTTCCGTTCGAAATCAGCTTGACCACGCCAGTCAGTTCGATCGGTGCGCTGCGGTGCGGCATGAGCGGCATGGCCATCTTGCCGCCTACTTGCAAACGCACCTGTGCCCCGATGCCGGCCGCGATGGCCTCTTGCACAGCCTGCGGGTCAAAAATCGCAAACACCGCCACGTTGCGCAAGCCCTGGCGCAGCACCTCGGCCAGCACAGTGGTGGTGTCCATGGTGCCGCCCGAGGCAGCATTGTCGTAATGGTCGAGGAGCATCACCGGATAGTCGGTCAGCGTTTTGGCACGGGCCACCGACGCGGCCAGCGGTTCCAGTTCGTACACCCATTGTGCTCGGCTGTCCCAGGCCATTTGCATCAGCTCGTCGCGCAGGCGTTGGGCCAGCGCCGGGTCGTTGTCGGTCACCACCACCACCGACATGCCCGCGTTTTCGATGTCGGCGTGCGGAAAACCGGTGAACACGCTGGCGCACAGAGCGCCTTCTTTTTCCATTTGCTGGGCACGCGCCTGGATGGAGCGGTTGGGTTCGTCCAGCGAGCTTTGCCGCATGATGTGCGGGATCATGGGCAAGCGGCCCCAGGCCGTGGTCGGCTTGGCCTGACCCTGGAGCAGCTTGAGCAAAGCCGAGCCCGCCCGCACGCCGGTGCCATACATGTCCACATGCGGGTAGGTCTGGTAGCCCGCTACGATTTGCGCCAACTCGACCATGTCGGTGTAGACGTTGGCGTGCATGTCGTAAGCCACGCCAATGGGCGTTTTGGGGTCGATGGCGCGGATACGGCGCAGCAACTCGCCTTCGCCGTCTTCGTGGCTCTGGCTCACCATGGCCCCGTGCAGGTCCAGCAAGATGCCGTCAAAACCGCCGCGCGCCACGGCTTGCAAAATCGCCTCGCTCATGGCCTCGTAGGCCTCGTCAAACACCAGCCCGCTGGGCGCGGCGTGCGCCCCTAGGGCCAGCTCAAACTGTGCTCCCGCCTTCTCGGCCAAATCAATGAATGCCCCGGTGGCCGTGCCCGTGCCCCGAAAGGCCGCAATGGCCGCCTCGCCTCGCGGTGGCACCTCACCCGGACCGAGTGCAAAGCGCTGTAATTCGGTGGGCACCGGCGAGAAGGTGTTGGTCTCGTGCATCATCATCGCGATCAGCAAACGCATGGCAGGCTCTCCAGTTCAACAGACGGTCATGATGAACCCGTTGGCCTGCAGCCCACAGTCTCCGAGGTGCCAGTGTGGGCGAGGATGTGCGTTTGTCCGGATTGACAGCCAGACTCGCGGGATCAAGACTGAACCCTCTTTTTGGAGATTGCGCATGTTCCCTTGCATCGATACATTGGGTGCCGCCTCGGCCCACGAGCGCGGTCAAATTTATGGCCGCCAAGCCCAAGACCGCATCCAGCACAGCGTGGTCACCTACGCCCGTTTGTTTGCCGCCTGCGGCATCGACTGGGCCAGCGCCTGCGAGCGCGCCATGCGCTTTGAGCCGGTGATTGCGCAGGTCGATGCCGATCTGATGGCCGAGCTGCGCGGCATGGCCCAAGGCAGCGGTCAAAGCCTGGGCAGCCTGATGGCGCTGAACTGCCGCACCGAAATTTTGCCGCCCACGTTTTTGACGGACGCTCCGCACCTGAAAGAAGCTGCCCAAGCCGCCTCGGTCGCCAACCGCACCGCAGGCTTGCCCGACTGGCTGGCCGATGCGCCCTGGGACGGCGCTTTGAAAGACGGCGAGTGCACCGCCATGGGTGTGACGGCGGCTGCCAGCCGCACAGGCCAAGCTTGGCTCGCCCAAAACTGGGACTGGATGGGCCGCCAGCGCGAAGCCCTGGTGCTTTTGCACACCCAAGGCCCCAGCGGCCAAAGCATCACCACCCTGACCGAGGCCGGCATGCTGGCCAAGATCGGCATCAACCAATCGGGCTTTGCCTTGGGGCTGAACATCTTGCGCTCCCACCGCGACGGCACTCGCGTGGGCGTACCGGTGCATGTGCTGCTGCGGCATTTGCTCGACTGCTGCTCGGTGGCGCACGCCCGCGAGCGTTTGCATGCTTTGCAGACGGAACTGGGACTGGGCTTTGGCGCGGCCTCGAACGTGCCTTGCGCTGACGCCGAGGGTCAGGCCGCCTGCTTTGAAGTCTCGCCTGCAGGCTGGGCCGAGGTCACGCCCACCGAAGGCGTTGTGGTGCACACCAACCATTTCGTGTGTGAATCGCTGCTGGCTGAGCAAGCCCCCATGGGCCCGGGTTTGTCGAGCCACAACCGTTTGAGCACCGCTGGGCAACACGCTTTGAAAACCCCCATCGGTCAAGCTGATCTGGAGCGCTTCTTGCGTGACGAGTCTGACGGCTTTTTGTCCATTTGCCGCAGCCCCGACCCGAGCGTTCCGCCGGAAAGCCGCGTCGAAAGCGTGGCGGGCATCGTCATGCACACCCAGCCTCCGGCCATGTGGCTGGCCTGTGACGTGCCAAGCCGCGTGGCGTTTGAGTCGGTGCCTTTGGCCGCTGCTTTTCTGCAGTTCAAGGGGCTGCAGGATCAGGCCATCGCTGCTTGAGCAAGTCCAGCACATCCTGCCAAGCCTGAGGGCCTGTCACAGGGTGGCGTCCGGCGAGAACGCCCAGACCCGGATGTGGGCCATTGGGTACGCGGGGCAAGTGCTGAACTTGCCCCACCGGGTTGTCAAAACCGTGGTGGCTGTCCGGGTACAGCTTGAAGCTCATGCCAGATCGCTGGCCCAAGGCCACACAGGGCGCGGCAGGCGTCCAGTCGTCTGCCGCCCCCAGCAGCATGTGCACGGGCCAGCTCGGCTGATAAGCCCGCCCAAGTGCGTCGGCGCAGCCTGGGTAAAAGGCCAGCGCCACGTCGGGTGTCACACTGGGTTGAGGGAGTTTATGCTGGCTGTCCGAGCTGGCCAGCACGGTGCTGCCGCCGTGGGACCAGCCCAGCAAGGCCACGCGTTGGCGATCCGTCCAGGCTTGTTGGGCAAGCCAAGCCAAGGTGGCGTGAACATCGCTGCGCCGATGGCTTTGCCTGACTTGGCGCGACGCCATGCTTTGTTCGCACAAACTGGTTTCTTGCCTGGGTGTGAGGCTGTCGGGCCAGACCACGCTGTAGCCTTGTGCCAGCAACAAATCGGTCATGCCTTGATGGCGTGCGCTGAGCTGGCCTTTGCGCGAGCCGACAGTGGCATAAATGCCGCCGCACCCGTGCAAAGCGATCACCACCGGGCGGGGGGTGGCATGGGTCTTTTGTGCCGGATGAAAGACCCAGGTTTTCAGCGCCAGACCGTTGGCACCGGGTACAAGCTCGGACACGGGTTGAGCCTGTGCCGATGGCCCCAGCCCCAACCCCAAGCACAGCCAAAGACCGCAGCGGCGCAGGAACTGAAGCAGGTGCACAGCGCTTACCGTATGCCGTGTTGACCCAGGTGCCGCACCGCGTCTGACACACGCATGTCCAACTGCAGGCCCTGCGCCAGAGCCAGCGCGTTCAGGCCATTGACCACGCCGTTGTCCAGCCCGTCTTGCGCCTCGCCAATGCGCGCCGAGGTGTGGGCATACAAAATGGCCAGCACGCCCACCGCCTGCAATTCATGCAGCGCCACGCGACCAGCGTCGTCCTTGCCGCCACCGGCGTCGTTGAAGGCCACGGCGTAGGGTTTGTGGGTTTGCGCTGTCACAAAATGCGAGGCCGACAAACCCCCGTGCGAGCCCGACACGATCACCGCGCCGGCATGGCTGGCGTTGACCAGCGCAATCGAGTCGAGCAAAACCAGTGCGCGCTGCGTCATCGCATTTCCTTTGCCACATCTTGCTCGAAGCTGGCTTCCTTTAAAGGGGCTTTTTCGGCCATCCAGCCGCTGTACACGGTTTGGAAATCCGCCACGATTTGCGCCAGCGGCATGTCGTCGAAGGTGCCGCGCTGGTTCACGTATTCCATGTGCCGGTTGCCCGCCTTGTCAAAGGGGTGGTAGATCGAGTCGTGGCGTCCGTCAAACTCCAGCGGCAGCAGGCGGAACTTGTCGCACAGCTCGATGTTGAAGGCGGGTGTGGCCTTGACCCATTGGCCGTCCAGCCAAATGTCGGCATAGCCGTGCCAGATGAACACATCGGTCTGCATGGTCTGGCGCAAGCGCTCGGTGCTCAGGTGGTTGCGCACATCGGCGTAACCCAAGCGGGCGTGCAGACCGGCGGCGCGGCAAGCCGCCGCCATCAAGGCCGCCTTGGGCACACACCAACCCGAGCCTTGGGCAATGACCGAGCTGGCGCGCATGCCCTCGGTGGACAGCTCGATGCGGTAAGGGTCGTAGCGGAACTGGTCGCGCACCGCCAGATACAGCGACACCGCGCGTTCGCGGTCGGTGGCGCCTTGTGCGTGCTGGCGCGCCAGGGCGATCACATCCGGGTGGTCGCTGTCGATCAGGGCCGTGGCGGCCAGCGTGGCGGGGGAGGGCAGGTCGGTCATGCAGCGCACTGTAGCGCGTGTGCCAGCGCCGGGCTGTCACGCTGGCTATAGTGGCTTGTCGCGCTCTGGATGGGGCGCTGTTCAGGAAGGACCTTCATGGCGTCGGTGTTGAATTTCGGAGCGGTGCGGGTGCACCTGGGCGAAAAATCGGGCAAATACCCCGACGGCAACCAGCTCATCGTGCAGGGGGCCGACATGCGCGTGGCCTTTGACACCCCCGAGGTGGCCAACCGCATCGGCCCCGAGCTGGACACGGTGGACCTGGTCATCTTGGGCCATGTGCACGAAGACCACATGGCGGGGTTGCACCGCCTGCCGCACGCCCCTGTGCAAGTGCACGAGGCCGATCTGGCCGCCGCGCAATCGTGGGACGGCTTGTGCCAACACTACGGTTACCCCGCCGAGGTCCTGGACGCCATGCACGCCATCGTGCAAAAGGATTTCCATTACCAGCCCCGGCCCGATGCCACCGGTTACAGCGACGGCGCGGTCTGGGACCTGGGCGGCGGCGTGCGGGTGCGGGCGCACCACCTGCCGGGCCACACCGCAGGGCATTGCGCCTTAGTGGTGGAAAGCGAAGGCCTGGCCTTCATTGGCGACATCGACCTGAGCGGCTTTGGCCCGTATTACGGCGACGCCACCTCCAGCCTGAGCGACTTCCGCCGCACCCTGAAAAAAGTCGCCGAGCTGGACGCCCGCATCTGGGCCACCTCGCACCACAAAGCGGTGATCACCGACCGGGCGCAGTTTTTGGCCGATTTGGCGCGCTTTGCCAGCAAGATCGACGAGCGCAGCGCGCAACTCCTGGGCTATTTGCAGACCCCGCACAGCCTGGACGCGCTGGTGGACCGCCGTCTGCTGTACCCGCAAGGTTACGACGTGCCCTTTGTGCCCTGCGCTGAGCGCAACACCATCGGCATGCACCTGACTGAGTTGCAGGCGCAAGGGCAAATCCAGGCGCTGGACGATGGCCGCTTTGTGGCGGTTTGATTTTATTCAACGCTTTACCATTCACTGAACAGGAGACCCCACATGACCCCCGAACAACTTTTGCAGCACCACGACCAAGCCCGTTTGTGGGGCCAGCCCCCCGGCGTGGTGGGCGGCCCTGATACGGCTGCGGCCTACCAACAAGCCTTGGCCGTGCGCCAGTTGCGCCAGCAGCGTGGCGAAGTGGCCAAGGGCTACAAAATTGGCTTCACCAACCGCACGCTGTGGCAGCGCTACGAGGTGTTTGGCCCCATGTGGGGCACGGTCTGGGACACAGGCCTTGGCTTTGCCGAGCCCGCCGCATCGGGGGCGGCCGAAGGCAGCATCGACCTGACCCACACCTGCCAGCCCCGGCTGGAGCCCGAAATCGTCTTCGGCATGAAGGCCACGCCAGCGGCCAACGCCAGCCTGCAGCAGTTGTTCGAGGCCATCGACTGGATCGCACCGGGTTTTGAAGTCGTTCAGTCGCACTGCCTGGACTGGAAGTTCACCGCCACCGACACCATGGCCGACAGCGGCTTGCACGCCCGCCTGCTGGTGGGCCAGCGCCTTCCCATCCAGCAACTGGCCGCAGATGCGCAGGCCCTTCACACCTTGCTGGCGCAGGCCCAGGTCACGCTGTTCAAAAACGGCCAAGCGGTGGAGCAGGGCACTGGCACCAACGTGCTCGACAGCCCGCTGAATGCCTTGCACCACTTTTTGAAAGAACTGCGCCAATGCCCCGGCGCGGTCGACCTGCAAGCGGGCGACGTGATCACCACCGGCACCTGGACCGACGCCTGGCCTTTGCAAGCGGGTGAAAGCTGGCGCGCCGAGTTTTCTGCGCCCTTGGGCAGCCT
>NZ_JBILQU010000175.1:0-3634 GCF_044373035.1 Limnohabitans sp. | reverse complement strand
GCCAATGCCCCGGCGCGGTCGACCTGCAAGCGGGCGACGTGATCACCACCGGCACCTGGACCGACGCCTGGCCTTTGCAAGCGGGTGAAAGCTGGCGCGCCGAGTTTTCTGCGCCCTTGGGCAGCCTCAATGCCCAGATGCGCTGAGCGCCGCCGCTGTCCGAGCGCCCAAAAAAACGCCCCGAGCCGCAAAGCCCGGGGCGTAAATCAACAAAAATGTCAGGCAACTGCAGGAAGCATGACAAGCTCAGTATACTGTAAATATAAACAGTATTTTGATCTCTCCATTGCCACTCCTGCAGCCACCGCTTTCCTCATGCATGCCCCAGACACCCCCCAAGCCCTGCCCCCCGGAAACTGGTGGCTGCAGGCTTTGCCCGCCAGCATGGCGGCGGGTTTTCCGTCGCCCGCCGAAGACCACCAGGTCGAGCGCATCGACCTCATGCAGCAGCTGGTCAAGCACCTACAGGCCACGTTTGACATCCGCGTGCGCGGCGAAAGCATGCGCGATGCGGGCATCCTGGATGGCGCGGTGGTGCTGATGGACCGCGCCATCCCCCCGGCCGACGGCCAGATCGTGCTGGCCGTGGTCGACGGCGACTTCACTTGCAAAATCCTGCGCTTGGCCAGCGAGGGCCTGCGTTTGCAAGCGGCCCGCCCCGATTACCCCGACTACCCCGACATCGTGCCCAAAGATGGTCAAAGTGTGGACGTCTGGGGCGTGGTGGTGGCTACCATTCACCAACACACCACTTGATCGACCCTGCCATGGCCAGCATTTCCCCACGCCGCCGCCGCGACGACTTCGAGGCCGAGCGCGTCTGCGAATACCCCCAACACCTGCGGGGCGCCATCGAAGACGCGCCCACCGGGGCAGGTGTTTACATTTTTCATGGCGAGGAAGGCGACCTGCCGCTGTACATCGGAAAAAGCATCAACATCCGCGCGCGACTGCTGTCGCACCTGCGCACGCCCGACGAGGCCCGCATGCTGCGCCAAACCCAGCGCATCAGCCACATCCGCACGGCGGGCGAGATCGGCGCGCTGCTTTTGGAGGCGCAAATGATCAAAGCCCAGCACCCCTTGTTCAACCAAAAACTGCGCCGCAACCAACAGCTGTGCAGTCTGCAACTGACGGGCGAAGTGCCGCAAGTGGTCTATGCCCGTGACATCGACTTTGCCAGCCAACCCGAGCTGTATGGCCTGTACGCCAGCCGCCACGCCGCACTCAGTGCGTTACGCACCATCGCCGATCAAAACAAGCTGTGTTACGGCCCGCTGGGCCTAGAAAAACTACCCCCCGGCAAAGCCTGCTTCAGGGCTGCCATTCGCCAATGCGCCGGGGTGTGCCGGGGCGACGAAAGCCCCCAAGCGCACCGCGAGCGCCTGTTCACCAGCCTGCTGGCGCTGCGCGTGGAATGCTGGCCTTACCCGGGCGCGGTGGGCTTGGTGGAGCGCGACGGCGAACTCACGCAAATCCACGTGGTGAAGCACTGGTGCTATCTGGGCAGCGCGCCCACCCTTGAAGCGGCCCGCCAATTGAGCCAAACGGCCAGCCAAGTGGCCGCCCACTTTGACGCCGATGGCTACAAGATTTTGTGCCGCCCGGTGCTCACAGGGACTGTGGAGATTTTGGCGTTGTGACGCCATCACACGTGTTCAAGCAGTGCCTATTTTGGGGCCGGCACCAAGAATGGCTCACGCCCTGAGCGCGGCGTCTCGCATGCGCTGCAGTTGCGCGCCGTCCACAGCCAAACGCACACCCAAAGAGCCGCTGCCTGCACGCACCGGGAATTTGCGCAAGGCGATGTCGATCGCCTCGATGGCTGGGTAAGCCGCGCAGGCCTGCACGATGCGCGTCATCAGCCGCTCTTGGGTTGCGTACAGCCCATCGGCCGCCAGCCGTTCGATCTCGATCACCAGCGGGTCGTGATCGAACACATGCGCCATGCCGTCTTGGGCAATCAGCACCAGACCGGGGTCGATCCACAGGGTCAAATCGAGCGCGTGGTATTCGGGCACGGTGTCGCCGGGGGCATAGGTGCCAATGCGGGTGGCCAGGTGCAAGTCTTTCAGCTCGATCCGGCTGGTTGTGGGCAGTGTGGACATGGATTCAGGCATGGTGGTGGGCAGGGTTCAGCGCCGGTTTTGGAGCCGTTGGCTCTTGCGGCTTTTTTCAAAAAATGCGTCGGGTTTGGTTTGCACCCAACGGATGAAGCGGGCCATCTCTTCGGGCTGCTTCAAGGCTTCGACCGTGGCATAGGTGCGGGCCAATTCGGTCTCGGTGAACAGCGCATGGATCTGGCGGTGGCAAATGCGGTGCAGCAGCACGGTGTGCGCGCCCCCATGTGACTTGGGCACCAGATGGTGCGCGTCTTGTTGGCTGGGCGGAATGGCGCGCTCGCACAGGGGGCACAGCACATCGCCACTGCGCGGTGCGGGCAAGGCTTCAAGCTGGGCTTGAATGATTTTTTTGCGAATGCGCCCTGTCACGGCTGCAAGACTGTGTTGACCATCGCCCAAGGCTACAACAGACCGCCAGCGGCACAGGCCGCAGCGGGCGATTGATCCCGGTCGCTTTCAGGGCATCAGGTCGATCAAGATCTCGTTGCGCCGGTTTCACAGCAAAGTTTAGTCGTTGCAAGGTGCTGTGTCCCATCTGCACACACACCACGCTGATGTGGTCGCCTTATCGCTGGTTGATCAAATGACCGTTCACATATTTGTGCAACAAGCTGGCCGCCAGCGTTTGGTAGGGAATCCCTTCCTCCAAGGCGCGCGCCTGAAGGTTTTTGAGGTCTTTGCTTGAAATCCGGATATTCAGGCGTTGGTCTTTTTTGAGCGTGGTTTCCGCCGCAGTCTTGTGCGCCTTCATGCGGGTGGGCGCATCTTTGACGGACTTGAGCGCGCCCGATTCCAGCGCCTGCAAGATGCCTGCTTCTTCTTCATCGTGCACCGTTTTTTTGGTCATGACTTGCGCCTGTGTTGCTTGGTGGCCCTGCGGCTGGGGATGATGGTTTTCAGAAAAATCTCGGATTCGGTTTCAATGAATGGGACGGCACACACATAGCCATCGACTTGGACCATCGAAATCAGTTGTCCGGGGCTTTTCTCTTGGTTGGGATGCAATACAACATCCCGCTCATTGCCAAGGCTGATTTCAAAAACGATGCGCTCAAAGGAAATGCCTCGCTTTTTCAACAGCAACTGGTTTTTTTCGGCATTCCAGTTGTAAATCTTGGTGTTTGGCATGTGTGCATTTTATGCACACAGATGTGAGGGGTCAATGCCGTCGATGAGTTTCGAGTTTTTTGCGCTGTAGGTCGCTGTGCGCGACTCAAGGCAACAAGTCGATCAAGATTTCGTTGCGGCGGTTCCAAGGCAGCGTGAAGGGATCGTCGTAACGGGCGATTTGGGCCGTGGGGCTGAGCTTGAGGTTTTTGGTTTTAGCCCAAGCCCGCAGGCGCTCGGTCTGCTCTTGAATGCTCGCTTGCGTTGTGAAGCCGCCAAAGCGCACGGCCACCGTCTCGTGCTCGGGCACGGGGCGCAGCTCGATTTGCGGGTTGAGCGGCTGGGGCAGGGTCTGCACGTTTTCGGCGGACGGCATCACAAAATGCACGCGCCATCCTTCGGAC
>NZ_JBILQU010000042.1:0-22977 GCF_044373035.1 Limnohabitans sp. | reverse complement strand
GTCAGGCGCACGCCGTGGCACTGGGTGCAGGCGGGCAGGCCGCGTGTGGCGTCGCCTTGTGTCACCAGTTGCTGGCCTTTGGCCAGGCGCTCGGGCGTGATGGCGTTGTTGGCGGTGGGGGCGGAGTAGGGCAGTTGCAAGTTGGCAAAGTACTGCGCCATCTCGCCCAAATAGGCGTCGGTCAAAGGGTCGACCAAGCGGGCCATGAGATCGTAATGGCGACGGCCTTGCGCGAAATTGCGCAGCTGGTTGTGCAGGTAACCGGCCGGTTTGCCCGCCAGGCGCGGGTAATAACCGTCGGGGCCGGCGCGGCCTTGCTCGCCGTGGCAAGCGGTGCAGGCGCGGGTGCGCTCGGCCATGTCGTCGGCAAAACGCTTGGGGGCCGGGGCTTGGGCGTTCAAGTGGCCTGAACACAAGGCGGCTGCGGCCCAAAACAGACCTTTGAACCACCAGGCGCTGGGCTGGCGCAAACGGGTCGGCGTCGGGTGATCCAGGGGGGCCGCTGACCTGGGTGCGGTGAAATTCTGACTGCTTGGAAACGTCCTCATCCATTGAAGATAACCGATGCGGCGACAATATTGGGTTTTGCGCTGAAAGCCCTGTGGCCCCAGTGCGTTGTTTTCCCCTCATCAGTTCAAGCCATGTCCGATATCCAAGTCCGATTCGCCACCCTCCAAGATGCCCCTGCCGTGGCTGCTTTGCATGTGAGCGCCTGCCGCGCCGCCTACGCGGGCCAGGTGCCCGAGGCCCACTGGGACGCCACGCCCATGCCCAAACGCGTGTCGTTCTGGAAAGAGGCCATCGAATACGGCGAGCCGCAAGTCATGGTGGCGCTGGATGGCCGTGAGATCGTGGGCTTTGTGGGCTTTGACCGCTCGCGTGACCCCAAGAGCAAAAACACCACCGGTGAAATCTGGGCCATTTACGCTGCGCCGGACCGCATTGGCCAAGGCGTTGGTCTGGCCCTGTGGGACGCCGCCCGTGAAGGCCTGGAAGGCGAGGACTGCACCGAGGTGACCGTCTGGCTGCCGCTGTTGCATGAGCGCACTTTGCGCTTTCACGACCTGGCCGGCTTCAAGCGCGAGATGAACACCGCGCGCACTGTGCCTCTGGGCGGTGTGAAGGTCGAAGAAGTGCGCCTCAAGCGCAAGCTCGGCTGAACGCAGCGTCCTACTTTCCAGGCCCATCATGCACATCATGCTGGCCCCTATGGAGGGGCTGCTCGACCACACCCTGCGCGATGTACTCACGCGTGTGGGCGGGGTGCACGCGTGCGTCTCTGAATTCATCCGCGTGACCAACACGGTCTTGCCGCGCCGCGCTTTCATTCGTATCGCGCCCGAGTTGCTCAACCGCAGCCGTACGAAGGCTGGTGTGCCAGTCAAGGTGCAGCTGCTGGGCTCGGACCCGGTGTGCCTGGCCGACAACGCGGCGGCTCTGGCCGAGTTGCAGCCGCATGGCATTGACCTGAACTTTGGTTGCCCGGCCAAAACCGTGAACCAGCACCGGGGCGGCGCCGTGCTGCTGGACGAGCCGGAACTGGTGGGGCTGATCGTGGCGGCGGTGCGCCGGGCTGTGCCGGCACACATTCCGGTCTCGGCCAAGATGCGTCTGGGCTTCAACGACGACAGCCGTGCCGAGGACTGCGCCCAGGCCATCGAGGCGGCCGGGGCCAGCGAGCTGGTGGTGCATGCCCGCACCAAGGCCCACGGTTACCGTCCGCCCGCTTATTGGGACCGCATCGCCGACTTGCGCCAGCATGTGCGTTTGCCCATCGTGGCCAATGGCGAAATCTGGACGGTGGCCGACGCGCTGCGTTGCCGCGAGGTGACGGGCTGCGACCGCCTGATGATCGGGCGCGGCATGGTCACCGACCCGGGGCTGGCGCTGGCCATTGCGCACCAGTTGGCCACAGGGCAAGGGCGTGCACCGGGACAGGGTGTGCCCTGGTCCACCTTGGCGGCTTTGATGCAGGTGTTCTGGCAGGGTGTGAGCGCCCGTGTGGCCACGCGGCACCGGGCCGGGCGGCTCAAGCAGTGGCTCAACTACATGCGCCGGGTCTACCCCGAGGCGCAGCAGGCCTTTGACGAGCTGCGTTTGGTGCACGACGCAGCGCACATCGAGCGCTGGCTGGCGCTGCACACAGCGCCAGCGCAAGACCTCGCCCCTGCGCTTTAGGGTTGCGCGGCGCTTGGGCTGGACAGCCGCAGGCGCGCTTTGTCGGTCCACATCTGCAGGCTGGCGAGCAAATCCTTTTGGCTGAACGAGCAACTTTCTTCGCTGAACAAAGCGCTGGCCTCGATGCGGTCGAGCAAGGGTTGCAACACCTCGTCAAAGCGTGCGGGCAGCGCCAACGTGGCCGCTTGGGTGCGCCACAGGCGAATCATCTCGCTTTGCGGTAGCTGGCCGTTTTGGCTTTGGGCCAGGGCGGTGTTCATGCGATCGAGCGTTTCAAGGGCAGCACTCATGGGCTGGGTCTCCTGCAAGCGAAAAGGGTCTGTTTCAAGGCGACAATCATGCCCCATGAAAGCCAAACCTCTCAAACCCATGCGCCTGGAAGACATCTTGTTCAGCCAGGGCTTTGGCACCCGCCGCGTGTGCGCAGGCCTGGTCCAGCAGGGCCATGTGCAAGTGCTGGGCCAAACCGTCACCGACGCGGGCGAATTTTTTGATCTGCAGGGGCTGCAATTCACGGTGCAAGGCACCATGTGGCCCTACCTGGATAAAGCCTACGTGCTGCTGCACAAGCCCTCAGGCACCGAATGCTCGCAAAAGCCTTCGACTTGGCCGAGCATCTACACCTTGTTACCCGCGCCTTTGCGCCAGCGCCCGCAAAAAGCAGCGGTGCAGGGTGTTCAGGCGGTGGGTCGGCTTGACCAGGACACCACCGGCTTGCTGCTGCTGACCGACGACGGCCAGTTCATCCACAAGATGAGCTCGCCCAAGCACCATGTGCCCAAGGTCTACGAGGTCACCACCAAACACCCCATCACGCCCGAGATGGTGCAAAAGCTGTTAAGCGGGGTGGTGCTGGACGATGACCCTCAGCCGGTCAAGGCGGCTGCCTGTGAGGCGGTGAGCGAGCTGCACCTCAAACTCACCCTGACCGAGGGCAAATACCACCAAGTCAAGCGCATGGTGTCGGCGGTGGGCAACCGGGTGGAGGGGTTGCACCGTTCGCAGATCGGCGGTTTGGTGCTGGACGATCTGGCCCCCGGTCAATGGCGCTTTTTGTCGCCATCGGATTTGGTGGCGCTCAAGCCCTGAAATGTCGCTTTGCGAAAAGATGGCTGTCGGACCGTAAAGGCTCATCAGGGGGCGTGTCGGTATTCGCAGGTTGTTGCCTTCAGGTCCGACGACTCGCCAAACAGGCCATGAAATCTGCCACCGCATGTTCCACTGCTTGCGGCTGGTCGCGGTGGGGCGAATGGCCGCAGGCGGGCAGGGTGAGCAAACGGGTGTGCGGCACGGCTTGGGCGATCTCCTCGATCTGGGCCAAGGTGCCGTAGGGGTCATCGAAACCCTGGATGGCCAGCAGCGGGGCCTGGATGGTGGCCAAGTCGGCGCGGATGTCAAAACTGGCGAAAGCCGGACTCAGCCACACCTCGTTCCATTGCCAAAAAGCGCAGTCCACATCGGCGTGGTAAGCGGCCAAGCGCTCGCGCAATGCGCCTTGCTCAAAGGCCCGGCGGGCTTGCTGGATGGCCTGCAGGGAGATGGGCTCCACCATGATGTGGGGGGCCATGACGATGCAGCCACGCACCTCCCAACGGCTGGCGTGCAGCAAGGCGATGGTGCCTCCGTCCGAGTGCCCAAGCAACACGGGCCGTTCGATGCCCAAGACCTGCAGCAAAGAGGGCAAGACCTCAAAGGCTTCGTGGTGCATGTAGTCGGGCAGCAAGCGCCCATGCCGGCTTGCATCCGTCTGGCCAGAGGGGCCGCGCACATCGGGCACGGGGTCGGACTGGCCGTAACCCTGGCGCGAATACACCAGGCCCGCGCAGCCCAGATGCGCGCACAGGCGTGTCGGCCAGTCGCGCCACATGCGCACGCTGCCCAGACCTTCGTGCAAAAAAACCAGGGTCGGACCATCGGCACCGGCGGGTGGCGTGATGCTCATGGCTTCAAGCCCGATGCCGTGAATGTTTATTTTTTGAACGCATGGCGTATGCATCTGAAATCCTGAGAGGGGGGCCGCTTACACTTGAGCGCGATTTAGAAAGTTCCCAAGTGATTCGTTTTTGTGCATTTTCCAGAATTTTGTTTTTGTTTTTTGGGGTGAACCTTGCCAGCACTGTGCTGGCCGAGCTGCCTGCCCCTGTTTTTGTCCTCAATTCGCTCGAGGGCAACGTGAGTGTGATCGATCCGACCACCTGGACCGAAAAAAAACGCATCCCGACCGGCAAAGAGCCACACCATTTGTATTTGACGCCCGACGAAAAATCGCTGATTGTGGCCAACGCCATGAGCGATTCCCTGACCTTCATCGACCCCCGTACCGCGCAAGTGCAACGCACGGTGACCGGTATTTTGGATCCCTACCATTTGCGATTTTCGCCCGACATGAAGTGGTTTGTGACGGCAGCCAACCGCTTGAACCATGTGGATATTTACCGTTGGGACGGCCAAAAAGCGCATTTGTACAAACGCATTGCCACGGGCAAAACGCCTAGCCACCTCTGGATCGACAGCCGCAGCCAGACCGTTTGGGCCTCGATGCAAGACAGCAACGAGATCGTATCGATTGACCTGAGCACCCAAACCCTCAGCACGCGTACCTCCGTCGGTGCGGTGCCCGCTGATGTGTACGGCACGCCAGACAACAAATACCTCTTGGTGGGCCTGACCGGTGGCGATGGGGTAGAGGTCTACGACATCTCAGGGCCCAAGCCCAAATTGTTCAAGACGATCCCCACGGGCAAAGGGGCGCATGCATTTCGCGCGTTGGGGGACAAACGCCATGTGTTTGTGAGTAACCGTGTGGCCAACTCCATCAGCCAGATTGACTTCATCGACTGGAAAGTGGTTGCGCAATTGCCTGGCCCTTCTGGCCCAGACTGCATGGACATCACCGCAGACGGCAAGCTGATTTTGGTGGCCTCACGTTGGTCGCGCAAATTGAGTGTGATCGACATCGCCTCGCGCAAACTAGTCAAGCAAGTGCCGGTGGGCAAGTCGCCCCACGGGGTCTGGACATTGGACCATGCACCGCGCAATTGAGGCCCATCCCTCCCAGAGTGTCCCATGCGTCTGGCTGGCCCTGTGCGTCCTGGCCACAGGCCCGGGACAGGTTCTGGCCCAAACTTCGGCTGAGCCTGCCGCCTGCACCCGCCCGGTCTACCTGACGTTTGACACCGGCCACATGGGCACAGCCCCGCTGATTGCCCAAGTGTTGCAGCGCCACAAAGTGCCGGTCACTTTTTTTGCGGCGCATGAAAAAACCCAGCAAGGCGATGGCTCTCTGGGGGAGCACTGGGCCGACTGGTGGCGTGCACGGGGGGGCGAAGGCCATGCCTTTGCCTCGCACACTTGGGACCACGCCTATTGGCGCGCCGACCTGGATGGCCCAGGCGATGTGCGCTTTCGCATCCGCCCCAGTGCGGGCCCGCAGGCCGGGCAAAACTTGCAGTGGAGCGCCCCCCAGTATTGCGACAACCTGCACCAAGCCACCAGCCGTTTGCAAGCCCTGACCGGGCAAACGCCTTTGCCGTTGTTTCGTGCACCCGGTGGCAAAACTTCGGCCCGGCTGCTGCAAGCGGCCCGGCAATGCGGTTATGCGCATGTGGGCTGGGCGGATGCCGGCTTTTTGGGCGACGAGCTGCCCAGTGAGCGCTTGAGCAACGCCCATTTGCTGCAAAAAGCCCTGAAAAACATCCTACCCGGCGACATCCTGATGGCCCACCTGGGCATCTGGTCGCGTCAGGACCCCTGGGCCCCGGCGGTGCTGGAGCCCTTGATCGTGGGCCTGAAGGCCCGTGGCCTTTGCTTTGCCACCTTGCGCGAGCACCCCCAATACCGTGACTGGGTGCGCCAGCATCCCCTGCAGCTGGCGCAAACCAAGCCTCCCACCGTGACCCAGCCCGCGCAAAGACCCTGACACGCCATGGACACCCTGATTGACGCCTTTTCCTGGTTGCAGCAAAGCCTGTTCGAGGCCGTGGTGCAGCCCTTGGTGTTTGCCTTGGGCCTGGCCCAATTGTTGGAAAAAGCCTACGAAGGCACAGGCTGGCTGGTGGTGGGCCTGTTGCAAATAGCGGTCTTGCTCACGGTGCTGGGCCCCATGCAGCGGCGCTGGCCGGCTGAGCCTGTGCAAGACACCCGCGCCGTGCGGGTGGACGTGGTTTACACACTGATCCAACGCCTGGGCTTGTTCAAGCTGGCCATGTTCTTTTCTTTCGACTGGCTCTTTGAGCAAGCCTGGGGCAGCTTGCGCAGCTTGGGCGCACCCACTTGGCACCTCGACCAGTTCTGGCCCGGTGTCAGTGATGTGGCCTGGGTCAGCTTTTTGATTTACCTGGTGGTGTTTGATTTTGTCAACTACTGGATTCATCGGGGTCAACACCAACTGCCGCGTTGGTGGGCCCTGCACAGTCTGCACCATTCGCAGCGCCAGATGACCATGTGGTCGGACAACCGCAACCACCTGCTGGACGATGTGCTGACCAGTTTGGCCCTGTCGGTGGTGGCGGTGTTGATTGGGGTTGGGCCGGGGCAATTTGTGGCCTTGGTGGCGCTGGGCCAGTTGAGCGAAAACTTCCAGCACGCCAACTTGCGCATCTGGTTTGGTCGGGTCGGTGAGCGGTTGTGGGTCAGCCCGCGTTTTCACCGTCGGCACCACAGCATCGGCATTGGCCATGAGACCGAGCGCCAAGGCCAGAGTCGCTTGGGCGGGTGCAACTACGGCGTGCTCTTGCCCTGTTGGGACATGCTGTTTGGCACTGCCGATTTCACGCCGCGCTTCGACCCCACGGGCATCCGTGACCAGGTGGAAAAAGGCCGGGACTACGGGCAGGGCTTTTGGGCGCAGCAGTGGCTGGGCGTGCTGCGGCTGTTGAGTCGGGCTTGAAAGGATGGCTTGGGTTAAGCTTTCCCCCATGAAACTCCTGATCGATTCCTTTTGGCGCGCGGCCGTGTATTGCCTGTACCCCCGGGTGATCGGTTTGTCGGTCTTGCCCTTGGTGCTGATCGTGGCCCTGTCATGGTTGCTGGGGTATTTGTATTGGGACACGGCCGTCACCTTTGTGCGGGGCTGGCTCGATGCCAGCGCCTGGTTGGACACGGTCTGGCGCTGGTTTGAAGGCGTGGGCTTGGGCAACCTCAACACCGTGGTGGCCCCCTTGCTCGTGATCTTTGCTTTCACGCCCTTGGTGGTGGTGGCGTCCTTGCTGGCGGTGTCGTTCATGATGACCCCGTCCCTCACCCGCATGGTGGTCGAGCGGCGTTTTGCCGGTTTGCAGCGCAAGCACGGCGGCAGTTTGCTTTTGAGCTTGTGGTGGACCTTCTTCTCACTGTTGCTGGCGCTGGGGGCGCTGGTGCTGACCTTGCCCATGTGGCTGGTGCCTCCGCTGGCCCTGGTGCTGCCCGCCTTCATCTGGGGTTGGCTGACCTACCGTGTCATGGTGTTTGACGTGCTGGCCGAATTTGCCAGTGCCGACGAGCGCCACACCCTCATGGCGCGCCACCGCATGAGCTTTTTGGGCATGGGGGTGGTCACCGGTCTCATGGGCGCTGCGCCCAGTCTGGTTTGGGCCTCGGGGGCCTTGTTTGCAGCAGCCTTTGTTTTCCTCGTGCCTGTGGCCATTTGGATTTACACCCTGGTGTTCGCCTTTTCTTCGCTGTGGTTCGCGCATTTCGGCCTGGCCGCCTTGCAGGCCCTGCGGGACGAGCCCCGGCTAGCGGCCGTGGACGAGGTCTTGCCCGCAGCGCCTGCCGTGGCGGGTGCTTCGCCGCATGCGGCAGCTCGGTTGGGGGGCGACGCGCCCGAATCCAGTGACGGCATCACCGATGTCGTTGCGCGCCCTAAACTCTGACACCTGCCCGGATGCCGGGCTGTTCTTTTCACCTGAACCCATGATTTTTCCCATGACCCCCACTTTTGGCCTCATCATCATCGGCGACGAAATCATGTCCGGCAAGCGCCAGGACAAGCACATGCCCAAAGTCATCGAATTGATGAATGAACGCGGCCTGAGCTTGAGTTGGGCCGAATACGTGGGCGATTCGCCTGAGCGCATCACGGCCACCTTGAAGCGCGCTTTGGCGTCGGCCGACGTGGTGTTCAGCTGCGGCGGCATCGGCGCCACGCCCGACGACCACACCCGCCAATGCGCGGGCAAAGCCTTGGGTGTGCCGCTGGCCTTGCACCCCGAGGCCAAGCTGTTGATTCAAGAGCGCATGCAGGACACGGCCAAAGAGCAGGGCGTGGCTTACGAGCCAGACCGGCCAGACAACATACAACGCCTGAACATGGGCACCTTCCCTGCGGGCGCTGAGATCATTCGCAACCCCTACAACAAGATTCCCGGCTTCAGTTGTCGTGGCCAGGGTGGCGGTGCAGTGCACTTTGTGCCGGGCTTTCCGGTCATGGCTTGGCCCATGATCGCGTCGGTGCTGGACGCCCAGTACAGTGCCTATTTCCGCCAACACGCTTATGTGGAGAAGTCGGTGATCGTTTTGGGCGCCATGGAAGCCACCTTGACCCCCCTCATGGAAACCATCGAGGCTGCGCACCCGGGCGTGAAGGTGTTCAGCCTGCCCAGCGTCGACCACCCTCAATGGGGCCGTCACATTGAACTGGGCGTCAAAGGTGAACCCGCCAACGCGGATGCGGCCTACCTTGACATGCGCCAAGGCCTGAAGGCTTTCACGCTCGAATATGGCCCTGAATTGGTGCGAGAAGCCTGATTGCACCAAAATAAGGCAAAATTACACCATCATGGTGCAATTTTGGGGCGACCCACAGATCCGCAAGTCCAGTCCATGGCCCTCCGGTCTCAGCCATGAGGCCCTCCGTTCTGAGTCATGGTCACGCCAGACTCTTTTTTATCCAGCGGCAAGGCCCATTCAGGGCTGCTCAGGGCACAATCCAGGGTTGTTCGGTGGCGTGGTCAAGGCCTGGTTGGCACAGAAACTGCAAGACCTGTGAGCAAGCTTTTTAACCCCTTTCCATTCAGGAGAATTTGATGGCCAAGACCGTCGCAGACGTGATGAAGATGGTGAAAGAGAGCGAAGTCAAGTTTGTTGACTTCCGTTTCACCGATACCCGTGGCAAATGGCAGCACATCACTGCGCCCGTGTCGCAGTTTGACGAAAGCAAGTTCGAAGACGGTCAAGCGTTTGACGGCTCTTCCATTGCTGGCTGGAAAGGCATTGAAGCATCGGACATGCTGTTGATCCCCGATCCCAACAGCGCCATCATCGACCCCTTCTTCGAAGAAGTCACCTTGGTCATGATTTGCGACGTGATCGAGCCGACAGATGGCAAGGCTTACGAGCGTGACCCACGTTCGATCGCCAAGCGCGCTGAGACTTACCTCAAGCAATCGGGCCTGGGCGACACCGCCTACTTCGGTCCCGAGCCAGAATTTTTCTTGTTCGACGAAGTGCGTTGGAGCACCGAGCCAAACAACACTTTTTACGCCATCGACGAAGCCGAAGCCCCATGGAACAGCGGCACCAAGATGGACGGCGGCAACAAAGGCCACCGCAACCGCGTCAAGGGCGGCTACTTCCCCGTGCCGCCCGTTGACAGCACACACGACATGCGCAGCGAAATGGCCCTGATCCTCGAATCCGTGGGCATCCCGGTTGAAGTGCACCACCACGAAGTAGCGGGCGCGGGTCAGTGCGAAATCGGCACACGTTTTTCGACCTTGGTCGAGCGTGCCGACTGGACACTGTTGCAAAAGTACGTGATCCACAACGTGGCCAACGTTTACGGTAAAACCGCCACTTTCATGCCCAAGCCTTACGCTGGCGACAACGGCTCTGGCATGCACGTTCACCAGTCCATCTGGAAAGACGGCAAGAACCTGTTCGCCGGCAATGGATACGCCGGTTTGTCTGAATTTGCCTTGTTCTACATCGGCGGCATCATCAAGCACGCCCGTGCCCTGAACGCGATCACCAACCCCGGCACCAACAGCTACAAGCGTTTGGTTCCTCATTACGAAGCCCCGGTCAAATTGGCTTACTCGGCCAAGAACCGCTCGGCTTCGATCCGCATTCCCAATGTCGCCAGCGACAAGGGCCGCCGCGTGGAAGCCCGCTTCCCAGATCCATTGTGCAACCCCTACCTCGGCTTCGCAGCCTTGTTGATGGCGGGCTTGGACGGTATCGAAAACAAGATCCATCCCGGAGAAGCAGCGACCAAAGACCTGTACCACTTGCCGCCAGAAGAAGACAAGTTGGTGCCTACCGTTTGCTCCAGCCTCGACCAGGCTTTGGACTGCCTGAACGCCGACCGCGCTTTCTTGACCAAGGGCGGCGTGTTCACCGACTCGTGGATCGACGCTTACATCGAATTGAAGATGCAAGAAGTCAACCGCAGCCGCGTCGAAGTGTCGCCGGTTGAGTACGACATGTACTACTCGCTGTAAGCGAACATGTACGGCATTGCACCCACCCGTGCAATCCCTGAAAGGACGGCCTCGGCCGTCCTTTTTTTGCTTTTGCTCAGCGCAGGCATGGCCGCACAAGCCCAGCAAGCGGTTTACCGCTGCGGCCAGGAGTACACCAATGCCCCGCGTGAGCCTGGGTTGTGCGAACCCTTGGCCCAACAGGCCATCACCGTGATCAACGGCACCCGCCCCGCACCCTCCCTTGCTGCGGTTCCTGCTGCCGTGCCAACCCGCAGCACCAAGCCCGATCCCGGTGCCGCTGAACCTTCCTCTGCTGGCCAGCCCCTGACGCCCGCAGTGCCCGCCCGCACCCCGGATGTGCAGCAAAGCGAGCGCGACGCGCAAGCGCGCACCATCTTGACGCAGGAGATGGACAAGGCCCGTGCACAGCTGGCGCAATTGGTGCAAAGCTACAACCAAGGCGAGCCCGAGAAGTGGGTCGCCGAAACTCGCAACCACCAGAAATACCTGGACCGTGTGGCCGAGATGAAGGCGGCCATCGAGCGGACCGAACGCGACATCGACAGCTTGCAACGAGAGCTGGTGCGTCGCACTGTGCAGGCCAGTCGCCGCATGCCATGAACAAACCCAATCGATTCCAGGCTTTTGACCTGCTGGCCACGCCCGTGGCCGTGATGCAGGGCCAAGGCCGTGTGCGCTTTGTCAACGCCGCGCTCGAAGATGCTTTGGGCCTGTCCCGGCGCACGCTGCACGACACGCATTTGCCCGACTATTTTGTCGACCCGCAGCCCTTGATCATGGCGTTGTCCGGGGCGCAGTCCAACGAGTTTGCCGCGCTGCGCTACGAAGCCCAATTGCGCCGCCTGCATCACGACGAGCCTTTGCCCGTGCACGTGATCGTGGCGCTGACGGATTTGCCCAACGAAGTGATCGTGGAGTTGCTGCCAGTGGAGCAGCAAACCCGGCAAGAGCGCGAGGAACGCCTGCTCGACCAGGCCCAAGCCAACAAAGAGTTGATTCGCAACCTGGCGCACGAGATCAAGAACCCGCTGGGCGGCATTCGCGGCTCAGCGCAGTTGCTGGAGATGGAGCTCGACGAAAAGGAGTTGACCGAGTACACCCAGGTCATCATCCGTGAGGCCGACCGGCTGCAAACCCTGGTGGACCGCTTGCTGGCACCGCACCGCAGGCCACATGTGGTGGGCGACGTGAACATCCATGAAGTGTGTGAGCGCGTGCGGGCGCTGATTCTGGCCGAGTTCCCACGGGGCCTGAAGGTGGTGCGCGACTACGACATCTCGATTCCCGAGTTTCGCGGCGACCGCGAGCAGCTCATTCAAGCGGTGCTCAACATCGCGCACAACGCGGCGCAGGCCCTGCAAGAGCGCTTGGCGCAAGGCGACGCGCTGATCACGCTCAAGACCCGGATCTTGAGGCAAGTCACGTTTGGCAAGCAGCGTTATCGCCTGGCATTGGAATTGCATGTGATGGACAACGGGCCTGGTGTTCCAGACTCGATCAAGGACCGCATTTTCTTCCCGTTGATTTCGGGACGCGAAGGCGGATCTGGCCTGGGGCTCACATTGGCGCAAACCTTTGTGCAGCAACACCACGGCCTGATCGAGTGTGACAGCGAACCGGGCCGTACGGACTTCAAGATCCTGATTCCCCTGCCTTGAAGCACACCAGTTTGACCACAGAAAGTGCCACTTTGATGAAGCCGATCTGGATCGTAGACGATGACCAATCCATCCGCTTTGTGCTCGAAAAAGCACTGCTGCGCGAAGGATTGCCCACGCGCAGCTTCACCAACCCACGCGAGGTGATGAAGGCGCTGGAGGCAGAGGGCGAAAGTGATGGCCCGCAGGTGCTGGTCAGCGACATCCGCATGCCCGGCGGCTCGGGCCTGGATTTGCTCACCGCCATCAAGCAACGCATGCCCGGTTTGCCGGTCATCATCATGACGGCGTTTTCTGACCTGGACAGCGCCGTGTCGGCCTTTCAAAGCGGGGCTTTCGAGTACCTGCCCAAGCCCTTTGATTTGCCCAAAGCAGTGGAGCTGATCCGTCGCGCCGTGGGTGAGAGCCAGCGCGAAGACGTGGCCGAAGAGAAAATCGCCGATGCGCCGGAGATGTTGGGCCAGGCCCCGGCCATGCAGGACGTGTTTCGCGGCATCGGTCGCTTGGCACAAAGCCATGTGACGGTGCTGATCACGGGTGAGTCGGGTTCGGGCAAGGAGCTGGTGGCGCATGCGCTGCACAAACACTCGCCACGCGCCAACCAGCCCTTTGTGGCCATCAACACGGCCGCCATCCCGAAGGACTTGCTCGAGAGCGAACTCTTTGGCCATGAGCGTGGGGCCTTCACGGGAGCGCAAGCTTCGCGTCGCGGCCGCTTTGAACAGGCCGATGGCGGCACCTTGTTTCTGGACGAAATTGGCGACATGCCTTTTGATCTGCAGACGCGTTTGCTGCGCGTGCTCTCAGATGGCAACTTCTACCGCGTCGGCGGGCACAGCGCCGTCAAGGCCAATGTGCGCGTGATCGCCGCGACCCACCAGGACCTGGAGCAGCGCGTCAAGGAAGGCGTGTTCCGCGAAGACTTGTACCACCGCCTGAACGTGATTCGCCTGCGCCTGCCCGCCTTGCGTGAGCGGCGCGAAGACGTGCCTGTGCTGGCGCGTTACTTCTTGCAGCGCAGTGCTCAGCAGTTGGGCGTTGAGCCCAAACGCATGGACGATGCCGCGCTGGAGCGTCTGAGTCACTTCCAGTTTCCTGGCAATGTGCGTCAGCTGGAAAACATCTGCCACTGGCTCACGGTGATGGCTCCGACGCAGGTGATTGAAGTCAAGGACCTGCCGCCCGAAGTGTTGGTCCCATCAGCGTCAGCTTCGGCCGCGCCTGCCATGTTCACGGCCTTGTCTTCTGGCGTGGGGGGCGGCTTGGCCGACGCCCCACTGGGGCAGTTAGAGCCAGAACAGCTTGCCAGCCATGACCGCCCGTTGGACGCGTACAACTTGGTCAAGCCTTTTGACGCCGCCGTGTTCAACCCTGGTGTCATGGGCTGGGAGCCCAGCTTGGAACAAGAGGCCCTGGCCTTGCTTAAATCAGGCCGCACCGATGTGTGGGACGCGCTGACCCGCCGTTTCGAAACCAGCCTGATTCTGGCGGCACTCGCCACCACGCGGGGCCGCCGCATCGAGGCGGCGCAAAAACTGGGCATCGGCCGCAACACCATCACCCGTAAAATCCAGGAGCTGGGCCTGGACGAAGCCTGACGCACGCTGGTGCCTATTGATCAGGCCCGATGAAGTTTGAATGGCCCATGTTGATGTCGTCCATGCGGTTATTTTTGTCTTTGTGGGAGCCCACTGGGGTGGGCTCCTGCAATATAAGCTGTTCCATGAACAGGGTTAACGACTTCAAGGGGCCGGATCAACAGATCAGGCAAAGGGATCTTGCAGCACCACATCGCTCAAGGGGCGTGCCACGCAGGGCAACACGCAGCCCTCGGCTTTTTCTTCAGATGTCAGGCCGGGCCATGCCATCTCGTAAACCACCTGCCCTGAAACCAGCTGGCCAATGCAGGTGCGGCAAGTGCCTGATCGGCAGGAGCTGGGCCACTGCAGGCCACCTTGCTCCAGCGAGTCGAGCAAGCTCTGCGTTTTCCAGGCATCAAAGCTGCCCCCTTCAGGAGCGATGCGAGCATTGAAAAACGGGATGTCGGTGTTCATGCGGGTTTGGCTAAGTGACGTTCGGGGTCAAGGTGGGCGCGATCAGGCTGGCCCCTGAAACACCAGCCGCCATTGTCCATTTTCCTTTTGCCAATAAGTGCGCAAATAAGCGGCACCTTGGGATTGGGTCTGGTTGGGGTCTTTCATGGTCACCACCATGGTGTTGTCCTGGTCTTTCCAGTTCAAAACAGACACCAACTCCAGCGGCTGGGCTTGGCTGTAACCCAAAGTGGTTTGGGCCAGTCGAGGCCAGACTTGCACCAAAGACATGCCGTCTTGTTCATAACGCAGACTGTAGTGAATTTTCAGGGCCTCGGGGTCGCGGCCATTGCGCGCTTGCAGCCATTGGTCCAGCGCGGGCTTAAAGGCGGCCCATGTCTGCCCGGACTGGTCAGCGTTCACCCATTTGAGTTGGTCCGCAAGGATCACCGGGGTCATGCGCAACTCGGGCATTTGCAGCAATCGCCTCATTTCGGGGTTGGAGAGCACGACGCAGCCATCGGTGGACTCCGGGGCTCTCGCGTGCTGAGCACTGGGCGTGCCGTGCAGCCAAATGCCCGAGCCAGTTTTTTTCCGCATCACATCCACTGCATGAGGGTAGTTCAGCGTTAAGGCCCCTGCGCCAAACAAATCGGGCAAGCCCTCGCCGGACAAATTGCGCTGAATGAAATAAATGCCCAGTGGGGTCTTGCCATCGCCTTCGCTGTCTTTGCCCACCCCATTGATGCCCACCGAGATGTAGCTTTCCTTGACCAGGTGCAGCTGCAATCGGCCATCGCTGCCACTGCGGTTTTCAAACCAGTAGAGACGCGATTTGGAAGCGTCTACGGCCGCCACATAAGCCTGCTGTGGGCTGAGAAAAGCCAGGGCTGAAGGGATTTTTCCCTGCAGGCTTTGCGCGCTGTCACGCTGAAGACGGCGTTTGGATTCCAAGAGCAGTTCGTCCAGGCGCTTGCGCAAAGAGGGCGCATTGTCGTCATCCGCAGCAGGCCAGACCACGGGGTTGGCCGAGCTGATGTTGAGCAAGTCGGCGTAAAGCAACTGACCAAGCTGGAAGTTGGGAAAGCGCTCGACCAGCATGCTGGCCGTCGCCAGGGCCTGGGCCCTTTCGCCCTCGCCCAGTTGGGCGTAAATTTGTCGCACCGATTGCTCGGGGTCGGGTGCGTTGGGTGCTTGTGACACCTCGGCCGGTGGGTTGAAGGCCAGACGCCATTGCAGGGCTGGCGATGAAGTCAAGCCCAAGCTGAGGCTGACTTGGTTCCGGGCATTTTTTATGCGAGGCCCTTCGGTGTCAGTCCACCAGCAGAGCCAGGCCACCAAAATCATCATCACACCCAGCCAGCCTAGGCCCTTCCGTTGCCAGGGGTGGGGTTTGGACATTGAGCCGGGAGCGGGCTTGACACTGCTGCGGTCCTGGGGATCGGAAGGCGGCAAGCCGCGTCTGGAACTCAATTCACCGACTCGCGCACGATCAGCCAGCGGTTACCTTGCCGCACCATGTCCAGGGTTTTGCGGCTGCTGCCCTTCAAATGATCCGAGGTGTACAGCTGCTGGAAACGGACCGATGCCGTCTCGCCATTGCTGCTGATCTTCATCTCCCGCACCTGCACCGAGATTGATTTTTTGGACACGATACGGATACGCCGGTCACTCTCCCATTGGGCACGAGTGACCCGGTTGGCGGGTGTGAAGTTGTGGGCATAAGCGGCGTAATAACGCGCCATCTCTTTGTCGCTCCAGGCTTTGGCCCAGTCTTGCACCGCTTTTTCGATGGCAGCGTGGTCTGCTTGTCGGACGTTGGCTGAAGGGCTTGCTGCTGGGGGTGTGGCTGGCGCAGCAGCTGGGGCAGCAGCAGCTGGGGCCGCCATCGCAACAGGCGGGATGGTCTTGGCGGGTGCCACTGTGGCGGCACGTGCTGTCGAGGCACTTGCAGTGGGCGAGACGGCAGGTACGCTGGTGGCCTCTTTGGCTGCTGAGGCCGTTGACGATACTGGAGTCGCGGCGATGACAGGCGCTGGGACTTGGCTGGCGGCTTGGCCCGGAGTCGGAGTCGGAGTCGGAGAAGCAGGTCGCGTGATCGAAGCCACATTCTGGGCGGGGAGCTGGCCACGCAGATCGCTGCCCATGCTGCCCAGCAAAGTCAATTGGGGGGCGGTGTCCTTGGCTTTGGGGTCGACCTGCAGGGCCTTGGCATAGCTTTGTTTGGCCAGTTGGCTGTGTACATCCGACAGGTTGCGGTGGGCTGCTGCGTAGCTGGGGTGGGTTTGCAGGGCTTTTTCCAGAAATACTTTGGAGGCGTCAAGCTGGCCTTTGGAGGCATAAAGCACACCCAGGTTGTTGTAGGCCTCGGATTGATCGGGATGCGTTTGGCTGATTTGCTTGAAGGTGTCAATGGCCTTGTCGATTTGACCTTGTTGGGCTTGAATCACGCCCTCCATGAAGCGCCATTGCACGGCCTGGGGGGCGTTCTTGCGTTCCTTTTGAACCAGTTGGCGAGCTTGCTCGAGCTGCCCGCCCTGAATGGCTTTTTTGATGGCTTCTTCGGCGGCTGCGGGGCTTTGCGCCCACGCGGTCGAAGTCCACCCGAGCAGGCCCAGGGACAGGACCAGCGTGGCCAGGCAACAGGCATGGCGCAGGAGGGCCAAGCGCCTTGGCTCAAAGGGGAAAAGCAACATGGACAGACAGGACTCAAATCAAAGAAACCTATTTTATCGGGCGAATGCCCAGGGACCCAGTTGCCATCAACGTTTCGCTGAACTGGCCATGGCGTCCCTTCGCACAGGTGACTGTGTGAGTGGGTATGCCGTGCAAAAATAAATTCAGTCATTCATGGGATAGAGCTTGCACACCACACCGAACGCCATCCGATCACCGGTCCGAGTCGCCTGGGCAGGGTCCGGCATCCTCTTTGCCGTGCTGGCCATGGCCAGCCTGAGCTTCAGCGATGCCACCAGCAAATGGGTCATGCTCAGCGTCACGCCCGTGATGGTGCTGTGGTTTCGCTACGCGGTGCAGGCACTGGGCACCGCGCTGGTGCTGGCCCCGCTGAGGGGGCGCGCCATGTGGCACACGCACAGCCTGCGCTTGCAGTTGCTGCGCGGCCTGCTCATGGTCTCTTGCAGCTTGTTGGCCTTTTACTGCTTGCAGCGCATGCCGGTGGCCGAGTTCACCGCCACCGTCATGCTCACACCCTTGGTGCTCACAGCGCTGGCCCGATTTGTCATGAAGGAGCAGGTCTCGCCGCTGCGCTGGCTCATGGTGGTGGGTGGTCTTCTTGGGGCCATTTTGGTCATCCGCCCGGGTGTGCAGGTGGACAGCTCAGTCGGCTGGATGGCGCTCACGGTGGTGCTGACTTACGCCGTGTTCCAGGCCGTGACCAGCCACATGACGCGCACCGAAGACCCGGCCGTGATGCAGCTGTATACGGGTTGGGTGGGCTGGGCAGTGAGCACGCTGCTGGTGTTCAACGCTTGGGTCACACCGCAAAGTCTGAACGAGTGGGCGTTGCTGATCTTGGTGGGCCTGGCCGCCACGCTGGGCCAATACCTGCTGATCGTGGCCTTTTCCAAAGTCCCGGCCTCCGTGGTTTCGCCTTTTCTTTATACCGGGGTGGGCTTTTCAACGTTGATGGGCTGGTGGTTGTTTGACCACATCCCCGACGCGCTGGCCTTTACGGGCATGGGCCTGGTGGTGCTGTGCGGCCTGGTGTCGGGCCGTATCAAGGGCGCAGGCAAGGCCTGATCGCTCAGGTCAAAGGGGTGATGAACGGCAATGAGGCAAACCATTGCACCGGGGCCTTGAATGCAAGTGCTTGTTCGGTGAAGGGGTGCACAAAGGCCAATTCCTGTGCGTGCAGCAGCAAGCGGGGGCTCAGCGCCTTGATGTCCGGCGGTGCGTACAGTGAGTCGCCCAGCATCGGGTGGCCAATGCTTTGCAGGTGCACGCGCAACTGGTGCGTGCGGCCCGTGACGGGTTCGAGTTCAATCAAGCTGGCGCTGTCGCTCGTTTGCAGGGCTCGCCAGCGGCTGCGGCTGGCTTTGCCATCGGGGTGAATGATGTGCAAGGGGCGACGTTCCCAGTCGAGCAGGATCGGGCCGTCGATGGTGCGCCAACCGTCTTCGTCAGTCTCCACGGCCGCTTGGGATTGCGCAGGGTGGCCCGCCACCACCGCCACGTAGCGTTTTTTGACCTGGCGGGTTTCAAACAACTTGCTCAGGCGGCGCTGGGCCTCAATGCCCCGGGCCATGAGCAACAAGCCCGAGGTGTCCTGGTCCAGGCGGTGCACGATCAGGGCTTCGGGGTAGCGGCCCTGCACCCGTTTTGAAAGGCAATCTTGCTTGTCCGGGCCGCGTCCAGGCACCGACAACAAGCCGCTGGGTTTTTCCAGCACCAGCAGGTGCTCGTCTTCGTGGATCGGGATCATGCAGTACAGGCCAGGCGAGCAGGGCGCTTGGCCGAAAAAATCACTTGTCTTTGTCTTTGACTTTGCCGCGTGGGGCCACAAAGGTGGCCGGGGCCATCGGGCGGTCGGACGTGAAGGTCTTGGGGGGCGCGGTGTCCTTCTTTGGCTTCTTGGCCATTTTGTTGCTGCGTTGTTCGCCTTTGGCCATGTTGTTTCCTTGGGTAGACATCCCGGCTTGGGAAGCCCTTGATGTTAAAGCACAAAGCCGCAGAATCTGCGGCTTTGTGAGGGCATCAAGACAGCCCGTTTGCAGCGGGCATGGCCATCATTTGACTTCGGTCACAAACTGGGCGGTGGGGCGGCGCACTTTTTTCAGATTTGCCAACCAATCGCCCTCGGCAGCACGGTAACCCAGGGGCACGAGGACCACGCTGCGCAGGCCGCGAGCGCGCAGACCCAAAATTTCGTCCACCGCTTTGGGGTCAAAGCCTTCCATGGGCGTGGCGTCCACTTCTTCAAAAGCGGCGGCGATCAGGGCTGCGCCCAAGCCGATGTAGGCCTGACGCGCCGCGTGCTCGTAGTTCACCTCGGGTGTGCGGGCAGGGTAGTTCTTGAGCAGGGTCTGGCGGTAGTTTTCCCAGCCTTCGTTGGTGCCGCCGCGCTGCGCGTTGGTCAGGTCAAACATCATGTTGATGCGCTCGGCCGTGTAGTTGTCCCAGGCGGCAAACACCAGCAGGTGCGAGCCGTCGGTGATCTGGGCCTGGCCCCAGGCCTTGGGCTTGATCTGCTCGCGCACGGCGGGGTTGGTCACCACGAAGATTTCAAACGGCTGCAGACCGCTGGAGGTGGGGGCCAGACGTGCGGCTTCGACGATGCGATCGACCTTGTCTTGGGACACAGACTTGGTCGGGTCCATTTTTTTGCAGGCGTAGCGCCATTCGAGTTTGTTCAGCAAGTCAGACATGCAGGTTCCATTGGGGGTTGAAAGATGCGCGATTGTGCAGGAAGACGACGGGCACCAGCGTTGCGTTGGCGCAAGCCAATGCCCCCGGCTCAGATTTGCTGCCAAGTGCCTGTGGGCAGGCCATCCAGGGTGTAGGGCCCCACGACGGTGCGGATGAGGCGCAGTGTGGGCAAACCCACGGCGGCGGTCATGCGGCGCACTTGGCGGTTGCGGCCCTCGCGAATCACCAGCTCCAGCCAAGAGGTCGGAATGTTATGGCGCTCGCGAATCGGCGGGGTGCGTGGCCACAGGTCAGCGGTCGGCTGCACCGCGCTGGCTCGGGCGGGCAGGGTGGGGCCGTCGTTCAACGTCACGCCCCGGCTCAGTTGGTTCAACGCTGCCTGAGTCACCATGCCCTCCACTTGCACCAGGTAGGTTTTTTCCATTTTGAAGCGCGGGTCGGCAATGCGGGCCTGCAGTGGGCCATCGTCGGTCAGCAGCAGCATGCCTTCGCTGTCGGCGTCCAGCCGGCCCGCCACGTAAACGCCAGGCAAGTCGATGTGGTCCTTGAGCCCACGCCAGCGCCCCTCAGGGGTGAACTGGCTGAGCACCCCATAGGGCTTGTTGAAGCGGATCAGCATGGGCAGGAAAGTCTTGTCATCGAGCTCTGAGCGTATCAGGTCGCAGGGGCGCGTTCGATCCGCGCCGCCCGTGGGTTAGCATCGACCGCATGAGCACCCAATACGAATGCCTGAAAAGCCCCGACCTGTACGCCGAGGCCTTTGGCATCGCCCCGCCCGACGCCCTGCTGGGCAAAGAAGTCTGGCCGCGCCAGCCGGGTTTTTTCATCCGCAAGGCGCTGGTGGCGGCTGAACAAGTCCAGGACTCCACCTCTGAATCCCATGTTGAGAATCCAGCTGAAGCCGCCTCTACGTCAGCCCCCGCCAGCCCGCTGGTGATGGAATTGGCCCAAGGCCAATTCGGTCTGGTGCCCACCTGGGTCAAGTCGGCGTCTGATGCCAAGCTGCGGTCCACCAAGTTGGCCGTGACCCGTTTTGAGACCATGAGCACCGCCACGGCCACGCGCGAGACCTGGCTCAAGGGCCAGCGCTGCATCATTCCCATGCAGGCCTTTTTCGAAGACGACTGGCGCAGCCGCAAAGCTGTGCCCACACGCATCGCCCGCGTGGACGGCCAGCCCATGGGGGTGGCGGGCTTGTGGGAGCACTGGACACAAGGCGAAGAAGAAATCATCAGCTTCACCCTGCTCACAGTCAACGCCAACAGCCACGCCCTGATGAACCGCTATGGTCAAAACGGCAACGAAAAACGCATGCCCGCGATCTTGAACGAGGGTGGCTACGGTGCCTGGCTCAGCGCCCCCATCGACAAAGCACGCGAGTTCATGCGGGCCTACCCAGCCCACTTGCTGTTGGCCAATCCGGTGCAAAAACGCTGAGCCTTTGCGCTGCCAACAAATGCCCCAATAAGCATGAATGGCCCGTGTTGGTGCTGAGCATGCCGACATGGATGTCTTTGTAGGAGCCCACCCTGTGGGCGAAGGTTTTCGGGGCGTGTTACACACCCATCGCCCACTGGGGTGAGCTCCTGCCAAATCAGCCCAAACGGCTGCGGTGCCGCGCAATCTGCAAACGCACTTGCACCGGTGCCGTGCCGCCCAGCGTATTGCGGGCGTTCAGCGAGCCTTGCAGGCTGAGCGGGCCAAACACATCGGCTTCGATGCGGCTGTCGAACTGTTGCAGGGTTTCCAGCGGCAACTCTGACAGGTCCACGCCCAAGCCCTGTGCGGTCTTGACCGCGTGCGCCACCACTTCGTGCGCATCGCGAAACGGCAGGCCCTTTTTGACCAAGTAGTCGGCCAAATCGGTGGCGGTGGCGTAGCCTTTTTTCGCAGCGGCTTCCATGGCGGCTGCGTTCACGGTGATGCCGCCTTCTTTTTGGCCGGTGGCGGGGTTGATTTGGCCCCCCACCATTTCGCTGAAAATGCGCAGCGTATCCTTGAGCGTGTCCACCGTGTCGAACAGCGGCTCTTTGTCTTCCTGGTTGTCTTTGTTGTAGGCCAGGGGTTGGCCCTTCATCAGGGTGATCAGGCCCATCAGGTGACCAACCACGCGGCCGGTCTTGCCGCGTGCCAGCTCGGGCACGTCGGGGTTTTTCTTCTGCGGCATGATGGAACTGCCGGTGGTGAAACGGTCGGCAATGCGCACAAAACCGAAGTTCTGGCTCATCCACAAAATCAACTCTTCACTGAAGCGGCTGATGTGCACCATGCACAGGCTGGCCGCAGCGGTGAATTCGATGGCGAAGTCGCGGTCGCTCACGCCGTCCAGGCTGTTTTGGCAAACCTGTGCGTGGCCGTGTTCGTCGACCATGCCCAAGGTGCGGGCTACGCGTTCGCGGTCCAGCGGGTAGGTGGTGCCCGCCAAAGCTGCAGAGCCCAGCGGCAGGCGGTTGGTGCGGCGGCGCACGTCGCTCATGCGCTCGGCATCCCGACTGAACATCTCGACATAGGCCAGCAGATGGTGCGCAAAGCTCACCGGCTGGGCCACTTGCAGGTGGGTGAAGCCCGGCATGATGACTTCGACGTTCTGCTCAGCCACCTCGACCAGCGACTTTTGCAGGTCGGCCAGCAAATCGATGATCAGGTCCATCTCGCTGCGCAACCACAAGCGCACGTCGGTGGCCACCTGGTCATTGCGGCTGCGACCCGTGTGCAAGCGTTTGCCCGCGTCGCCCACCAATTGGGTCAGCCGCGCTTCAATGTTCAGGTGCACGTCTTCGAGGTCCAGTTTCCATTCAAAAGCGCCAGATTCGATCTCTTGGGTGATCTGCGCCATGCCGCGCTGAATTTCGGCCAGGTCGCTCGCGCCGATGATGTTTTGCGCGGCCAGCATCTCGGCGTGGGCCAGGCTGCCGGTGATGTCGGCCTGCCACAGGCGTTTGTCAAAGAACACGCTGGCGGTGTAGCGCTTGACCAACTCGCTCATGGGTTCAGAAAAGAGCGCAGACCAGGCTTGGGATTTTTTGTCGAGTTGGTTTGTCATAAGTGAAGGATTTTATCGGGCTTCATGGAGGCCCTTCCAGCCCCTCAAGCCAACAAAGCCAGCGCCGTCGCATGGTAGGTGGGCAGCGTGTGTACGCCGTTGACGATGTTGACCGCTACGGGATGCGAGGCCTAGCGGGCGATTTCCATCTCGGCCTTGCGGTCGATCAAGCAGCCCAGTTGGGTATGGATTGGACCGCTGAGATGGACTACAGGCTCAGTGGTGTTGCGAAGGTGTTCGAAAATATGTGAGGA
>NZ_JBILQU010000001.1:0-84264 GCF_044373035.1 Limnohabitans sp. | reverse complement strand
AGGCGGCTGGGAAGGTGATGAAGGTCGCTCTGTCAGCCCGGATACCGGCCAACAAGGTGACCTGTCGCAAGACCGGTTGTAAAGCCCATGCACTGTCGGGGAAGGCGGTGAGGGCGTTTGACTTGTTGGTTTTAAATGAAAAATCGTTCCCTTCGTGCGCGCCGTTTTGCGCATGCACTTTCCAAGCCTGCATCCTATAAAGCTGCACTTTCCATCCACGCGTTTTCGGCATCTGCGTTGGCCGTCTTGGCCTGCACCAGCGGCGCTGCGCTGGCGCAAAACGCGGGGACCGAAATCGTGGTCACCGCCAGCCGCACCGAGCAAATCCTGACCGACGTGCTGCCCCACACCACGGTGCTCGGGCGTGACGCCATCGAGCAGTCGCAGGTGCTGGACTTGCCCACCTTGCTCTCTCGCGAGGCGGGTTTCCAGTTCACCCAAACGGGGGGCCGAGGTGGGCAGGCCACGGCCTTCTTGCGCGGCGCGGCGTCCTTGCAGGTGCTGGTGCTGGTCGACGGTGTGCCCGTCACAAAGCAAGACACCACGGGTGCCGTGAGCCTGGAGCACATCATGCTCGACCAGGTGGATCGGATTGAGATCGTGCGCGGCAACGTCTCGGCCATTCATGGCAGCGGCGCGGTGGGCGGGGTGATTCAGGTCTTCACGCGGCAAGGCCAGGGCCAGCCCACGGTTTACGCCAGCGCCGAGCGCGGCTCGCAGGGCACCCAGCGCTGGCATGTCGGCACGCACGGTGCGGCCGGTCCATTGGCTTATGCGGTGTCTGTCGGGCGCTTTCGCACCGATGGCATCAACGCGGCCAATCTGTCACAAACACGCAATGCCAACCCCGATGCGGACGGTTACCGCAACGACAGCCACGCGCTGAACCTGTCCTACAAACTCAGTCCCGAACACAAGTTGGGCCTGCGCTCGACACTCTTCAAGGGCCGCTTTGACTATGACGTGCCGGGCAGTTTTTCCGTGCCGAACGACGCGCACCAAGGGCGCACCCAACTTGACAGCCACACGCTGTATTGGGCGGGCCGGCTGGGGCCACTGTGGTCCAGTCGCTTGAACGTCACAGACGCCAAGGAGCGCAACGACACAGTCACCGCAGGTGGCTACTCGTTCACCACCCAGGCCGTCACCCGCACCCGCATGCTGTCGTGGACGCACCAGTGGGACCTGCCCTCGATGGTGTTGACGGCCGGGTTGGACCATCAAATCCAAGGCATCGACATGGCCACCGATGGCGTTTCTGGCCTTGCGCGGGAGCGCCAAGCCCAGGCACTCTATGGCGGCGTGGTTTACAAGCGTGCGGTGCACAACCTGCAGTTCAACCTGCGGCGCGACGACGTCGAAGGCCTGTCGGCAAAGGACTCGGTGTATCTGGGTTATGGCTATGACCTGAATGCGCAATGGAAGCTGATCGTCAGCCATGCCACGGCCTTCAACATGCCCCCTCTGGGTTATTTGTTTGACCCCTACAGCGGCAACCCGAACCTGCGGCCTGAAACCGCCAACACGCAAGAGGCGGGCGTGCAGTGGGCGCAAGGGCCACACCGTTTGCGCTCGACATGGTTCTCTACGCTCACCAAAGACCTGCTCCTTTATGACATGGGCAGTTTTCAGTTCAGCAACATCACCCGTGTCAAAAACCAGGGTCTGGAAACCAGCTACAGCGGCCGCTTTCACATGACCGATTTGCGCGCCAGCTTGTCGCTGCAAGACCCGGTGAACGAGGCCACAGGCCAGCAATTGGTGCGCCGGGCCAAAACACTGGCTTCGCTGTCGGTCTCTCAATCGCTGGGCTTGTTGTCTTTGGGCGGCAGTGTGCGTTACACCAGCGCACGCCCGGATATTGAAGGCAAGCCTGGCTTGCCCAGCAACACCTTGCTGGACCTGACCGCCCGCTACAGCCTCAGCCGCGACTGGACACTGTATGGCCGCGTGGAAAACGCCACCGACAGCCGCTACCAAACGGCGTATGGTTACAACCAGCTGCCGCGCACCACCACGCTGGGCCTGAGCTGGAAAATGAAATCCTGATCGGACCTGGCCCATGCAACACCTCTTGCCCCAACGCATCGTTTGCCTGACCGAGGAAACGACCGAATGGTTGTACCTGCTGGGGCAGGAGGCGCGCATCGTGGGCATCTCGGGTTACTCGGTGCGCCCGCGCCGAGCCCGCGAAGAAAAGCCCAAGGTCAGTGCATTTTTGACCGCCAAGATCGACAAGATTTTGGCCCTCAAGCCCGATTGCGTTTTTGGTTTTTCAGACCTGCAGGCCGACATCGCTTCCTTACTCATCAAGGCCGGTGTGCAGGTCACCGTGTTCAATCAGCGAAGTGTCAACGAGATTTTTTCGGTGCTCTACCAAGTGGCCGCGATGGTGGGGCAGGCCGAGCAGGGCTTGGCCTGGTTGTCTCGCATGCGCGCTGAGCTGGACGCCATCGCCCAAAAGGCGGCGGGTTTCAAGCGACGGCCCCGGGTGTATTTTGAGGAATGGGACGAACCCCATATGAGCACCATCCGCTGGGTGTCCGAGTTGATGGGCATTGCGGGAGGGGACGACATTTTTCCGGAGTTGGCCCTGCAATCCATGGGGCGTGATCGGATCATTGCGAGCGGCCAAACCATCATTGATCGTGCGCCAGACATCGTCATCGGCTCTTTGTGCGGCAAGAAGTTTCGCCCGGAAAAAGTCGCGGCGCGGCCCGGTTGGCAAGACGTGCCCGCCGTGCGCACCGGGCAGATTTTTGAAATCAAATCGGCCGACATTTTGCAGCCTGGGCCTGCGGCGCTCACCGATGGCTTGGCGCAGTTGCACCACATTTTCAGCCAGTGGGAAGCGCTGCATGGCTGAGCGTTTGACTTCAGGTCGGCGCTTCGTTTGCAAGACAAGCGCCTGGATTTCCGCCTTCGCGGAAATGAAGACATTTTGTTTTTGGGTGGTGTTGGCCTGTTTCTTTTCAATGGGAATACTGCAGCCCGCACACGCCGTCACCGTGCTCGACGATCGCCAGCAAAAAGTGCAGATTGCCCAAGCCCCGCAGCGCATCGTGAGTTTGCTGCCGTCCCTCACCGAAACGGTCTGCGCCTTGAACCAGTGCCACAAACTCGTGGGCCTGGACCGCTATTCCAACTGGCCCGAGTCGGTCAAGTCGGTGCCACACGTGGGCGGTGGGTTGGACCCGAACATCGAGAGCATCGTCGCGCTCAAACCCGACTTGGTGTTGGCAGCAGGGTCTACCCGGGGCGCGGACCGTTTGCAGGCGCTGGGCCTGAATGTGCTGCGCCTGGAGCCGCGCAACCACGCCGACGCGCTGCGCGTGTGGCGCACCGTGGCGCAGGCGCTGCATGTGCCTGTGGCCGACAGTGACCGGGTGTGGCAAGGCATTCAGGCGGGCGTGCAGGCGGCGGTGCAGTCGCTCAGCCCGGCTGCTCGGCAGCAGCGGGTTTACTTCGAGGTGAGCCCTGCGCCCTATGGTGCGAGTGAATCGTCTTTCATGGGCGAGACGCTCACGCGCATGGGCGTGGCCAACATCCTGCCTGCGTCCATGGGGCCGTTTCCGCAGGTCAACCCCGAGTGGGTGGCGCAGGCCCGGCCCGATGTGATCATGGCGGGCGACAGCAGCCGCGCCAGCATGCTCAAGCGCCCGGGTTGGGGCCGCTTGCGGGCCATGCAAGGCCAGCGCCTGTGCGTGTTCAAGCCTGACGAATCGGACATGCTGGTGCGCGCTGGCCCGCGCATGGCCGAAGGCGCGCAGCTGATGGCCGACTGTCTGAACCGCGCAGCGGCCCAAGTTGACACGGGTGTGCAGCGATGAATTCCCAAGTCCACACCCACACCCTCGAACCGCGCTGGGCGCTGCTGCTCTTGGCCTTGGGCCTGGCCGTGGTGGTGCTGGGCACGGCCGCTGGCAGTCAGGGCTGGCAGGCCTGGTGGTCGGCAGGGGCCGATGAGGTGTCGCGCCAGATTGTGTGGGACATCCGTTTGCCGCGCAGCTTGGGTGCCTGGCTGGGTGGGGCTTTGCTGGGCCTGGCCGGGGCGGTGGCGCAAGGCCTGTTTCGCAACCCGCTGGCCGATCCGTATTTGCTGGGCAGTGCCTCGGGCGCGTCGCTGGGGGTGGGTGTGTATTTGAGCTTGTGGGGGGGCAGTGCCTGGGCCATGACCGCTTGGCTGGGCTTGGGCCTGACCGGGGCGGCTTTTGTGGGCGCGGTGCTGGCGGTGGTGCTCACCCTGCTCTTGGCGCGTGGCGTGCAGCAAACGCTGCGCCTGTTGTTGGCAGGGGTGGTGGTGGGGGTGGTGCTGGGGGCGGTCACGTCCTTGATTTCGCTGCTGCAGCCGCAGGTGTTGCAGGCCATGCAGGGCTTCATGCTGGGATCGACCGCGTTTGTCAGCTGGAGCGCCTGCGCCACGATGGCGGCGGTGCTGGCCCTGTGCTTGGCCTTGGCCTGGGTCTTTGCCCGCGTGCTGGATGCGCTCAGTTTGGGAGAAGCCACGGCGCAAAGCCTGGGTGTGCCGCTGCCGCAGGCGCGCATGATTTTGGTGGGCGTGATTTCTTTGGCCACTGGGGCGGCTGTGGCGCACATTGGTTTGGTGGCTTTTGTCGGCTTGGCCGCGCCGCATTTGGTGCGCTCGCTGGTGCGCTGCACCCACGCCTGGCGCTTGCTTTTGTCGGCCCTGATGGGCGGGGCCTTGCTGGTGCTCGCCGATGTGGTGGCCCGCGTGCTGTTGGCGCCACAAGAGCTGCCTGTGGGTGTGCTCACGGCGGTGCTGGGCGGGGGCTATTTGCTGTGGCGCGTGTACCGCGATGCCGACACGGGGGCGCGTTCATGAGCGCCGCCTTGCAAACCCGGCAATTGAGCGCCGACTTGGGTGGCCGCCAAGTTCTGCAAAACATTGATCTGCAGATCGCGGCGGGCCGTTGGACCTGTGTGGTGGGCCCTAACGGCGCGGGTAAATCAAGCCTTCTTAAAGCACTGGCGGGCTTGCTGCCGCACAGCGGGCAAGTGCTGTGGCAGGGTCAGCCGCTGGCCTCGCTCACACGCCAACAAAAGGCGCTGCAACTGTCGTGGCTGGGGCAGGGCGAAGCCAGCACACTGGACTTGCGCGTGTGGGACGTGGCCATGCTGGGCCGCATGCCACACCAAAGCTGGTTGGCTGCGCCTTCGGTGCAAGACGCGCAGAGGGTGGAAGCCGCGCTCAAGGCTACTCAGGCCTGGGAGTGGCGTGAGCGCACCTTGGGCGAGTTGTCGGGCGGCGAGCGCCAACGCGTGCTGCTGGCCCGCGCCATGGCGGGCAATGCGCCCACCTTGCTGATGGACGAGCCCCTGGCCAACCTGGACCCGCCCCACCAGGTGGACTGGTTGGAACAGGTGCACTGCCTCTTGGCGCAGGGCACCACGGTGGTCAGTGTGCTGCACGAGATCGGCATGGCGCTGCATGCCGACGACATCGTCGTCATGCGCGAAGGCCGGGTGGTGCACCACGGCGCAGGGCGCGACGCGGCCACGCACGCCGCCATTGAGGCGGTGTTTGACCAACGCATCCGCATCCACGCGCTCGATGGGCAGTGGGTGGTGTTGCCGCGGGTTGGCGGCGCGATCACCGGCATCGATTAAGCTGTGTTTTTGCTGTCAGACACACCAAAGGAATTGCCATGGGCCTGATCATGAAACAAGCCATCACCGGACCTGCCGTCTGGAAGGGCGCGAACATGGCGGGGGACACATCGTGGTTGCACCACCTGAGCGCGCCCGTGCTGGCGACTCTTGACGCGGCCTTGGCCCACGTCCAAGCCCAAGGGCTGAAGTTCCCGGGCTTTGGCAAAGAAGACTTTCCCATCGGTGACTGGGCGCAGCAGCTAAAGGCCTACAGCGATGAACTGGAAAACGGTCGGGGCTTTCTGGTTTTGCGCGGATTGCCTGTGGAGCGCTACAGCGAAGCGCAGATCCAGATTCTTTATTACGGCATTGGCCTGCACATGGGTGTGCCCGTTCGGCAAAACCCCAAGGGCGAGCTGCTGGGGCTGGTCATGAACGTGGGCGATGCGACGAAGAAAACCACCCGCGTTTACGAGACCAATCTGTATTTGCCCTACCACTCGGACCCGTCGGATGTGGTGGGTCTGCTGTGCATCCGCAAGGCCAAACAGGGCGGCTTGAGTTCGCTGGTGAGCGTGGCGGCGATTTACAACGAGATTTTGCAAAAGCACCCGGAGTATCTGGGCCTGTACTACCGCACTTGGTATTTCTCTCACCTGTGCGAAGACCAGCCCAGCCTGTCGCCCATCTTCAGCCACAACGATGGAAAGCTCAGCTGCCGCTACCTGCGCCAGTACATCGAGCTGGGCCATGACATCTGCAATCTGCCGTTGTCCAAGGTCGAAATCGAGGCACTCGATTTGTTTGACGAGATCATGCACCGCGCAGATTTTCGTTTGGACATGATGCTCGAGCCTGGTGACTTGCAGTTCGCCAACAACTACGCCGTGCTGCACTCGCGCAACGGGTTTGAAGACCACGGCGTGCACGAGCTCAACCGCAAGATGCTGCGCCTGTGGGTCCAGATGCCCAACGCGCGCACTTTGGCCCCCGAGTTTCCGGGGCGCAACGGCTTTGCGGCACCGGCTGCTGTGGCCTGAGCGCCTCGAGCTGCCGTCAGCGGTCTGCTTTGCTCGCGGTCACGGCCTTTTGGGGTGTCACTTTGACCGTCTCTGCCGAGTCCAGAAAAAAGAGCGTGTCCACATAACCCATGAAGCGGTTGAGGTAGTCGGGCGAGAGGTCGCGCATCAGGCCCAGCGAGCGCAGCACCAGCATGTGCGAGTTAATGGGCCCGGCGTTTTGCGGGGCTTGGGCGATCGCTTGGGTGACTTGTTTTTGCACGCTGATCTTGCCCAACTGCTGGCGGAACAGCGCCACGCGCGGGTTGTCCATGCGTCCGTGGCCGCTCGGGCTCAAGGGGCGTTCGGCCGAGGGCGCTGCCATGTCCCGCAGCAAGGCCGACAAGGGCGATGGCGTGTGGCGGGCAGGCGGTGTGAGCTGCTTTTTTTGAGCTGCCAGCCGCGCCTGCAACTGCCCAAGCGCCGAGTTCAGCTTGGCTTGCAGCAGCACTTGCACCAGGCCTGTTTGGGTGCGGGTGCGCTCGGCCAGCACCTGGATGTGGTGCCAGCCCACGGGGTCCCGTTGGGCCGCCTCTTCGGCCAAAGCCGCCATCTCGGCCGCTTTCGCCCCTTCAAATAGCGACAGCTTGAGCGCTTCGGCTGGCGGGGGCAGCGCCTCGGGCGTGATGTGCGTGGCTTGGGTCATGGCGCAGTTCGTGGGGCCGTGCCGGGTGTCTGGGGAGAAGCCTTGGCAGCTTGGGCTGATGTGGCCGAAGGGGCTGCGTTGCTGGCCTTGGGCACCGGGGCCATTTCTACGCGGCGGTTTTGTGCGCGGGCTTGTTCGCTGGTGTTGGGCACCAGGGCTTGCTCCTGGCCAAAGGCGGCGGCGAACAGCCATGACGCGGGCATGCCTTCTTCGATCAGGGTGCGCGTGACGGTGAGAGCGCGCTGGGCCGAGAGTTCCCAGTTGTCCGCAAATTCGCGGTTGCGGCTGGTGACCGCCTTGTCATCGGTGAAGCCGCTGACCATGAGCATTTCGTCACGCGTTTGCAGGTAGCTGCGCAGCGGCAGCACCAGGCTTTTGAGCAGCTGGCGGCCTTCGGGCTCGAGCTGGTCGGAGTTGAGTTTGAACAACAATTTGCCGCTGATGCCAATGCGGCCGTTGTTCAGGGTGATGCGGCCACTGGCCAGCGGGATGGCCAGGGCGTTTTCTAGAGAGAGGCGTTTTTGTTCTTCGATCTGGCGCTTTTGCACCTCGACTTCGAGCTGCGAGGCCATGTCCAGTTGCGCCGCCATCACGCCCACCAGCAGCAGCACAAACGCGCCCAGCAGGCCGGTCATCAGGTCGGCAAACGAGATCCAGGTGGCCGATGTGGCTTCGACGTCGGCGTCGTGCTCCTGCATCAGACCGCTCCTTCGGTGGCCAGTTCCGTGGCCAAGTCGGTGCGGCGTTGCAGGGCATCGAGCACGTCCTTTTGGCTGCCGATGCTCAGGTCAATGATCTCGCGGGCCTGCGCCACGTAATAGGCCAGTTGCTCGTCGCTGCGCGTCATCGATTGGCCCAGCGCCTGTTCGATGCGCTGCAGCTGGGCCATGAGTTGTTCGTTGGTCTGGCTGAAGGCGCGCACGGCAAAGCCCAGGCTCTCGCCCAGGCTGGCCACGTCTACCGCGCTGGCCGTGACTTGCGCGGCGATGTCGCCCAGCTTGCCGGTTTCCAGCGCGACGTGTTGCTGGAACTGCTCGCTGGTCTGCGCCAGCGAGGCCTGGCTGCTGACCAGCAGGGCGTCGATCACGCCGCGCTGCTCGGTCGAGGCGTGGTTGATCGCGTCCAGCAAGGTGCTGAGCGTGCCCAGAATGCGGGTGCGTTCTTCGAGCAATGCGTTGTCGCGCGCCACACTCACCGAGATTTCCTGGCGCAACTGGCCAATGACTTCGGCCGCGGCTTTGGGCGCCTCAGAGGCGGTTTCGATGAGGCGGGTGATGGGCGCTTCCAAGGCGGTGCCCAGGGTGCTCAGGTGGGCTGTGACGGTGTTTTGCAGCTCGGCCAGGCGGGCCACGGCGGCTTGGCCGCGCGCGTCTTCGGCTTGGCGCAGGGCCGTCAGTTCCTCGCGCAGCAGGGCTGAGAGCTCTTCGGCGCGCTGGCTGTGCTGGGCAGTCCACTGCGCTTCGGCGGCGATGCGCGTTTGCACCAGCGCTTCGTTGCTGGCCAGCAAGCGGGTGATCTCGGCCAGGGTTTGGGTGGCCTGGGTTTGGCTGTGGCTGCTGATGTCTTGCGCGGTGCGTGCCAGGGTGTCACAAATGGCTTGTTGCTGGGCCAGGGTGTGTGTGCCCGAGGTTTGCCACTGCTGGTGCAGCGCATCGGCCATGCGGTGCAGAGCGGCTTGCCAACTGTCCAGGCGCTGCTGGTCAGCGCTGCTTTGCAGGGCGTGCCGCTGGGTTTGGGCACTGCCCACTTGCGCGACCAAGGCCTGGGCGCTGCGCTCGAAGTTCTGGCCGAAGGCATCCAGGGTTTGGCCCACGCGCTCGCTCATGCGGGTGCTTGTTTGTTCGTGCAAGCTCAGTGTTTGGGCGCTGGTGTGGGCCAGCGCGGCGGCGGTGGCCGTGAGCTGCGTGTGCACCTCGGCCAGTTGCTGCTGGGTGTTGTGCAGCAAGCGGTCGTTCAGGCTTTGGGCCTGTTCGGCCAGCTGCGCCATGGTGGCTTGCACCACGGGGCGAATGCCGTCGCTGGCCAGTTGCAGGCTTTGGCCAAGGCTGGTGCGCAGCGACTGGTCCACCGACTGCGCCAGGCCTGTGTAGGCGTGGTGCACTTCAAGCTGCACCTGTTGTTGAAAGCTGTGCTGGCTGGCCAGCAATTGCGTTTGGGTCTGCTGGGTGCTGCTGGCGATTTGTGCCATCAGGGCTTGCAGTTGCTGCAGCACTTGCGGCAGGGCCTGGGCTTGCTGCGCCAGCGCCTGGTAACTTTGCTGGCGCTGGTGCGCGAGCGAAAAACGCTGCAGCTGGGTGTGGGCCAGGGTGTCCAGGTGCTGCGAAGCCAAGGCGCGTTCACGCCGGGCCAAGCTGCTCATCAGGCCCAGCATGGCCGAGGTAGCCACGCCCGCGACCGAGGTGCCAAAGGCCAGGCCCAGGCCTTTGATGGGTTCGGAAAACGCGGCCCGCACACCCGCTATGGAGTTGGAGCCTTCGAGCGCGAACACCGCGCCGTTGAGCGTGACCACCATGCCCAAAAAAGTACCGAGCATGCCCAACATCACCAACAAGCCCACCAAATAAGGCGTGAACACGGGGCCGGGCAGGGCCACGCGCTCGCCTTGTACCCGCTGGTACACGGGGTTTTGCAAGGCCGCAGGCAAGGTGTCGAGCCAATCGGTCAGCTGCGCCAGATCGGGTGGGACCTGGCCTAAAGCCTGGTTGAGATCGTTCGTGGTAGCGCGGTATTGGCTCAGCTCCCAAGCACCAAAACCATAAACAGTGCCAATCAAAAGGGTCATGACCAGCACCAAAAAGTGGCTGTTGGCCACGGCCGTCGCGACCCAAATCAGGGCCAATGCGCCCAGACTAAAAGCGATCAAAAAAGAAAAACGTTTCATGGTTTGGGTGTGGCGAAAGAGGTGAGGGCTTCGAGCAGTCCGAGGGTGGGCTGCAGCCGTGTGTCGAGTTCGGCCAGCAAGGCCTGGCGAAGGGTTTGGCGAAGTGGCATCAACCAGGTGCTTGGGTCGGCCTTGGGGGTGTCGATTGGTGTTGTGTCAGTGAGGTCTATGTCGTCAGTGGCATCTACCATGGAATCGGCAGCTTCGGTGGCCAGGGCCTGAGCCTGCATGTGCGCCTTGAGGGCTTGCACAAAGCGCTTTTCCAGCAGCTTGGACGTTTTGGCCAGCAGCGCCGCTTCGCGTTCGGCGAGGCAGTTTTCAAAAGCAGCGTCCAGTGCGGCCAGTTGCTGTCCTGCACTGCCGCGTTGGCTCAACTGCAGGCGCAATTGGTTACGCAAGGTGCGCAACGTGCCGTCCATTTGCCGCTGGTGGGCGGCCACAAAGCGGCGGTAGGGCTCAAACGCGGTCTTGATCTCCACTGGCGCGTCCAACACCGGGGCGGGCATGTCGATGCGCGCCAGGCCCGAGCCCGCGGGGGCACCTCGGGTGATGGACTCGACCAATTGGGCGCGCACTTTGTCCACATGCTTAACCAGCGCCTCGGGGGCGATCAGGGCCATGCGCTGCACATGCGCTGGCAGGGGGACGGGTGGTGCCGCACTGGCGGTGTCTGGGGGCAGCACGGCATGCAGGGCAATGGCCTGCCGAAAACCCAGCCAATCGCCCAGTTTTTGCCCCACATCCTCTGCCTGACGGGCAGGCGCAAGCAAGGCGTTTTCGGTCAGAAAACGCACCAAGCTGGCGCTGTAAAGGCTGGCACGCGGCAGGGCTCGCGTCATGGGTGTGTGAGGGTGTTGAATCGGACAAGCAAAGCCGTAGGCTTTTGTGGCAACGGGCGCCAAGCGCTCACGTCATGAACTGCCTCAATGGCAATGCTGTGATTTTACCTGTTGAGATTCTGGCGAATCCTTCGGTTTTGAATTCCAAAGGAGTCATCTGCCGCACTGTTTTCGAAGCATCTCACCCTGCCCCGGCCCTCCCAATCTTCAGCTTGCGCGCGAGATGAATTGGCGGCTCCAGGCGACTTGCGCTTGCGACAGAAAGTTGTTCAGAACTTGCTGGGCGGGTAAACCCAGCACTTGGGCCGCCTGACCCAGTGCCTTCAAGGGGTCAGTCAGGTCCAGCGCCAATGCGCCGTTTTGTTTGCTGAGTTTTTCGCCATCTGCGCCCAGCACCAGGGGCGTGTGCAGGTACTGGGGTGTGGGCAGCCCCAAGGCGCGCTGCAGCAAGATTTGCCGGGCCGTGTTGTCGGCCAGGTCCTGACCGCGCACCACATGGCTCACACCTTGCGCGGCGTCGTCCACCACCACTGCCAGCTGGTAGGCCCACAGGCCGTCGGCGCGGCGCAGCACAAAGTCGCCCACTTCGGCGCACACGTTTTGCTGCTGTGCGCCCAAGCGGCGGTCGCGCCAGTGCGTGATGGCGGGCAGGCCCAAGGCCTGTTGCACGGCCTGCACATTCAGCCGCCAGGCGCGGGCGGGTTTGCCCTTCAGGCCCTCACGGCAGGTGCCGGGGTACACGGCGGCGCTGTGCCGGGACACGGCTTGGGCCGATTCAATCTCTTTGCGCGAGCAGCCGCAGGGGTAGGCCCAGCCTTGGTTCACCAGGCTTTGCAGGGCGGCTGCATAAGCGTCGCCGCGTTGGCTTTGCCACAGCACGGGGCCGTCGGGCACCAGGCCACAGGCTGCCAGTTGTTGCAAGATGGCCTGGTCTGCCCCGGGCACGCAGCGGGGGGTGTCCACGTCTTCGATGCGCACCAGCCACTGGCCGCGGTGGGTGCGGGCGTCCAGCCAACTGGCCAGCGCCGCCACCAGCGAGCCAGCATGCAAAAGGCCGGTTGGCGAGGGCGCAAACCGGCCTGTGTAAACCTCAGCCATGCCGGGTCAGCGTCGGGTGATCAGCGCTTTTTGAGCACGGCCAAAGCCAGCTCCAAGCCAGAGACGAACGCGTCTTCGACCCGGTGGCCCAAGCACCAGTCGCCACACAGGCCAATGCCCTGGTCCTTGAACCACAGGTGGCTCTCCCCCAAGGGTTGGGCGGTCTTGGCATACAGCCAGCGATGCACTACAGCCAGGTCCGGAGTGACGCGGATGCCGGTGATTTCGGCAAAAGCCTTGATCAATTTACCTTTGACGCGATCGGGGCTGTCGTTGACGTGTTCGGCTGACCAAGGGGCGCTGGCCTGCACGGTCCAGCGCTCGATGCGCTCGCGCCCGGGCTTGGACGATTCGCGCGCCATCCAGGCGATGCGGTGGTGCGTGCTGCGCGCCGCGTTCCATTGCGGGCCAATGGTGATCACGCCCGGCTGCACGGCTTGCGGATAAGCCAGCATCAGCGTCCAGCAAGGGTCTACACGCACATTTTTCAGGGGCTCGGCCAGGGCGCTTTGGCCTGAGGCCTCCAGCAAAGCCTGCGCTTGGGCGGGCGGGATGGCCAGGATGACTTGGTCAAAACCAGCGTAAATGTGCTGACCACCGTCATCGCTTTCGGTGTGCAGTTGCCAGCCGTTTTTCTTCAGGGGGTCGGGTGAGATGTGCGTGACATGGGTTTGCAGTTGCACATTGCCGTCTTCGACCAAGGGGGCGGCCCAGGCTTTGACCAAGCCGTTCATGCCCGGGGTGGCCACCCAGTGGCGCTCGCCGCCGGGCAGGCCCGCCTCGATCACGCGGCCATTGGGGTCAAGCACGCGCACGGCGTTGGCGCTCCAGGGTTTGCACACACCGGGGGCGGTGGCAATGGCCAGCTCAAAACGCGGATCGCGCACGGTGAAGTACTGCGCCCCGTGGTCAAAACCACCAAAGGCGCTGGCGCGGGTGGACATGCGGCCCCCCAAGCCTCGGCTTTTTTCGAACAAAGTGACGTTGTGGCCGGCTTGGCGCAAAGTGCGTGCGCAAGCGACGCCGGCCATGCCGACACCGATGATGGCGATGTGTGGTGTGTTCATGGGGTCACTTTAGCTGAGAAAAGGGCCTTGAAACCGCCCGGGTGGGTTATCCCCGATGTCGGTGGCGGTGGTCGATTTCACACACGGTGGACAGGTTGCAACAGGGCCTCGCGCGTGGCGGAACGCTCCAGTTGGATCAACCACCAGCGCAGGGCTTGTCCGGCGGGCGTTTGAGGGGTGTCTCGCCAGGCCAGGTGGCAGGTGTTGCTGCGCGGGGTGTGAACCTGCTTGGCCACCAGCACACCCTTGTCGATGTAAGGTCTGGCCAGCGATTCGGGCAAAAAACCACCCCCCAGACCGCGCAATTGCGCTTCGAGTTTGCTCGGCATGTCGGGCACGGTGAAGACGTCTTGCCCCCCTTGCAGCCCGATGGTCAGCCCCGTGCCCCGGCTGACCGAATCGGCCACGGCCACGGCGCGGTGCTGCTGCAAGTTGGCGTCCGTCAGCGGCTCGGCCGCTTGGGCCAGCGGGTGGTGCGGGGCCACGGCATACACAAAAGCGACCTCACCCAGCACCGCGTGCCGCAGGTCGGTTTTCAGGCCAGGCTCCAGCACCACGCCCAGCGCCAGATCGGCTTGGCCCGAGCTGAGCGCGGCCAGCGTGCCCGACAGGGTCTCGTAGCGCAGTCGCAGCCGGGTGGGTGCACCCAGCGCCAAAAAGCTGGCGCACAGGTCCATGACCACGCTGCGCGAGACGATGCTGTCTACCGCCACGGTGAACACTGCCTCCCAGCCCGTGGCCACACGGCGCACGCGGTTGGCCACCGCGTCCATGTCGTCAAGCAAGCGGGAGGCTTCGCGCAACAATTCGCGCCCGGCGGCTGTGGGCACCGCTTGGCGGGCACTGCGGTCAAACAGCAGCACATCGAGCGCGTCTTCGAGCTGGCGCACCCGGTAGGTGAGGGCGCTGGGCACTAGGTTCAGGGCCCGGGCAGCGGCGGCAAAGCTGCCCTGTTGCTCAATGGTTTGGAGCATGAGCAGGGCTTCGGGGGTCAGCCAGTCGCGGGGTGTTTGCATGGTGGTTGGTCAATCGTTCAATTGCTTTGAATGATGCCAGCAAACCATGGCAACTTTCAAGCCCCCCTGTCGGGCTAAAGTTCAAAACTTGTCGAGGCACAAACCTTCAAGACTTTGAAAGGACACCCCCATGCTGAACATCCGCAAATCCTCCGAACGCGGCTACGCCGACCACGGCTGGCTCAAGTCGTTTCACAGCTTTTCTTTTGCCAATTACTTTGACCCTGCCCACATGGGCTTTGGCAATCTGCGCGTCATTAATGAAGACCGCATTGCCCCCGGCACCGGTTTTGGCACGCACGGCCACCGCGACATGGAAATCATCAGCTACGTGCTGTCCGGCAATTTGGCCCATAAGGACAGCATGGGGAATGTTCAGGGTATTCCGCCCGGTGATGTGCAGCGCATGAGTGCGGGCAGCGGCGTGCAACACAGCGAGTTCAACCACGCCGAGGGTGAGCAGACCCATTTTTTGCAAATCTGGATCGAGCCCAATGTGACCGGCATCGAACCCGGTTACGAGCAAAAGTCGGTGCCCGAGAGTGCCAAGCGTGGGCAACTGGCTTTGGTGGCTGCGCCTGGATCAGACGCCCAGGCAGCTGCACACACGGTTGAAATACACGCCGACGCCCGCATGTACTCGGGCCTCTTCAATGGCCCTGAAATGGCCACTTTGCCTTTGAATCCGGCGCGCAAGGCGTATGTGTTTTTGGTGCGTGGTGCGCTGCAGGTCAATGGCCAAGCACTGATGGCGGGCGACGCGGCCATGCTGCAAGCCGAGTCTTCTTTGGCCTTGAGCGATGGCCAGGACGCCGAAGTCCTGGTGTTCGATCTGGCCGCCTGATTTTTCTTTCTTAACCCGCTGTCTTTTTTCAGGAGCTTTTCCCATGGCTAAAACCATTGTTGTCTACCATTCCGGCTACGGCCACACCCAACGCGTGGCCCAATTTGCGGCCCAAGGCGCCAACGCGCAAGTGATCGCGATTGATGCCGATGGCAACCTCACCGACGCCGACTGGACCGCATTGGATGCCGCCGACGCGATCATTTTCGGCTCGCCCACTTACATGGGCATGGCCTCTTGGCAGTTCAAGAAGTTTGCCGACGCCACTTCCAAGCGTTGGTTCACCAGCGCCTGGAAAGACAAGGTCGCGGGTGGCTTCACCATCTCGGCCAGCCCCAGCGGCGACAAGCTGTCCACCATCCAATACTTCATCACCCTGGCCATGCAACAGGGCATGGTGTGGGTGGGTCAGCCCGCCATGAACGACGGCACCATCAACCGCATTGGCTCCAACTCCGGCCTGATGGCGCAAGTGGGCCCCACCAGTCCGGCCGAAGACATCCCCCAAGGTGACCTGGACACTGCCAAAGCTTACGGCGAACGGGTGGCTGGAATGGCGGCCAAGCTGCGCGGCTGATTACACTTTGATGGGAGGGGCACGCTCTCGCAAGAGCGGCCCCACCTCGGTTAGCATGGCAGCATGAAAATCATCACCATGCTGCCTTGGCCCGATTGGCTGGCACTGATCACATTTTTTGCTTTGTGGGTGGGCTATGCCTGGCTTGCCAAGGTGCGTGGTCTGCGCGATCAAAGCCTGATCGCCACGACCAACCGCTACCGTCAAATGTGGATGATGCAAGCCACACGGCGTGATCCCCGGGTGCTGGACGGCGTGATCACCCAAAACCTGTCCCAAACCCCGGCCTTTTTTTCATCGACCAGCATCATCATCATCGGTGGTCTTTTTGCTTTGCTGGGCACCACCGACAAAGCCGCTGAGTTGGTAGGTGAAATCCCGTTCGCTCAGCCTACGCCTTTGCTGGTCTTTGAACTCAAGATTTTGGTGATGGTCGGCATCTTTGTGTATGCGTTTTTCCGTTTCTCTTGGTCAATGCGGCAGTACACCTTTGTGGCGCTGGTCATCGGGGCCATGCCTTCGCCCGAAGATTTTGACGGCAAACAGTATGACCGCCAACACTTTGCCGAGCGGGCGGGTAATTTGGTGAGCGCCGCCGCTGAGACTTTTAACGATGGTTTGCGGGCTTATTACTTTTCATTTGCCGCCATGGCCTGGTTTTTCTCGCCCATGGCACTGGTGCTGGCCACGGCCTTGGTGGTCTTGATTTTGTATGGGCGCGAATTTCGCTCCGAGGTGCTGCAGGTCTTGCGCGACTGAAATCGCACACCTTTTGCAACAGGTTGACCTTCTACAATGCACGCTATGTTTGTTCACCTGCGCCTTCACTCCGAATTTTCTGTCGTTGACTCCACTTGTCGCATCGACGATGTGGTCAAAATGGCGGCACAAAACGCCCAGCCCGCGCTGGCCATGACCGACCTGAACAACCTGTTCGGCACGGTCAAGTTCTACAAGGAAGGTCGGGCCAAGGGTGTCAAACCCATCATCGGCGCCGAAATCAACCTCGAAGGCCTGGGCGGCGACTCCGGTGCCACCAGCCGGGTGGCACTGTTGGTGCAGAACCACCGGGGTTACTTGCACCTGTGTGAGTTGTTGGCCCGCGCCTGGACCCAGAACGTGCTCAAAGGCGTGGCCGTGGTCAAGCTGGCTTGGCTGCAAGAGTTGTCTGAAGGGCTGATTTTGCTGTCGGGTGCGCAAGCCGGGCCAGTGGGTCAAGCGCTGGTGCAGGGCGACACCGACAAGGCGGCCGATGTGGCGCTGCAGTTGGGCTCGATTTTCCCACACCGTTTTTATCTGGAGTTGCAACGCGCAGGCCGTCCGGAAGATGAGCCGCAAGTGGCGGGTGCCGTGGCGCTGGCCGCACGTTTGGGTTTGCCGGTAGTGGCCACGCACCCGGTGCAGTTTCATGGGCCCGACGATTACGAAGCCCACGAAGCGCGGGTGTGCATCTCGGAGGGCGAAATCCTGGCCAACCAGCGCCGGGTGCGCCGCTTCACGCGCGAGCAGTATTTCAAGTCCACCGCGCAAATGTGCGCCTTGTTTGCCGATGTGCCGAGCGCCATTGCCAACACGCTCGAGATCGCCAAACGTTGCAACCTGACACTGGTGTTGGGCAAACCTCAACTGCCAGACTTCCCGATTCCACCGGTGAAAGGTGTGGTCATGTCGGTCGAAGACTATTTCCGGCATGTGTCTTTCGAAGGTCTTGAGGCGCGATTGCTCCATCTGTACCCGGTCGAAGCCAAGCGCAACGAGAAACGTCTGCGCTATGTGGAGCGTCTGGAGTTTGAGCTGAACACCATCTTGAAGATGGGTTTTCCGGGCTACTTCTTGATCGTGGGTGACTTCATTCAGTGGGCCAAGGCCAATGGTTGCCCCGTAGGCCCGGGCAGGGGTTCGGGAGCGGGCTCTTTGGTGGCTTATGCGCTCAAGATCACCGACCTTGACCCCTTGCAGTACAACCTGTTGTTTGAGCGATTTTTAAACCCCGAGCGGGTGTCCATGCCCGACTTCGACATTGACTTTTGCCAAGGCAACCGGGACCGGGTGATCGACTATGTGAAGGACAAATACGGCCGCGACGCCGTCAGCCAGATCGTGACCTTTGGCACCATGGCTGCGCGTGCGGCGATCCGAGACGTGGGCCGCGTGCTCGACATGAGTTACACCTTTTGCGACGGCATCAGCAAGCTCATTCCCAACAAGCCTGGCATGTCTGTCACGCTGCAATACCCACCAGCAACCCCCAAAGAGGGAGATAAGAACAACTACGCCATTGCCATGGAGCCGATCCTGGCCGAGCGCATTGAGCGCGAAGAGGACGTCAAGACCTTGATCGAGCTGGCGCAAAAGCTCGAGGGCATGACCCGCAATGTGGGCATGCACGCGGGGGGCGTGTTGATTGCGCCGGGCAAGCTGACCGACTTTTGCCCGCTGTACCAGCAGCCCGGCAGCGAGTCGGCCGTGAGCCAGTACGACAAGGATGACGTGGAAGCCGCAGGTCTGGTGAAGTTCGACTTTTTGGGCTTGGCCACGCTCACCATTTTGGAGATCGCCCGCGAGTTCATCATGAAGCGGCACAAGGGCCAGGAGAATTTCGCCTTTGAGAACATCGCGCTTGACGACGTGCAGACCTACAAATTGTTCTCGGACGGCAAGACCGAGGCCGTGTTCCAGTTTGAAAGCCGCGGCATGCAAGGCATGCTGCGTGACGCGCGTCCGAGCCGCCTTGAAGACCTGATCGCCCTGAACGCGCTGTACCGTCCAGGCCCCATGGACCTGATCCCCAGCTTTGTGGCGCGCAAACACGGCCGCGAAGAGGTTGAGTACCCGCACCCGGCGGTGGCCGAGATGCTGAGCGAGACCTACGGCATCATGGTCTACCAAGAGCAGGTGATGCAGACCGCACAAATTCTGGGCGGTTACTCGCTCGGTGGTGCGGATTTGCTGCGCCGCGCCATGGGTAAGAAAAAGGCCGAAGAGATGGCCGAGCACCGCGAGAAATTCCGCGCCGGTGCACTCGCCACCCACAACATCCCTCAGGAAAAAGCCGACGAGGTTTTTGACTTGATGGAGAAGTTTGCGGGCTATGGCTTCAACAAGTCGCACGCCGCCGCTTATTCACTGCTGGCCTACCACACAGGCTGGCTCAAGGTGCATTACACCGCCGAGTTCTTCTGCGCCAACATGACGGTGGAGATGGACGACACCGACAAGCTCAAGGTGCTTTACGAAGACGCCCTGAAGTTCGGTATCCGCTTTGATCCGCCCGATGTGAACCGGGGCACGCACCGCTTTGAACCGGTGACCGACAAGATCATCCGCTACGGCTTGGGGGCCATCAAGGGCACGGGTCAGCAAGCCATCGACGCCATCGTGGCCGCCCGCACCGAAGGCGGCCCGTTCACCAGTCTGTTTGACTTTGCCGTGCGCGTTGACCGCACCCGCATCAACAAGCGCACGGTGGATGCGCTCATCAAGGCCGGGGCCTTTGACTCGCTGCACATGAACCGCGCCGCCTTGTCGGCCAGCATTGACCGGGCGTTCGAATTCTCGAATGCCGCCACAGCCAACGCCAACCAGGGCGGCTTGTTCGACACGCTGGGCGACGATTCGCACGGCTCCAGCACGCAAGAGCCCGATTTGGTCGAGGTCATGCCCTGGGGCATCAAAGAGCGCCTGCTGCTCGAAAAAACGGCCGTGGGCTTCTTCCTGTCGGGCCATTTGTTTGACGCGGTAGAGCGCGAGGTGCGCCAGTTTGCACGCCGCAAGATCGATGATTTGATCGACAGCCGCGAATCGATGGTGTTGGCGGGCATCGTGAGCGACCTGCGCATCATCAATGGCCAGCGCGGCAAGGTGGCGATTTTCAAGCTCGACGACAAAACGGCCATGATGGAAGCCACGGCCGACGAAGCCCTGATCAACTCGGCCAAACATTTGCTGAAAGACGATGAACTCATCATCGTCACCGCCAAGATGCAGGCGGACCGTTTTTCGGGTGGTTTCCGCCTCAAGATCGAGCAGATCATGGACTTGGGCGCGGCCCGCTGCCGCTATGGCAAATACCTGCGCGTGGCTGTGAATGGCCATGCGCCCGACATCGCCCGTTTGGTCAGAGAGTTCCCTGCACAGCGCGAGCAGACCGACCAGGGCGATCTGGTGCGCGGCTTGCCCGTGCGCTTGGCGCTGGAGCGGCGCAATGAAGACTTGGTCGCCCGCGCCGAGCTGGCGCTGGGGGACGCCGCCAAATTTTTCCCCTCTGATGCGGCACTGGCCAGCTGGATGGCACAGGGCGAGCAAGGGCAGGCGCGGATTGTGTACGACTGAAGCGGCTGAACGGGTTTGCACGCAGCCGCTGGCCGAGTTCCATGCGCGCATGCGCCCTTCAGCGTTGACGCTGCCCAGACACGTCGAGCGATGCCAGCCTGCATGTTTTGGGTTTCAACGCGGGGCCGACGGCCGGCCCGGAGGGTTGGTGGCTGCTGTGCCGCCCTGAGCCATCGCGTTGTTGCTTGAATTGGCGCCGCTGCTGCTGTTGGCAGGACTGGCGATGCTGTTGGCATTGCTCAGGTTGTTGGTGTTTTGATTCAAGGTGGTGTTGCCCGAAATGTTGCCGTAGTTCGCACTGCCCGCAATCACGCCATTGTTGGCCATGGGTTGCACCACGGGGGCGCGGGCGGCCGGGTTGGTCAGGGTCACGCTGCCGCTTTGAACTTCTTTGCCCGAGGACTCATAAAGTCGCGCCATCAATTCAGGGTTTCCGGCGATGTTGGCTTCAATGGCGCCCTCCAAAATGGAGGCGATTTCCTGCGTCAAGGCGCTGCCCAGCCAACTGGGGCTGTTGCCCTGAAGCGCGGACAACTGTGCCTTGGTGCAGCTGGGGGCATTCAATTGCAGCCACTTTTCTGCCAAAGCCGCACGCATATCCGGACTGTGGGTTTTCAAGGCCAAGGACTTGAAATGGGCCACAAAGCACCCTTTGGCTGGCGTCGCTTGGGCCAAGGCTAGATTTGAGTAAAGACCCAGCCCAGCAGTGGCTAAGCAAATACCGATAATTTTCAGCATGTCGTTGGTCTCGGAACGCGGTGGCTCGGGCCTGTCAGCAGGCCCGCGATGGAAGTCGTGTTGTGTGTATCGTCAGTTCAAGGCCAAGCTTGACACCACCAGACCATCATAGTGGAACGGGGCGGTTCAAGCCACCTTGAGCGCAAGCGGTTGAGGCTTGTGAAGATGGCGGCGTTTTTTCTTTGTCAATCCAGCGGCCGGAACCCCAGCACAATGAAGGGAGGAACTCGACCATCGGTGTCTTTGGGCAGAATTTCGGTTTTGTCGATGGCCCGAAGTACGGCATCGTCCCAGGCCTTGTTGCCGCTGGACTGCACGATACGGCGGCTGGTGATGGTGCCGTCGGCTGCCACACGCACTTCCACTTCGGCGCGCGGGTTTCCGACCACGTCGCCGGGGTAAGTGATGTTGGGTTTGATGCGGCCCACGAGGCGTCCCGCATAACTGGCCGAGGGACCTGACGATTTGAGCGCAGTTCCCGTGGCGTTCGGGCCGCCCGATGCCCCGGCCATGCCTTGCATGCGTTGCAGGTTTTCTTGGCGCATGGCTTGGGCGCTTGCATCGTCAGCCTTGTCCTGGGCCTCTTGGCGAGCTTGTTCCTGCTGGCGTATTTTTTCGTCGACCTTGGCTTTTTCAATGGTTTTTTTCTTTTCCAGTTCTTTCTTTTCTTGAGCGGTTTTTTCCTGCGCCGCCTTGTCCTTGGTGGCCTTTTCTTTGGCTGCTTTTAATTGCGCTGCCTTGTCCTCGGCCTCTTTTTTCTTCTTCTCAAGCGCCTTGCGCTGACGTTCAGCGGCTTCCTGCTTTTTCTTGTCTTCTTCCTTTTTCTTTTCGAGCGCAATTTGGGCATCGCGCAGGCTGTTGTCAGGCTTCGGTTCGGGCGCGGGCCGGGGAGGTGCCGGCTTCGGAGGAGGTTCGGGCTTGGGCTCGGGCTCGGGTGGCCGTGGCGCAGGTTCTTGCAGTTTGGGGGCTGCCGCTTGCGGCACAGCCGACCACAGCTCGGCTTCGGCTTGCACGGTCTGGGGCTGGGTTTTCCAAGCGGTGGCCAGGCCCAGCGCCAGGAACAAGGCCAGGTGCGCTGCAATGGCCACCACCCAAGCGCGGCCCATGCCCGGTGCAGCCGAGGGAGCGAACTCCAGATGGGGGGCGTGTTTGGCGCTCAAGGGGGTGACTTTCAGGGGGCCAGTTGCACCGACAGGCCCACACGGGCAATGCCCGCACGCTGCAGGCTGTCCATGACTTTGACCACGACTTCATACTTGACGCTGCGGTCCGCGCTGATGACCACAGCGGTGTTGGTGTCGTCGCCCACCAAGCGTTTGACACTGGCGGCGGCGCTGCCCAAAGTGGCGCTGTCGGTCTTGCCGTCGCTGACCAGTTCCAGTCGCTCGTCTTTTTGGATCACCACCTGGACCACTTTGTCGGGCTGCTTGGCGGCTTTGCCCACACTGGGCAAATCGACCATGCTGGGGGTGATCATGGGGGCGGTGACCATGAAGATGATCAGCAGCACCAGCATCACATCGATGAAGGGCACCATGTTGATCTCGGAGATGGTGCGGCGACCGCGGCTTCGGGAAGAGGGGGATGGCATGGCGCACTCCGATCAATAGCCAGAGGCCGAGCCGCTGCCGCCGGTCGAGCCCAGGCTGCGCTGCAGGATGTTGGAGAACTCTTCGATGAAAGTTTCAAGCTTGATGGCGATGCGATCAACATCGTGAGAAAACCGGTTGTAGGCCAGCACGGCGGGGATGGCGGCGAACAAGCCGATGGCGGTGGCCACCAGGGCTTCGGCAATGCCGGGAGCCACCACCGCCAGCGTGACTTGCTGCAAGCTGGCCAAGCCGGTGAAGGCGTGCATGATGCCCCACACCGTGCCAAACAAACCCACGTAAGGCGAGATGGAGCCGACCGACGCGAGGAAGGCGAGTTGCGATTCGGCCACGTCCATTTCGCGCTGAAAGCTCGCCCGCATGGCTCGGCGTGCGCCGTCGAGCAAAGTGCCAGCGTCACTGATGCGGCGTTCGCGCAGTTTTTGGTATTCGCGCATGCCGCTGGCAAAAATGCGCTCCATGGGGCCGGAGAGTTTGGCGTTCTGACTGGCGGCGTTGAACAGCTCGTTCAAACTGGTTCCGGACCAGAAGACGCGCTCAAACTCTTCGTTCAGGCTTTTGATGCGTTTGATGGCGGTGATTTTGCGCACAATGGCCGCCCAGCTGGACACCGAGATGCCGAGCAAAATCAGCACCACCAGCTGCACCACAAAACTGGCTTCCAGCAACAGCGAGACGATGGACATGTCTTGGTTCATTTCAGGGCTTCCAGAACAGGGGCCGGGATGCGGCCGGGTTTCAAGGTGGTGCTGTCGACCCAGCCCAGGCGGATGGTGCCTTCGGCCAACAGGCGGTCGTTTTGGTTGGGCGTGCGCAAGTAAGCGCGCTGGGCAATGCTCAGGCTGGCTTTGCCGCCGGTTTGCAACTCAGCGGTCACAACCAGGGTGTCGTCCAAGCGGGCAGGCGAGTGGTATTTGACGGCGGTTTCGCTCACGACAAACATGCCGCCCGAGGTGTCGCGCAATGCCTGCTGGCCAAAGCCTAAGGCGCGCAGCCATTCGGTGCGGGCGCGTTCAAAGAACTTGAGGTAGTTGGCATAAAACACAATACCGCCCGCGTCGGTGTCTTCCCAATAAATGCGGATGGGGTGCTCAAACGCTGAAGAGGCAAGGCTAGATGTGCTCATGGTTGCAACCAGGCTTTCAGGCGAGCGATGGCGGTTTGCAGCTCAGCCATGGAGTTGGCGGTGGAAAAGCGCACAAAGCGGGCGGTCTGGTCGGTGCCAAAGTCGCGCCCGGGCGTGATGGCCACATGGGTGTGTTCCAACGCGGCAAAGGCAAAGTCCCAGCTGTCTTTGAGGCCCAGCTTTTGGCAGGCGGCGGTGCAGTCGGCCCAGGCGTAAAACGCGCCATCGGGGGCGACGGGAACGGTCAGGCCCAGTTCGTTCAGTGCCGGGATGAAGTAATCGCGACGGGCTTTGAATTCGGCGCGGCGGCGCTCGTATTCGGCCAGGCTCTCGGGCTCAAAGCAGGCCAGAGCCGCTTGTTGCGACACGGTGCTGGCACAGATGAACAGGTTTTGCGCCAGGCGCTCGAGCACGGGCGTGAGCTGCTCTGGCACCACCAGCCAGCCCAGGCGCCAGCCGGTCATGTTGAAGTATTTGCTGAAGCTGTTGATGCTGATGACATCGTCGCCCAAGGCCAACGCGCTTTGGCCAAACTGCGCGTCGTGGCTCAAGCCCAGGTAGATCTCGTCGATCAGGGTGATGCCGCCATGGCTGCGCACAACATCGACAATGCGGGCCAGCTCGGCCGGGTCGATGGAGGTGCCCGTGGGGTTGGAGGGCGAGGCCAATAAAACGCCACGGGTTTGCGGCCTCCAAGCGGCGGCCACTTTGGCAGCACTCAATTGAAAGCGTTCTTCTGCGGTGGTGGGCACCAGCACGGCCGTGCCTTCGGCTGCGCTCACAAAGTGTCGGTTGCAGGGGTAGCTGGGGTCGGGCATGAGGATTTCGTCACCCCGGTCAATCAGGGCCAGACACGCCAGTTGCAGCGCCGCCGAAGCGCCCGCCGTGACCACGATCCGGCTGGCGGGCACCTGCACGCCAAAGCGCTGCGCGTACCAGCCGCTGATGGCTTGGCGCAAGGCGTCAAGGCCCAGCGCGGGTGTGTACTGAGTTTGGCCTGATTCGATCACCGCCAACGCGGCTTTTTGCACGCGGGTTGGGGCGGTGAAGTCGGGTTCGCCAATGTTCAGGAACACCACGGGACGGTCGGTGAGCGCGACCTCGCGGGCTTTTTGCGAGGCGGCTTTGGCCACTTCCATCACCCAAAAAGGTTCGATTCGCTCGGCTCGCTCAGAGATGCGCATGGTGTCTGGTGTATGGGTTTTATTTGGCGCGGCCAGATTGGCGGTCGGCTTGTACTTCGGCACTGCGCAATTCGGGGGCCAAGCCACCCAGCACGGCGTTCACGTACTTGTGGCCGTCGGTGCCACCAAAGTCTTTGGCCAGTTCAATGCATTCATTGAGCACCACGCGCCAGGGTACATCGAGGCAGTGCTGCATTTCATAAACGCCGATCCACATGATGGCGTGCTCGATGGGCGAGATTTCGGCAAATTTGCGATCGAGTTTGGGCGAAATCAGGGCATCCAAAGCCGCAGCTTGTTCGATGCAGCCGTAAAGCAGGGCGTCGTAATGGGCCGAGTCGGCTTTGTGGAAACCCGACAGATCGCGGGTGAACACGTCGATGTCGGACGCTTCGTTTCGGCCCACGATGAACTGGTAAAGCGCTTGCAGTGCAAACTCACGCGAGCGGCTGCGTGCAGGTTTCGCTGAGGATTTGCGCGTGCCGGCAGCGGCAGGTGGTGAGCCTTCGTTGGCGGTTTCGGGCATGCTGGTCGAGTCGGTCATCAGGCTTGTTTTTCTTCGTCGGTGTCGTCTGGCAAATCGGCCATGTCGGCGGCCAGGTCGTCCATGATGCAGGCCATTTCAACCGCCACGCGGGCTGCGTCTCGGCCTTTTTCGGTCTGGCGGGCGATGGCTTGGTCGAGGTTCTCGGTGGTTAAGATGGCGTTGGCAATGGGCAGGTTGTAGTCGAGGGACACGCGGCTGACACCGGCGCCGGACTCGTTCGCCACCAATTCAAAGTGGTAAGTCTCGCCACGGATGATGCAACCCAGCGCAATCAAGGCGTCGTATTCGGCCCGCTCGGCCATGGCTTGCAAAGCGACAGGCAATTCCAAGGCTCCGGGCACCATGACGTGGTCAATGCTGCTCACACCCAGCGCTTCAAGCTCGGCAATACAAGCCTTGGCCAAGGCATTGGTGATGTCTTCGTTGAAGCGGGCTTGGACGATGCCGATGTGCAGAAACTGGCCGTCAAGTTCTTCGGCTTGGCCTTTGTTGGCGTCTTGCATGTTCATTCCTTGGAGATGTAAGCAGTGATTTCGAGGCCGTAGCCGGTCATGCTGGGCATGCGGCGCGGGTTGCCCATGAGGCGCATTTTGTTCACGCCGCATTCGCGCAGGATTTGCGCGCCCACGCCGTAGGTGCGCAAGTCCATCTTGCCGCGCTCAGGGGCTTGGGCCGAACGGGCACGGCCTTCAAACTGGGCCAGCAGTTGGTCTGGTGATTCGCCGCAGTTGAGCAGCACGGCAACACCGCAGCCTTGGGCGTTGATGTATTTCAAGCTTGCGTCCAGGCTCCAGGAATGCATGGCCCGGTTGACTTCAAGGGCGTCAAGCACCGACAGCGGCTCGTGCACGCGCACAGCCACTTCCGATTCGGGCAACCATTGGCCTTTGACCAAGGCCAGGTGCACGGTTTGGCTGGGTTGGTCGCGAAAAGCGTGGGCGGTGAATTCGCCATGGGCCGTTTGCAGCGTGCGGCTGCCAATCCGCTCGACCAGCGACTCGTTGCGGCTGCGGTATTGAATCAGGTCAGCGATGGTGCCTATCTTCAAGCCATGTTCGGCTGCGAAAATTTGCAAATCGGGCAGGCGGGCCATGGTGCCGTCGTCCTTCATGATCTCGCAGATCACGGACGATGCGCTGCAGCCGGCCATGGCGGCCAGGTCGCAACCGGCTTCGGTGTGGCCTGCACGCATGAGCACGCCGCCGTCAACGGCTTGCAGCGGGAAGATGTGACCGGGTTGCACCAGGTCGGTGGGATGGCTGGCCTTGGCCACTGCCACTTGCACCGTCTTGGCCCGGTCAGCGGCCGAGATGCCGGTGGTCACACCTTCCGCAGCTTCGATGGACACGGTGAAGGCCGTGCTGTAGACGGTGCCGTTGCGCGCCGCCATGGGCGGCAACTTCAAAAATTCGCAGCGCTCGCGGGTGAGCGTGAGGCAAATCAGGCCACGGCCAAAACGGGCCATGAAGTTGATGGCTTCGGGCGTGACATGGTCAGATGCCAAGACCAGATCGCCTTCGTTTTCACGGTCTTCTTCGTCAACCAGGATCACGATGCGACCGGCTTTCATCTCGGCCACGATCTCTTCGACGGGCGAGATCGCCACGGGGGTCAGTTTCTCGGGGGCGTTCATGCGGTGTCTTTCTGGGTCAGGCCTGCGCTGAGCATGCGCTCTACGTAGCGGGCCACGGTGTCGATTTCGAGGTTGACCCGGCTGCCCGCTTTGAGGCTGCCAAGGGCGGTGTTGTCCACGGTGTGGGGGATCAGGTTGATGCTGATTTCGCAGCCATCGGCCAGATCGGCCACTCGGTTGACCGTGAGGCTCACACCGTTGACGGTGATCGAGCCTTTGTAAGCCAGGTATTTGGCCAGCATGTGCGGTGCCAAGACGCGCAACTCCCAGCTTTCGCCGATTTGCTCGAAGTGACTGATGTGTCCCACGCCGTCGACGTGGCCCGACACGATGTGCCCACCCAGTCGGTCGTGGGCACGCAGCGCTTTTTCGAGGTTGACGGTGCCTTCTTGGTCAAGGCCGCTGGTTTTGTCCAGAGATTCGGCCGAAATGTCGATGGTGAACTGTTGGCTTTCGGGGCTGAAGGTGGTGACGGTCATGCAAGCGCCGTTCAAGGCGATGCTGTCGCCCAAGCCCACATCGTCAAGGTACCCGGCAGGCGCCTCGATGGTGAGGCGCTTGCCGTGGTGTAAAGAGCGACCCAGGTCGTGGATGGCGACGATTCGCCCCACGCCGGTGATGATTCCGGTGAACATAGTTGACTATTTTCGCAGGTAAAGAGGGTAAATCGGCTGGCGACGCAACAAAAATGCACGCAGTCTTGTGTGTTTGGCGTTGGCTCCACCCCCGAAAAGCTCAGGGTTAACCAAGGCGACAAGCTCCAAAGTGTGCGCCTAAAATGGTGCATTGCAGCAGATTTTTCATGGGCTGCCTGTCACCAGGAGTTTTCTTTGCCCGCCAAATCTCCCGTTCAATCGTCCCAACTCACGAAGACCGCCCGGTCTGAGAAGACGGCCAGCAGGCCCGAACCGCCACCCTCGGTGGCTCGCACCATCAAAAAATACCCGAACCGCCGCCTGTACGACACGCAGACGTCCAGTTACGTGACCTTGTCCGAGCTTAAAAAACTGGTCATGGCCTCAGAGCCCTTGTTGGTGGTCGATGCCAAAACCGGCGAAGACCTGACGCGTTCCATTTTGTTGCAAATCATTTTGGAGGAGGAGTCTGCGGGTGTGCCGATGTTCAGCGAAGCGGTGTTGTCCAATATCATCCGTTTCTATGGCCATGCCATGCAGGTACACATGGGTTCCTATCTGGAAAACCATGTCCAGTCCTTCATGGACTGGCAAAGCAAATTGGGCCAATCCAGCCCGACCCTCAGCCCGGAGGTTTGGACGCAGTTCATGGCGTGGCAGACGCCGCTGCTGCACAACATGTTTTCAGGACTTGCCGATCCCTCCCAAACCGTCATGGCGCAAATGCAAGAGCAGGTGCAAAAACAGATTCAGAAAAATGCCGATCAGTTTTTGGGCGCGATGGGTTTGAAGACATAAGAAGGGCAATATGCCGTTTTGTCACAGCCTGGTCGTTTTTGCGGGGACAATGGGGGGATGAGTGAAATGACCGCAACTGCCCGCCTCCCGACCCCTAAAGTGGGTTTTGTCAGCCTGGGTTGCCCCAAAGCGCTGACCGATTCCGAGCTGATCCTGACGCAACTGAGCGCCGAGGGTTACCAAACCTCCAAAACCTTTGAAGGCGCTGACCTCGTCATCGTCAACACCTGTGGGTTCATTGACGAAGCCATCAAGGAAAGCCTAGACACCATTGCAGAGGCCCTGAGCGAAAACGGCAAGGTCATCGTGACCGGTTGCCTGGGGGCTAAAACGGGCGAAGGCGGCGGCAACATGGTACTGGAAATGCACCCCAGCGTGCTGGCGGTGACCGGGCCGCATGCCACGCAAGAGGTGATGGATGCGGTGCACACGCATTTGCCCAAGCCCCACGACCCGTTTCTCGATTTGGTGCCGGGTGGTTTTGGCGAGGCGGGCCTCAAGCTCACACCTCGACACTATGCGTACCTGAAAATCAGCGAAGGCTGCAACCACCGCTGCACGTTTTGCATCATTCCCTCCATGCGTGGCGATTTGGTGTCGCGCCCGATTGGTGATGTGCTGAAAGAAGCCAAAGCCTTGTTTGCAGGCGGTGTGAAAGAGCTGCTGGTCATCAGCCAAGACACCTCGGCCTATGGGGTGGATGTGAAATACCGCACGGGTTTTTGGGACGGCAAGCCGGTCAAAACCCGCATGCTCGAGTTGGTGCAGGCATTGGGCGAGATGGCCCGCGAGCACGATGCTTGGGTGCGTTTGCACTATGTTTACCCGTACCCGAGCGTGGACGACATCATTCCCTTGATGGCGCAGGGCCTGGTGTTGCCTTATCTGGACGTGCCTTTTCAACACAGTCACCCCGATGTGCTCAAGCGCATGAAGCGCCCGGCCAGCGGCGAGAAGAACCTGGAGCGCATCCAGCACTGGCGCGAACTGTGCCCCGAGCTGGTGATTCGCAGCACCTTCATCGCGGGATTCCCGGGCGAGACCGAAGAAGAATTCGAGCACCTGTTGGGCTTTTTGCGTGAAGCGCAAATCGATCGCGCAGGTTGCTTTGCCTACAGCCCCGTGAAAGGGGCCACGGCCAATGATTTGCCGGGCATGTTGCCCGAAGCGTTGCGTGAAGAACGCCGAGCCCGCTTCATGGCGGTGGCCGAAGAGGTGTCGATTACCCGCTTGCACCAGCGCGTGGGTTCCACCATGCAGGTCTTGGTGGACAATGCGCCGGCCATGGGCCGTCGTGGTGGCGTGGGCCGAAGTTTTGGTGATGCGCCCGAGATCGATGGCGTCGTGCGCTTGCTGCCGCCTGAAAAGCTGAGCAAGACCCTCAAAGTGGGTGAGTTCACTCGGGCCCGCATCGTGGGCGTGGAAGGCCACGATTTGGTGGGGGTTCCCGTTTGATGTGGCTCGGCGGCATGCAGTGCATCCTTTTGGCTGTCGGCGTGCACCGCGCTGTGAGTGGTTTTGCAGCGGGCAACAAAAAAGCCGTTGATCAAAAATCAACGGCTTGCTGTGTGTGTAACTTATCGTGTTGGATAAGATTGGTGCCCAGAAGAGGACTCGAACCTCCACGATGTTACTCGCTAGTACCTGAAACTAGTGCGTCTACCAATTCCGCCATCTGGGCGCCTCAGGAATCTAAGGATTGTATATCAAAAAAGTAGCTCAACCCAGTGCGATGCTGGAAGAAATTGTTGGCAGTGTTCAAGGCCACCGTGATGGTCATGGATTTTTAATCCGTGATGATGGTGAGTCGGACATTTACCTGTCGTCCAACGAAATGCGTGCGGTCTTGCACCGCGACCGCGTCAAGGTATGCATCGTGCGTCAGGACCGCAAAGGTCGCCCGGAAGGGCGTGTGGTCGAGATTGTCGAACGCCCTGAGCAACCGATCATTGGTCGTTTGCTGCACGAAGGCGGTTTGTGGTTGGTGGCGCCTGAAGACAAGCGTTACGGCCAGGACGTGATGATCCCCAAAGGTGCCACAGGCACAGCCAAGCCGGGCCAGGTGGTGGTGGTGGAGTTGACCGAGCCGCCCGCCTTGTTTGGGCAGCCCGTGGGCCGCGTGAAAGAGGTGTTGGGCGAAATCGACGATCCGGGTATGGAGATCGAAATCGCTGTGCGCAAATACAGCGTGCCGCACGAATTTTCTGCCCTGTGCGTTGACCAAGCCAAGGGATTGCCCGACAAGGTGCTGGCCAAGGACCGCAAGGACCGGGTGGATTTGCGTGATGTGCCTTTGGTCACGATCGATGGCGAAGACGCGCGTGACTTTGACGATGCGGTGTATTGCGAACCGGCCAAAGTCGGCCGCGGCAAGGGCTGGCGTTTGCTGGTGGCAATTGCCGATGTGAGTCACTACGTTCAAACCGGCAGCGCCATCGACATCGACGCTTATGACCGCGCCACCAGCGTGTATTTTCCGCGCCGTGTGATTCCGATGCTGCCCGAGAAATTGTCGAACGGCTTGTGCTCGTTGAACCCCGATGTGGACCGTTTGTGCATGGTGTGTGACATGCTGGTCACCGCCAAGGGCGATGTGAACGCCTACCAGTTTTACCCGGCCGTGATGCACAGCCATGCGCGTTTCACTTACACCGAAGTGGCCGCCATTTTGGGCAACACGCGCGGGCCAGAAGCGGCCAAGCGCAAGGAGCGCGTCACCGACCTGATGAACCTGCAGGACGTGTACAAAGCCTTGTTGGCTTCGCGTGCGGTGCGCGGTGCCGTGGACTTTGAGACCACCGAAACACAAATCGTGTGCGACGAGAGCGGTCGCATTGAGAAAATTGTGCCACGTGTGCGCAACGAAGCGCACCGCCTGATCGAAGAGGCCATGCTGGCAGCCAACGTGTGCAGCGCCGACTTCATACAGCAGGGAAAGCACCCGGGCTTGTTTCGCGTGCATGAAGGCCCCACAGCCGAGAAAAAAGACATCTTGCGCAATTACCTGAAGGCCTTGGGCTTGGGCATGAGCATCAGCGACGACCCGCACACCAGCGAGTTCCAGAAGATTGCGCAAGCGACCAAGGACCGTCCGGATGCGCAGCAGATCCACACCATGCTGCTGCGCTCCATGCAGCAGGCCATTTATACGCCCGTCAACAGCGGGCACTTTGGCCTGGCCTACGAGGCTTACACCCACTTCACCAGCCCGATCCGGCGTTACCCGGATTTGCTGGTGCACCGGGTCATCAAGGCGATTTTGCTGGGCCGCAAATACACGCTGCCCAGCTTGCCTGTGCCAGGTGAGGCGCATGCCAAGCTGAGCAAACGGCTGGAGAAAAGCCGCGCGGCCAAGGGCGATGCGTCCGAGTCGTCTGCGCCACGGGTGCGCATGTCGGCCGCCGATCAACGGGCTTGGGAGGCTGCGGGCCTGCATTGCAGCGCCAACGAACGCCGCGCCGATGAAGCCAGCCGCGATGTCGAAGCTTGGCTCAAGTGCAAATACATGCGCGAGCACTTGGGCGAGGAATACAGCGGCGTGGTGTCGGCGGCCACCAGCTTCGGCATCTTCGTGACTTTGGACACTTTGTATGTGGAAGGCCTGGTGCACATCACCGAGCTGGGGGGCGAGTACTACCGCTTTGACGAGTTGCGCCAGGAGTTGCGCGGTGAGCGCACCGGCATTCGATATGCCATTGGCAGCAGGGTGCAGGTGCAGGTCAGCCGGGTGGATTTGGATGGCCGGAAAATTGACTTCCGCTTGGTGCATCCCGGTGACGATCTGGTGCCGCGGGCCATGCGCGATAAGGGCTTGACTGCACCGGCTGAAGGCGGGCGCGACAAAAAGCGTGGCGCTCAAGATCGCCGTCTCGCCGATGCTGAGCGCAACAGGTCTCCAATTCAGGCCCTCAAAGCCTCGGTGAAAAAAGCTGCCGCCAAGAAAAAAGGGCCCCGCAGCACCAAGCCGCGCCGCTGAGGCGCGGCTTTTATTCAGCGCAGGTGCTGCGCCAAGGCGCTGGCGGTCAGTGGCAATTCATCTGGCCAGTCATTGGCCAGCTGACCGTGCTGCGCCACCGCGCAGCAGGCGGCTTCGAATGGCCCCAAGCCTTGTGCCATGCGGGCGCCGACCAAGCCCGCCAGCACATCGCCTGTGCCGCCAGTGGCCAGCCTGCCATTGCCCGAGGTGTTGATGCGGCTGGTCTGTCCGGGTGCCGCGATCACTGTGCCTGAACCCTTGAGCACCACGGTGCAGTGAAACAAAGCGGCCAAATTTTGCGCGGCTTGAAGTCGGTTGCTTTGCACCTGAGCAGTGCTGGTTCTCAAAAGCCGTGCCGCCTCCAGCGGGTGAGGGGTGATGACGGTGGGTTTCAATTTTGCCCTTTGGCGCAGCAAATTTTGAAGTGTGGGATCGTCTGCCACCGCGTTCAAACCATCGGCGTCCAGCACCAATTGCGCGCTGTGCTGGAGCACCTCGGGCATGTGTGCACGGATGGCTTCGCCGCCCCCGCAACCGCAGACCACATGCAGCTGCGCCAGCTCCAGCCGCTGCCAGTCCCGTTGCATCAGGTCGGGCGGCGCATGCTCTGTGGCTTGTCCTGAGAGCAAGCTCAAAATCACGCGACCCGCGCCGGCATACAGTGCGGCGGTGGCGGCCAACACGGCGGCCCCGGTCATGCCCATACCCCTCAAGGCCATGGGCTCACCGCCGATCACCGCCACATCGCCATGACTGCCTTTGTGGCTGGCGTGGCTTTTGAGGGGGGGTGCGTCAGCCGCATTCAGCCAGGCTTGTGGCGGCACATCGCTGACATTTGCCCGGTGGCCCAAGTCGTCCAGCCAGATCTGGCCGCAAGCGTCGCGACCATGGCCCATGAACAGACCGGGCTTGGCGGCAATGAAGGTCAGCGTGTGGTCGGCGCGCACCGCCACCGTTTGGGCATCGGAGCTGCCCAGCCATTGCCCGTTTTCCAGGTTCAGACCTGTGGGGCCGTCGAGCGACAGCACCGGGCCGGGAAACTTTTGGATGGCCTGCACGCAGGCTTGCATTTCAGGGCTGAGTGCCCGGTTGGCCCCCAGGCCCAGCAGTGCGTCAATGCACAAATCATGGTCATCCATGTTCTTTGGCCAAGCCTGAGGTGCGGCAGATTGGAGGGCGACACCTGCAGCGCTGGCCCGTTGCCAGGCCATGAGGGCATCGGGCGGCGTATGTGCCGTTGAGCCCATCCAACTGACGAGAACCTGCTTGCCCCATTGGTGCAAGTGCAAGGCGGCTTCCAGGCCATCACCCCCGTTGTTGCCGGGACCAGCGGCGACCCAGATGCGCCGGGCATGAGGGGCGATGGCCATGGCCAGTTGCGCAGCGGCCAGGCCCGCCAGTTGCATCAAAGGTTGAGGGCTACCGGACTGCAAACGGGTTTCAAGCTGACGCAGCGCATCTGGCCCATACATTGGCCACAAGGACGAGCTGCACAGCTTTTGCATGGTTCAGTGCTTTTGCAACAAGGGTTCGAGCAACAAGGCCAGTTGCAAGATGGTGTCGTCGTGCATGGCAGCATGCCAAGCCATCAGGCCCACCGGCAAAGTGCCAGGCGCATGGCAGGGCAGGGAAATGCCGCAACCATCCAGGGTGTTGACCGCGCTGGTGTTGCGCAGCAGCAGGCCGTTGATGCGGAAGAACTCGGCATCGCGTTCAGCGCCCGGCGCCACATCGCTGATTTTGGGACCGGTGATGGGGGTGGTGGGTGAGAGCACGGCGTCGTAACCCACCAGAGCAGCTTCCACGCGGCGAATCCATTGCCGACGTGCCTGCACCAAATCCATGTACTCGTGGGCTTTCATGCCGGAGCCGCGCATCAGGCGCTGCAGGACGCGGGGGTCGTAGCGGGCACTGTCCCGGTCGAGCCATTCGCGGTGCCAGGCATAGCCCTCGGCCGGACTGAAGCCGCCGGTGCCCATCATGGGGGCCAACTCGTTCAACTCGTTAAAGGCGATCTCATCGATGCGCGCCCCCGCAGCGCGCAGCGTGTTCAGGCTGTGCTCGAAAGCACGCGACACGGTCGCGTCCATGCCGTCTTGCATCAAGCTCTTGGCCACCGCCAAGCGGTAGCCGGATAGGGGCCGTTGCCCCCTGGGAACGTGTCTGGCAGAAAGCACTTCGTGGGCCAAAATCGCGTCTCGCACGGAGCGCGTCATGGCGCACACGGTGTCAAGCGTTGTGGACAGGGGCAGGGCACCTTGGGTGGGCACCAGGCGGGCGGTGTTCTTGAATCCAACGATGCCATTCAAGGCGGCGGGCACCCGGATGGAGCCGCCCGTGTCCGAGCCCAGACCGATGAAGGCTGCACCCGTGGCCACCGACACGGCCGCGCCCGAGCTGGAGCCGCCGGGCGCATGGGGCTGCCCGGTGGTGCCGACGGCTTGGTCGTACAGTCCGTCCCAAGCGGCAGGGGTGCCGTGATGCGGGTTTATGCCCACGCCCGAAAAGGCGAATTCAACCATGTTCGTGCGCCCGATCAGACCCGCACCTGCGGCCCGCAAACGCGCCACGGCCAGGCAGTCCGTAACAGCCGGGGGTTGATTTTTCAGGACGATGGAGCCTGCTTGGGTGATCTGCCCTTGGACGTCAAACAGGTCCTTGATGGACACCGCGAGGCCCGCGAGCGGGCTTTGACCCACTTGCGGATGGCTGGCTATGCGCTGCAACGCCTCGGGCGTCAGTTGCATGAAGGCATGGTTGCAGGTTGAGCTTTGCGCCACGGCCAGGCAGGCTTGGGCGGCTGCTTGGACGGTTGTGGATCCAGTCTGGATGGCTTGCCGGGTGGCGATCAGGTCAGCTTTCATGGGGTTAGGGGCGCTTTGGCAGAGTCAGGATGCTATAATCCTAAGGCTTTGCAGAGCGCGGCAGCTGTCTTTTGAGCGTCATGGCCAACATGAAGCCAAATCAGTGATTTCACGCACAAGCAAAGCACATCCGCGAATCCGTCCCAACAAGGTGTTGCGCGCAGTTTTTTTGGCTGTACGCGATGAGTGGACTGGATTTTAGACAAAACCTTTGGAGTATTTTTATGTCCGTTACCATGCGCGAAATGCTGGAAGCCGGTGTCCACTTTGGTCACCAAACCCGTTTCTGGAACCCCAAGATGGCCCCTTTCATCTTCGGTCACCGCAACAAAATTCACATCATCAACCTGGAAAAATCGCTGCCGATGTTCCAGGACGCGATCAAGTTCGCCAAGCAACTGTCGGCCAACCGTGGCACCATTTTGATGGTGGGAACCAAGCGCCAGGCACGTGATCTGGTGTCGGCTGAAGCCCAGCGCGCAGGCGTTCCATTCGTTGACCAGCGCTGGTTGGGCGGCATGTTGACCAACTTCAAAACCGTCAAGACCTCGATCAAGCGTCTTAAAGACATGAAGGCTCAGCAAGAAGTCGGCCTCGACAGCTTGAGCAAAAAAGAGCAGTTGATGTTCAAACGCGAGATGGAAAAGCTCGAAAAAGACATCGGTGGCATCCAGGACATGGCTGCTTTGCCTGATGCGATTTTCGTGATCGACGTCGGTTACCACAAAATCGCCATCTCGGAAGCCAAAAAATTGGGCATCCCATTGATCGGTGTGGTGGACTCCAACCACTCGCCAGAAGGCATCGACTACATCATCCCCGGTAACGACGACTCGGCCAAGGCTGTGGCTTTGTACGCCCGCGGCATCGCTGACGCCATCATCGAAGGCCGCGCCAATGCGGTCAACGACGTGGTCAAGGCCGTCACCGAAGGCAATGACGAATTCGTCGAAGAAGCCAACGCTTCGGCCTGAGTTCCTGCGACTCGATGAAAGGGGCTTCGTGGCCCCTTTTTTTTAATTTGACTTGAAGACTGAATACGGAGAAATCAAATGGCTGTAATTACCGCAAGCATGGTTGCCGAACTGCGCGCAAAAACCGATGCCCCCATGATGGAGTGCAAAAAAGCATTGACTGAAGCCGAAGGCGACATGGCCAAAGCCGAAGAGTTGTTGCGCGTCAAATTGGGCACCAAGGCTGGCAAGGCCGCCTCGCGCGTCACCGCCGAAGGCGTGGTGACCAGTTTCGTGAGTGGCTCCACAGGCGCCATGATCGAAGTCAACTGCGAAACTGACTTCGTGACCAAAAACGACAGCTTCTTGGCTTTGGCCAATGCCGCTGCCAAATTGGTGGCCGAGCACAACCCTGTTGACCTTGCCGCCTTGGGCGCATTGCCTTACAGCCAGGACAGTTTCGGCCCCACCTTGGAAGAAGTTCGCAAAGGTCTGATCGGCAAGATCGGCGAGAACATGAGCTTCCGTCGCTTCAAGCGCGCCGCCAGTGGTGCCAAGATCGCCAATTACCTGCACGGCACCCGCATTGGCGTGTTGGTGGAGTACGAAGGTGACGAAACCGCCGCCAAAGACGTTGCCATGCATGTGGCCGCCATGAAGCCTGTGTCTTTGACCAGCGCCGAAGTGCCTGCCGATTTGATCGAAAAAGAGCGTTCGGTGGCTGCCGCTAAAGCAGCTGAATCCGGCAAGCCTGCGGACATCGTGACCAAAATGGTCGAAGGCTCTGTACAGAAATACTTGAAAGAAGTTTCTTTGTTCAACCAGTCTTTCGTGAAGAACGACAAGCAGACGGTTGAGCAAATGCTCAAGGCCTCAGGCACCACAGTCAAGGCATTCACCTTGTTCGTGGTGGGTGAGGGCATCGAGAAGAAGGTTGACGACTTCGCAGCCGAAGTGGCTGCCCAAGTGGCTGCTGCTCAAGGCGCAGCCTGATTTCAAGGCCCGTCAGATTTGCCAAACCATCGCCCACATTGAACCCCAAGGAGCCCCTCATGTCTCTAGCCAAACCAGCCTATAAGCGCATTTTGCTCAAGCTGTCCGGCGAGGCCTTGATGGGGGACGATGCCTTTGGCATCAACCGCGCCACCATCGTGCGCATGGCCGAAGAAATTGCCGAGATCAACCGTCTGGGCGTTCAGGTTGCTGTGGTTATTGGTGGCGGCAACATTTTCCGGGGGGTGGCGGGGGGAGCCGTGGGTATGGACCGCGCCACAGCCGATTACATGGGCATGCTGGCCACCGTCATGAACTCCTTGGCTCTGGCCGATGCGCTGGACAAAGCAGGCTTGACGGCACGCGTCATGTCCGCGATCGGCATCGACCAAGTGGTCGAGCCTTATGTTCGCCCCAAAGCCTTGCAATACCTGGAAGAGGGCAAGGTGGTGGTGTTTGCAGCAGGCACCGGCAACCCATTTTTCACCACCGACACGGCCGCTGCTTTGCGCGGCGCCGAAATCGGTGCCGAGATGGTGCTCAAGGCCACCAAAGTCGATGGTGTTTACACAGCGGATCCGAAAAAAGACCCCTCTGCCACGCGTTACAGTGAAATCAGCTTCGACGAGGCCATTTCACGCAATTTGGGCATCATGGATGCCACGGCTTTTGCCCTGTGTCGCGACCAGAAATTGCCGATCAAGGTGTTTTCGATCATCAAAAATGGTGCCCTGATGCGTGTGGTGCTGGGTGAAGACGAAGGCACTCTGGTTTATGCTTGACACCGTTCTGACGAGGAGAACCCCATGACCATTGCAGACATCAAGAAAACAACTGAAACCAAAATGGACCAGTCCATTGCGGCATTCAAAAACAATTTGACCAAGATTCGCACCGGGCGTGCCAATCCGGCCTTGCTCGACACCATCCATGTCGATTACTACGGCTCCATGGTGCCCTTGTCCCAAGTGGCCAATGTGTCCTTGATGGACTCGCGCACCATCAGCGTCCAGCCCTGGGAAAAAGGCATGGGTGCCAAAATCGAAAAGGCCATCCGCGAGAGCGAACTGGGCTTGAACCCCGCATCCATGGGTGATTTGATCCGTGTGCCCATGCCCCCGATGAGCGAAGAGCGCCGCAAGGAAATGACCAAACTGGCCCGCATCGAAGGCGAGAACAGCAAGATCGCGATCCGCAATTTGCGCCGCGATGCCAATGAATCGGTCAAAAAACTGGTCAAGGACAAAGAAGCTTCCGAGGACGATCAAAAGCGTGCCGAAGCAGACACGCAAAAATTGACCGATAAGCGCATGACAGAGATCGATCAGTTGGTGACAGCCAAGGAACAAGAGATCATGGCGGTTTGAGTTTGAATCCCAAGCCGTGGCATTGCACGGCCTGACGGGCCGCCCATAGGCGGCCTTTTTTTCAGGAGAATCCGTGCTCAAACAACGCGTCATCACTGCCCTGGCCCTGCTTGCCTTGCTGCTGCCTGCCTTGTTTGCGCCCCTTTCCTGGCCCTTCAAGGTGCTGACGCTGGTTCTGATCGCTGCAGGGGCTTGGGAGTGGGGGCGGCTCAATGGCGTGAAGCCTGTGGAAGCTTGGCTTGGGTCCGTTGTATGTGTTTTCGTTTGTGCGATGTCAACTTTGGCCGGTTGGTTGGAATCCACCCCGCCACTGCTTTGGCTTTTGGCCGGATCCAGTTGGGTCTTGTTGGGCGCCTGGATGATCCAACGAGGCGTGTCTGCTTGGGCGCTTTGGCCTCGATCTGTGCGTTGGTGGACGGGTTTGTTTTTGCTGGCCTTGGCTTGGTTGGCTTTGGCCCAAGCCCATCAGCGCGGCGTGAACTTTTTGTTGTCGGTGTTGGTCTTGGTCTGGGCGGCCGATGTGTTCGCCTTTTTCTTTGGACGTGCCTTGGGCGGGCGGATCTTTGCTGTCAAGTTGGCTCCCACGATCAGTCCCGGAAAAAGTTGGGAAGGTGTGTTCGGCGGCGTGATGGGGGTCTTTGCGGTGTCATGGCTCTGGACCATTTTTGACCAGACCCAGGCCCCAAGCTCAACCAGTTTTTTCACACTGTTGTGGGCCCGGGGCATTGGGGTGGCCGTGCCTGCTTTGCTTTTCATGTCGGCCATGAGCGTGGTCGGTGATTTGGTGGAGTCCTTGGTCAAGCGCAGCGCGGGCATGAAAGACAGCTCGGGCTTGTTGCCCGGCCATGGTGGCGTGCTCGACCGTGTAGACGCCTTGTTGCCGACTTTGCCCATGGCCATGATGCTTGTGGCGTGGATTTGATGTGGAGAACTCTGGCATGAACAAACAACAGTGCATCACGATCTTGGGCTCAACAGGCTCCATTGGCACGAGCACGCTCGATGTGCTCAGTCGCCATCCTGCGCAATACCGCATCCACGCACTTACCGCCTCGAGTCAGGTGGATCTGATGCTGGCCCAGTGTGCGCGATTCAAGCCCGAAGTGGCGGTGATGGTGCAAGAGTCCGCAGGCCGCCAGCTGGCAGAACGGGTGCAGGCTGAAGGCTTGCCCGTTCAAGTGCTTTGGGGCGCTGCAGCCTTGGACGAAGTGGCGGCTGCCCCGCAGGTCGATGCCGTGATGGCCGCGATTGTGGGCGCGGCGGGTTTGTCGCCCTGCATCTCAGCCGCTCGCGCCGGCAAACGCTTGATGCTGGCCAACAAAGAGGCTTTGGTGGTGGGCGGTGAGGTTTTCATGCGGGCCGTGCGTGATGGCGGGGCTTTGCTGCTGCCGATTGACAGCGAGCACTCGGCCATTTTCCAGTCCCTGCCCGAGGACCCTTCGAGCTGGCAGCGGCGCGTTCAAAAGATCATTCTCACGGCCTCGGGCGGTCCGTTTCGCACCCGCGACCCCCGCACATTCAGTGATGTCACGCCCGAGCAGGCCTGCGCACATCCCAATTGGGTCATGGGTCGGAAAATTTCCGTGGATTCGGCCACCATGATGAACAAGGCCCTGGAGGTGATCGAGGCGCATTATTTGTTTGGCCTCTTGCCCGATCAGTTGGAGGTGGTCATTCACCCCCAAAGCGTCATCCATTCCATGGTGCAGTACCGCGACCATTCGGTGGTGGCGCAGCTGGGAACGCCCGACATGCGCGTGCCGATTGCCTTTGGCCTGAGTTGGCCAGAGCGCATCGAGTCAGGTGCTGCAGCGCTGGACTTTCATGCCCTAGCTGCCATGACTTTCGAAGCCATGGATGAGCCAGAGCATGTGCTGCGTTTTCCCGGTTTGCGCTTGGCATGGGAGACCTTGCGTGGTGCACCGGGCAGCTGTGCCATTTTGAACGCGGCCAACGAAGTGGCTGTGGAGGCCTTTTTGAACAAGCGTATCCGCTTTGACCAAATCCATGAACTCAACCGCGCTACCCTAGACAGTTTGGTGTGTAATCCCCCCGAGTGTCTGGACGACTTGTTGACCCTGGATTCGCGCAGTCGCCAAGAGGCTGAAAGAAACCTGTCCCGCCTTTCATGAAAGAACAAATGTGTAGGGACGTGTGGAATGGACCTAGGTCTGTACTGATGTATTATCTTTTGATGCTTTTGGCCTGTTTTAATTGACAAGTCAAAACACCAAAGCCAATCGAGTCGTCCGCCTTGCTGTTGCCTGATTGTGAATTTGGATCCGGTTTTCAAAGCCTCATTTTCAAATCTGAAATGGTTTTTTTAGAACGATTGAACAATGACTTTTCATCAAATTCGTGCCCAGGTCTTCCCTTTTGCTTTGAGGGCACTGGCGTGCGCCGTGGTCAGCTTGCCCGCTTGGGCGGTCGATCCCTTTACGGTGCGTGACATCCGTGTGGAGGGCTTGCAGCGTATCGAAGCGGGTACGGTGTTCGCGTCTTTGCCTTTGCGGGTCGGCGATCGTTACACCGACGACAAGGGCGCTGCGGCTATTCGTGCCTTGTTTGCTTTGGGTTTGTTCAAGGATGTGCGCTTGGAAACCCAGGGCGATGTGCTGGTGGTGGTGGTCCAAGAGCGCCCATCGGTAGCCTCCGTGGAGTTCATCGGGCTCAAGGAGTTCGACAAGGAAGTGCTGGTCAAGTCCCTGAAGGATGTGGGCCTGTCCGAGGGGCGACCTTTTGACAAGGCTTTGGCTGACAAGGCCGAGCAAGAACTCAAGCGCCAATACATCAGCCGTAGCCTTTACGGTGCCGAAGTGGTCTCCACTGCCACGCCCATTGATCGCAATCGGGTGAACCTGACTTTCACCATCACCGAGGGCGGTCCCGCCAAAATCACGCAGATGGACATTGTGGGCAATCAGGCTTTCAGTGACGCCACTTTGCGTGACCAATTCAATCTGGACACGGGTGGCTGGATGAGTTGGTATACCAAGTCCGACCGTTACTCGCGCACCAAGCTGAACGCAGATTTGGAAGCCTTGCGCTCGTTTTATCTGTCCCGGGGCTTCCTGGAGTTCCGCATCGACTCCACCCAAGTGGCCATGTCGCCCAACAAGCAGGACATGGCCATTACCATCAACATCACCGAAGGTGAACGTTTTGTGATTTCTGGTGTCAAGCTAGAAGGCAATTACCTCGACCGCGATGATGAGTTCAAGGCTTTGGTCAAGATTGCCGTAGGCAAGCCTTACAACGCAGAGACGGTTGCTGAAACCACCAAGGCTTTCACCGATTACTTTGGCAAGTTTGGATTTGCGTTTGCACGTGTGGAAGCCAAGCCCCAAATCGACCGGCGCAACAACCGAGTGCAGTTTGTGCTGCAGGCCGAGCCTTCGCGCCGAGCCTATGTGCGCCGCATTCAGGTCGCGGGCAACGATCGCACCCGCGATGAGGTCATTCGCCGTGAATTCCGTCAACTTGAAGCGGCTTGGTACGACAGCGACAAAATTCGCCTTTCACGAGATCGGGTCGACCGTTTGGGTTTTTTCACTCAAGTGAACGTTGAAACGGTGGAGGTGCCAGGAGCGCCCGACCAAGTGGATCTCTTGTTCACGGTGGCCGAAAAGCCCACGGGCAGCATTTCTTTGGGTGCGGGTTTTTCTTCTGCAGAAAAGGTGACTTTGAGTTTTGGTATCCGCCAAGAGAATGCGTTTGGTTCAGGCAATTACCTGGCGGTTGAAGTCAACACCAGCAAGTACAACCGCAACTTGGTGCTCAGCACCACCGACCCTTATTTCACCCGGAATGGTATTTCCAGAACCGTGGATGTGTTCCAGCGCACCACGCGGCCGTTTTTGGGGGACGTCAATGCCTATAGCCTGATCAACTCTGGTGCGGGTCTGCGCTTTGGCGTGCCGGTGACCGAAACCGACACCGTGTTCATGGGCGTCAACGCCGAGCAAACCGAGATTCGGACGGGCACGGGATTGCCTGATGCCTACCTTGAATACGCGCAAAAATTTGGTGCCACCAGCTCGGCCTTGCCTTTGACGCTGGGCTGGTCGCGAGACGGTCGGGACAGTGCGTTGGTTCCTACCCGAGGCAGCTTGCAGCGTGTCAACGCCGATGTGAGTGTGGGCGGCGACGTTCGTTACTTGCGGGCCAGTTACCAATTTCAGCAGTATTTCCCGCTGACCAAAAAATACACCTTGGCTTTCAACACCGATTTGGGCTGGGGGCAGGGACTCAAGGGGCAGGAATACCCCTTGTTCAAGAACTTTTACGTGGGTGGCTTGGGAAGCGTTCGAGGTTTTGAGCAATCCACCTTGGGCCCAACTCGCCCCACCAGCAGTACCAACCTTGCTCCCATGTACTTGGGTGGTTCGAAAAAAGTGGTGTTCAACGCCGAATTCATCACCCCATTTCCCGGTGCTGGCAACGACAGAACATTGCGCCTGTTTGGTTTCACCGACATCGGACGCGCTTTTGGCGAGAATGAAAACATATCCTTGGGCGATTTGCGGGCTTCTGCAGGGATAGGCTTGAGTTGGATTTCGCCAATGGGGCCTTTGCGTTTTTCCTATGCAATGCCGATACGCCAGCAGACAGGCGATAAAATCCAGCGACTTCAATTCCAAATCGGAACATCATTCTAATGAACACCTTGCTTCAAAAAATGTCCATGGCCTTGTTGGCCGCAGCCTGTGTGACCTCTGTGGCCCAGGCCCAGGAGTTCAAGATGGGCTTTGTCAACACCGAGCGCATCTTCCGCGAAGCGGCCACTGCCAAGCAAGCGCAGGCCAAACTCGAGCAGGAATTCTCGCGCCGGGAAAAAGAGTTGGTGGAAACCGGCAACAGCCTCAAACTGGCTTCCGAAAAGTTCGAACGCGAAACCCCCACTTTGTCCGAGTCCCAGCGCACTGCCCGCCAAAAGCAGTTGATCGACCAAGACCGGGAGTTTCAGCGCAAGCGTCGTGAGTTCCAGGAAGACCTGAATGCCCGCAAAAATGAAGAGCAGCAAATTGTGGTCGAGCGTGCCAACCGCGCCGTCAAGCAAGTGGCCGAATCCGAAAAATACGACGTGATTTTTCAGGAAGCTGTCTACATCAACCCCAAGCATGACATCACCGAAAAAGTCATCAAGGCACTCAACGCCTCGGCGGCCAAGTAACCGCGTCTGACGGGTTCAACCCTGTGTCCTTGACGCTTGCCTCTCTGGTTGATCGGCTTGGCGGGCGTTTGATCGGTGATCCCGATTGGGTGATCGCTGGCATGGCCCCCTTGCAATCGGCCGGGCCCGACCAGATCAGTTTCCTCAGCCACCCCAAATACCAAAGCCAACTCGCTGACAGCCGGGCCGGTTGCGTGATCGTTGCTCCTGCTTTTGAGGCGCAGGCTATTTTGGGGCGCGCGGCGATTGTCACCGACGAACCCTATTTGTATTTTGCTCGGCTGACCCGTTTGTGGAAGCAGACCCAACAACCTCGCCAAGGCCCTCGCATTCATCCCACCGCTGTCATCGACCCGGACGCATCGGTGGCTGAGGACGCGGTGATCGGCCCTTTGTGCGTGGTTGAGCGTGGTGCCAGGGTGGGCTCGGGCTCGGTGCTCAAGTCGCGTGTGACCTTGTCCGAAGGGTGCTCGGTGGGGGAGCGTTGTATCCTGCATTCTGGGGTGGTGGTAGGCGCAGACGGTTTTGGTTTTGCCACGCACCAAGGTCAATGGGAAAAAATTGAACAACTGGGGTCGGTTCGCATTGGCGACGATGTGGAAATCGGGGCCAACACCTGCATCGACCGGGGCGCTCTGGACGACACTGTGATTGAAAATGGGGTCAAGCTCGACAACCTGATCCAGATTGGCCACAACGTGCACATCGGTGCCCACACGGCCATGGCGGGCTGTGTGGGGGTGGCGGGCAGTGCGCGCATCGGCGCGCATTGCACCGTGGGGGGAGGGGCGGTGGTGCTGGGGCATTTGACCTTGGTTGACCATGTGCATATTTCTGCAGCCTCTGTGGTGACCCGATCCATATTGCAGCCGGGGCAATACACCGGCATGTTCCCTCTTGACAGCAATGCCAACTGGGAAAAGAACGCCGCCAGCCTCAAACAACTTTCCCGCTTGCGTGAACGCATCAAGGCGCTGGAGAGCGAGATTCAAAATAACAAGGAAACATGACCATGATGGACATCCACAAAATTCTCAAGCAGTTGCCGCACCGCTATCCCATCTTGTTGGTCGACCGCGTGCTGGAACTGGAAAAAGGCGTGCGCATCAAGGCGCTGAAAAACGTGTCCATCAACGAGCCCCATTTTCAGGGGCACTTTCCGCATCGTCCAGTGATGCCGGGTGTATTAATGCTTGAGGCATTGGCCCAGGCCGCTGCCTTGTTGGCTTTCGACACCCTGGGTGAGACGCCCGATGAACAAACAGTCTATTACTTTGCAGGCATTGATGGTGCGCGATTCAAGCGCCCGGTGGAGCCAGGCGACCAGTTGATTCTGGAGGTGGAGCTTGACCGCATGAAGGCTGGTATTTTCAAGTTCAAGGCCCGTGCGAAGGTGGGCGACGAGATCGCGGCTGAGGCCGAGTTGATGTGTACCATGCGGAAAATTCCGCAGGCTTGAGCGCCATGAGCAAGATCCACCCAACGGCCATCATCAGCCCGAGGGCCGAACTTGACAGTTCGGTGTCCGTCGGGCCCTACACCGTGATTGGGCCCCATGTGTCCATCGGCGCGGGCACCACGGTGGCCAGCCACTGCGTGATCGAAGGTCACACCACGATCGGCCGCGACAATCGAATCTTTCAGTTCAACTCCTTGGGTGCTGTGCCCCAGGACAAGAAGTACAACAACGAGCCTTGCGAATTGCACATTGGTGACCGCAACACGATCCGTGAGTTTTGTACCTTCAACATTGGCTCGCCTGGCGACCGGGCCGTGACCTCGGTGGGCCACGACAACTGGATCATGGCTTATGTGCATTTGGCGCACGATTGCCAAGTGGGCAGCAACACGATCTTTGCCAACAACACACAACTGGCCGGCCATGTGGTGGTCGAGGATTGGGTGATTCTGGGCGGCTTTACCGTGGTGCACCAGTTTTGCCGCATTGGGGCACACAGTTTCACGGCCATGAACTCTTTGCTGTTTGCCGACCTGCCGCCTTTCGTGATGGCACAAGGCCAGCCAGCCCAAGCTCGATCGATGAACTTTGAAGGCTTGCGCCGGCGCGGGTTCTCGGCCGAACGCATCAGCGCCGTCAAGGCCATGCACAAAGCGCTTTACCGTGACGGCTTGTCGCTTAGTGATGCCATGGCCCGCATTGCTGCTTTGGCTCTGGACAAGCCCGAGACCCTGCCTGATGTAGACATGATGCTGGGCTTTTTACAAACCGCTTCACCCCAGCGTGGAATCGTGCGTTGACACAGCCCGCGCACACTCTCATGCCCAAAGCCCCTGCGGGGGCTTTGTCCTTTGCCATGGTGGCTGGAGAGGCCTCGGGTGATTTGCTGGCGGGCTTGCTGATTCAGGGCTTGCACGGGCGCTGGCCGCAGGCGCGTGGTATGGGCATTGGCGGGCCACGGATGCAGGCCCAAGGTTTTGAAGCATGGTGGCCGCACGACAAACTGGCGGTGCGCGGTTATGTCGAGGTGTTGCGCCATTACCGGAGCATCGTGGCCATTCGAGATCAGTTGCGCCAGCGTTTATTGGCCCAGCCGCCTGATGTGTTCATTGGTGTGGACGCCCCTGACTTCAATCTGGACCTCGAATCCAAGCTCAAGGCTGCAGGTGTTCCCACGGTGCATTTTGTGTGTCCATCGATTTGGGCCTGGCGGCCTGAGCGCATCGAGAAGATCCGGTTCAGCGTGGACCACATGCTGTGCATTTTCCCCTTTGAGCCTGCGCTTTTGGCCCAGGCCGGGGTGCAGGCCACTTACGTCGGTCACCCCTTGGCGCAAACCATTTCCATGCACCCGGATCGCTTGTCGGCCCGTCAATCCCTGGGCCTGGATGCGCAAAGGCCCGTGGTGGCGGTTTTGCCGGGCAGCAGGCAGTCCGAAATCGAGCACCTGACACCCCGCTTTGTACAAGCCGCACAAATCATGCAGCGACAAAACTCGTCCTTGCAATTTATTTTGCCAGCCATTCCCAGCTTGCAGCCGCGCATTCAGGCGCTGGTCGATGGGCAAGGCGGTGTGCCTGGTTTGCAGGTGCTCCACGGCCAGTCGCATGCCGCGCTGGCCGCGTGTGATGTGACCTTGATCGCCAGTGGCACGGCCACGCTGGAGGCGGCCTTGTTCAAGCGCCCCATGGTCATTGGTTACCACATGAACTGGCTCAGCTGGCAGATCATGAAGCGCCAGCAGCTTCAGCCCTGGGTGGGTTTGCCCAATATCCTGAGCGAGGACTTTGTAGTGCCCGAGTTTTTGCAGGACCGCTGCACGCCCGAGGCCTTGGCCCAGGCTTGTCTGTCCTGGTTGTCCGCCCCTGACCGGGTGGACGCCTTGCAGTCCCGTTTTCAACAATTGCACCTGGCTTTGCAGCGTGACACAGCCCAGATCTCGACCCATGCCCTCGAAAAAGTCCTCTCGCGCTGAGCAAACTGCCTTGCTTTTCCACGTCTCTGGCTTGATGGCGGGTGTAGACGAGGCTGGACGCGGACCACTGGCGGGCCCGGTGGTCGCCGCCGCTGTGATCCTCGACGATTTGAACCCGATTCGCGGTCTGAACGACTCCAAAAAACTCACGGCCAAGCGCCGCGAGGCCTTATTTGACGAGATACGGGCGCGTGCCTTGTGCTGCGCCATTGCCGAGGCGTCGGTGCAAGAAATTGACCAACTCAACATCCTTCAAGCCACCTTACTGGCCATGAAGCGGGCCGTGGAGCGCTTGCGACTGATGCCCAAACTGGTGCTGGTGGATGGCAACCGTTTGCCCTTGCTGCCCATGCAGGCCGAAGCCATTGTCAAAGGCGATGCGTTGGTGCCGGCCATCTCTGCGGCTTCCATTTTGGCCAAGGTGCACCGTGACCGTTTGTGTCAAACCATGCACCAGCAGTACCCCTTGTATGGGTTTGATCAACACAAGGGCTATGGCACAGCGCAGCATCTGGCCGCTTTGCAAGCGCATGGTCCGGCGGACTGTCACCGCATGACATTTGCCCCGGTGGCCAGGAGTGTGCGATGAAACCGATCAGCTCGCGGGACAACCCGCAGCTCAAAGCCTGGCGGCGTTTGGCCCAAGACAGCACGGCTTACCGCAAGGCGGGGCAGTTCTGGCTAGAAGGCGATCACCTGTGCCGCGCTGCGCTGGAGCGCGGCGTGCGGCCGATGCAGGTGGTTCTGACCGAGTCGTTTCAAGCCGAGCAAGGCGAACAATGGCTGGGGCTGGCCGATCAGGTGTCTGTGGTGCCCGATGCCTTGTTTGCCGGTCTCAGTGGCCTGGAGTCACCTGGCCGCATGGGTTTTGTGGTGGCATGGCAAGCCGCCCATGAGGTGCTGCCAGATGCACCCACGGTGGTGCTCGACCGATTGCAGGATGCGGGCAATGTGGGGGCCATCTTGCGCTGTGCCTCGGCTTTCGGTTACCGCCAGGTGCTGGCCATCAAGGGTACGGCGGCCTTGTGGTCGCCCAAGGTGCTGCGCTCGGGCATGGGGGCGCATTTTGGCCTGCATCTGGTCGAAGCGCTCAGCGAGTCCGATGTGGCGATTTTGCGGTTGCCATTGTTGACAACCAGCTCGCACGAGGGGCCGTTTTTGCACGCCTTGCTGCAAGCGGGTGACTTGCCCCAAAAGTGTGCCTGGGTCTTTGGGCATGAAGGGCAGGGCGTCAGCGCCAGTCTGATGGCCATGGCCCGGCACCAGGTGCGCATTGCCCAGCCGGGCGGTGAAGAATCGCTCAATGTGGCCACGGCGGCGGCCATTTGCCTGCACGCCAGCGCTACAGCAGGTCCCTGAGCCTATTTTTGGTTGAGCCGCAGAGTCAGGGCGCGTGATTTGTCAGGGTTTTCAACTAGTCCTCAGCTATAATGAGAGGCTTTCCCGCTTCAACCTGTACGCCACAGTCCATCCCAGGCCCAATCCTCGAACAAGCAGCCAAAAAGAGATCCCATCTCTGGTGAGTGCTGAGGCGTACCCGAACTATTCCGGAGAACCCAGTGCTTTTGTCTCTTCAGGGAACTTTCCCGCCCGCCATCTTGGCGCTCGCAGACGGCACGGTCTTTATCGGCAACTCGATCGGAGCCACCGGCTCCACCGTCGGCGAAGTGGTGTTCAACACCTCGCTCACCGGCTACCAGGAAATCCTCACCGACCCCAGCTATTGCCAGCAGATCGTCACTTTGACGTACCCGCACATCGGCAATTACGGCGTCAACGTGGAAGACATCGAAGCCGACCAAGTCCATGCCGCTGGCTTGATCATCAAAGACTTGCCTTTGATCGCGAGCAACTTTCGCTCCAGCCAAACCTTGTCGTCCTATTTGGCCGATGCAGGCACCGTGGCGATTGCCAACATCGACACCCGCCAGCTGACCCGCATCTTGCGCACCAAGGGTGCCCAAAACGGTGCCATCGTAGGTTTAGCCAAAGGACAGGAAGTCACACAGGCTGTGATCGACCACGCCGTGGCAGCAGCTAAAGGGGCGCCCAACATGGCCGGCCTCGATCTGGCACAAAAAGTCACTGTGTCCAATTCATACGAATGGAAGCAAACTGAGTGGACTTTGGGTGAAGGCTACGGCAACTTGACTGCGCCCAAGTTTCATGTGGTGGCGTACGACTTTGGCGTGAAGAAAAACATCTTGCGCATGCTGGCTGAGCGCGGCTGCAAAGTCACCGTGCTGCCTGCCAAGACCCCTGCCGCAGAAGTCCTCAAGCACAAGCCCGATGGCATCTTCTTGTCCAACGGCCCAGGCGATCCTCAGCCTTGCGATTACGCGATTGCAGCGACTGCCGAGTTGATCGAAACCGGCATCCCCACATTCGGCATTTGCCTGGGTCACCAAATCATGGCTTTGGCCAGTGGTGCCAAGACGTTCAAGATGAAGTTTGGCCACCACGGTGCCAATCACCCCGTGAAAGACCTCGACTCAGGCCGCGTGTCCATCACCAGCCAGAACCATGGTTTTGCGGTGGATGAAAAAACCTTGCCCGCCAATTTGCGCGCCACCCATGTGTCGCTGTTTGACGGCACCTTGCAGGGCTTGGCCCGCACTGACAAGCCCGCGTTCTGTTTTCAGGGGCACCCTGAAGCATCGCCCGGCCCTCACGACATTGCTTACCTCTTTGACCGCTTCATCAATCTGATGGAGACAAAATAATGCCTAAGCGCACCGACCTCAAAAGTATCCTCATCATTGGCGCGGGCCCGATCATCATTGGTCAGGCTTGTGAGTTCGACTACTCCGGCGTGCAGGCCTGCAAAGCCTTGCGCGAAGAGGGTTACAAAGTCATCCTGATCAACAGCAACCCCGCGACGATCATGACCGACCCGGCCACGGCCGACGTGACCTACATCGAGCCCATCACCTGGCAAACCGTTGAGAAGATCATCGCCAAAGAGCGCCCTGATGCCATCTTGCCCACCATGGGTGGCCAGACCGCGCTGAACTGCGCTTTGGACTTGTGGCACAACGGCGTGCTTGAAAAGTACAAGGTCGAGTTGATTGGCGCGACACCCGAAGCCATTGACAAAGCCGAAGACCGCCTGAAGTTCAAAGACGCCATGACCAAAATCGGTCTGGGTTCCGCGCGCTCGGGCATCGCCCACAGCATGGAAGAGGCGTGGGACGTGCAAAAGACTTTGGGCTTCCCAACCGTCATTCGCCCCAGTTTCACGCTGGGCGGCACGGGCGGCGGTATTGCCTATAACCCCGAAGAGTTCGAAACCATTTGCAAACGCGGTCTGGAGGCTTCGCCCACCACCGAGTTGTTGATTGAAGAGTCTTTGCTCGGCTGGAAAGAGTACGAAATGGAAGTGGTGCGCGACAAGGCGGACAACTGCATCATTGTTTGCTCGATCGAAAACCTGGACCCCATGGGCGTGCACACAGGGGACTCGATCACCGTTGCCCCTGCACAAACCTTGACCGACAAGGAATACCAAATCTTGCGCAACGCCTCTTTGGCTGTGCTGCGCGAGATCGGTGTGGACACCGGTGGCTCGAACGTTCAGTTTTCGATCAACCCCCAAGACGGCCGTATGGTTGTCATCGAGATGAACCCCCGTGTGTCGCGTTCTTCAGCTTTGGCTTCCAAAGCCACGGGTTTCCCGATCGCCAAAGTGGCGGCCAAATTGGCTGTGGGCTACACGCTCGACGAGTTGCGCAACGACATCACGGGCGGCGCCACGCCTGCATCGTTCGAGCCCTCGATCGACTATGTGGTCACCAAGATCCCGCGTTTTGCCTTTGAGAAATTCCCCACCGCCGACAGCCGTTTGACCACTCAGATGAAATCGGTGGGCGAGGTGATGGCCATGGGCCGCACCTTCCAGGAGTCCTTCCAGAAAGCCCTGCGTGGTCTGGAAGTGGGGGTGGATGGCATGAACGAAAAAACCCAAGACCGCGAAGTGCTCGAAAAAGAACTGGGCGAGCCTGGTCCTGAGCGCATCTGGTACGTGGGCGATGCGTTTGCCATGGGCCTGAGCGTGGACGAGGTGTTTGCCTTGACCAAGATCGACCCTTGGTTCTTGGTGCAGATTGAAGAGATCGTGAAGATCGAACTGGAGCTTGAAACCACCACGCTGGAAGCGATCACCGCCGACGAACTGCGTGCGCTCAAGAAAAAAGGCTTCTCCGACCGCCGCTTGGCCAAGTTGCTCAAGACCACAGAGCATGTGGTGCGCGAGCGTCGCCATGCCTTGAACATTCGTCCCGTTTACAAACGCGTGGACACCTGCGCTGCAGAGTTCTCCACCGACACCGCCTACATGTACTCTTGCTACGAAGGCAATGGAGATGGCGAGTGCGAAGCCGAACCCACGACCAACAAGAAGATCATGGTGCTGGGTGGCGGCCCCAACCGCATTGGCCAGGGCATTGAGTTTGACTACTGCTGCGTGCATGCTGCACTCGCCATGCGCGAAGACGGTTACGAAACCATCATGGTCAACTGCAACCCAGAGACCGTGTCAACCGATTATGACACCTCGGACCGCTTGTACTTCGAACCCGTCACTTTGGAAGACGTTCTCGAAATCGTCGACAAAGAAAAGCCCACTGGCGTGATCGTGCAATATGGCGGTCAAACGCCTTTGAAGCTGGCACTTGATTTGGAAGCCGCCGGCGTGCCCATCATCGGCACCAGCCCCGACATGATCGACGCGGCCGAAGACCGTGAGCGTTTTCAAAAATTGCTGCAAGAACTCGGTCTGCGCCAGCCCCCTAACGCCACAGCGCGCACCGAGCCTGAAGCGCTGGAAAAAGCCGCAGCCTTGGGTTACCCCTTGGTGGTGCGCCCCAGCTATGTGTTGGGTGGCCGCGCCATGGAAATCGTGCACGAGCAGCGTGACCTCGAGCGCTACATGCGTGAAGCGGTCAAGGTTTCGCACGATTCGCCCGTGCTGCTGGACCGCTTCTTGAATGATGCGATCGAATGCGATGTGGATTGCCTGCGCGACCCCGAGGGCAAGACCTTCATCGGTGGCGTGATGGAGCACATCGAACAAGCGGGCGTGCACAGCGGTGACTCGGCTTGCTCCTTGCCGCCTTATTCGCTGTCGCCTGCCACGGTGGACGAGCTCAAGCGCCAATCGGCTGCAATGGCGGCTGCTTTGAATGTGGTCGGCTTGATGAACGTGCAGTTCGCCATCCAGCATGTGGACGGCCAAGACGTGATCTACGTGCTGGAAGTCAACCCCCGTGCTTCGCGCACCGTGCCTTATGTCTCCAAAGCCACGGGCATTCAGCTGGCCAAGGTGGCTGCGCGTTGCATGGTGGGTCAAACACTCGCCTCGCAAGGCATCACCAAAGAAGTCACGCCACCGTATTTCAGCGTGAAAGAAGCGGTGTTCCCGTTTGTGAAGTTTCCTGGCGTGGACACGATTCTTGGCCCCGAAATGAAGTCCACAGGTGAAGTGATGGGCGTAGGCAAGACCTTTGGTGAAGCTTTTGTGAAGAGCCAGTTGGGTGCGGGCACCAAGCTGCCGCGTCCCACGAAGGCTGATGGCACGCCATCGGGAAAAGTCTTTATTTCGGTTAAAAACAATGACAAGTCGCGTGCCATCGAAGTGGCGCGTCAGTTGGTGGCCCAGGGCTTTGAGCTGGTGGCCACCAAGGGCACGGCTGCGGCCATTCAGGCCGCTGGCGTGTCCTGCGCCACGGTGAACAAAGTGACCGAAGGCCGCCCCCACATTGTGGACATGATCAAGAACAACGAAGTGGTGCTGGTCATCAACACTGTGGAAGAGCGCCGCAATGCGATCGCTGATTCGCGCAACATTCGCACCTCGGCCTTGCTCAACCGTGTCACGACCTTCACAACCATCGCAGGCGCAGAAGCGGCTGTTGAGGGTATGAAGTACATGGACCAGCTGGGTGTGATTTCTGTGCAAGAAATGCACGCGCAGCTGGTAGCCTAAATCCCTGCTTGTCGCCTCGCGCCTTGGACCGGGCGCAAGGCATAATGCTGTCAATGACCGCCGAGTTTCAAAACTCGGCGGTTTGCTTTTGGAGAATCCAACATGTCAACTATCCCGATCACCAAACGTGGTGCTGAAAAACTCAAGGACGAGTTGTACCGCCTCAAAACGGTGGACCGTCCCGGCGTCATTCAGGCCATTGCCGAAGCGCGTGCTCAGGGCGACCTGAGCGAGAACGCCGAATACGATGCAGCCAAAGACCGTCAAGGCTTTGTGGAAGGCCGTATCCAGGAAATTGAAGGCAAGTTGTCGGCCGCGCAGATCATCGACCCGGCGTCGGTGGATGCGGGAGGTCGCGTGGTGTTTGGTACCACCGTCAAATTGGAAGATGAGAGCTCTGGAGAGGCTGTGACCTACCAGATCGTGGGGGAGGATGAAGCTGACTTGAAATTGGGATTGATCAACATCAGCAGCCCGATTGCTCGCGCCTTGATCGGCAAGGAAGAGGGCGATGTGGCCGAAGTGCAGGCGCCAAGTGGTGTGCGCCGATACGAGATCGTGGGCGTGTCTTACGTTTGAGGCAAAACAAAGGCCGCTGTTCGGCGGCCTTTTGGTGTGTTGCCATCCCGATGCGGGCGGTTCGGATTTCAGTCGTGGCGTCCTTTTTTGACCGATTTTTGCTTGGGTTTGGCCCGCTTGATTTGCCCCCCAGCGGCCAGACGTTGATTGCCCAGCACGCGAACGGTTTTGACTTCAGGGCGTTGACCACCGCGTGAGCTGTATTTCAGGATTTTGAAGTCGCGAGGACCTGCTTTGCGGTCTTCATCTGTTTCCTTGACCTTTTCAGGCTGAGGGCGCCAAAGGATTAACAGTTTTCCAATGTGTTGGATCGGTGCTGCGTTGAGTTGGTCGGCCAGTTGGGCGAACATGGCTTCACGTGCAGCACGGTCATCGCCCAGTACGCGTATCTTGATCAGGCCATGGGCGTTCAGGGCCGCTTGGGTTTCCTTGACCACGGCAGGGGTCAGGCCATCGCCGCCGATCATGACGACCGGATCCAGGTGGTGGGCATCGGCGCGAAAAACTTTGCGCTCGGCAGGTGTGAGTTGTATTTGGGGCATCCCCGTATTATCCCCGCAAGGACGCAAAAGAATGAAAGTCAAAACCAAAAGTAAAAAGGTCAACAAAGCGTGGTTGAACGACCATGTCAATGACACCTACGTGAAACTGGCCCTGAAAGAGGGTTACCGAGCGCGGGCGGCTTACAAACTCAAGGAAATCGACGAAACCTTGGGCCTGATCCGGCCCGGCCATTTGGTGGTGGACCTGGGCTCTGCCCCCGGCGCCTGGAGTCAGTACCTGCGCCGCCGCTTGTCACCCGATGGTGCGGCCGTGGGTGAGCTCAATGGCAGCATCATCGCGCTGGACATTCTGCCCATGGACCCCGTGGAGGGGGTGCAGTTCATTCAGGGTGATTTTCGCGAAAATGAGGTGTCCGCCCGGCTGGAAGCGGCCTTGCAAGGGCGGCAGGCCGATGTGGTGGTGTCCGACATGGCCCCCAATTTGTCGGGCATTGAGGCCTCGGATGCGGCGCGGGTGGAACATTTGATCGAACTGGCCGTGGAATTCGCACAAAATCACATGAAGCCGCAGGGAGCTTTGGTGGTCAAGGTCTTTCACGGCAGTGGCTATAGCCAGATTGTCAAGATGCTCAAGGAGACCTTCAAGGTGGTCAAGCCGATCAAGCCTAAATCCTCACGGGATAAATCTTCGGAGACTTTTTTGGTGGGAATGGGCCTGATTCAAGGGGCCTGATGCATTAATTCCCAGCTTTTTGAGGGCCAAACCTCTGCAAAGGGTAACCAAGGCTGCTGGCAGGCCTAGAATGGTGTAAGTCAATTTTTTCGATTGGAGTCTTTCTTGAATAACCCTTGGTTTTCCAAAATTGCCGTCTGGATGGTGATTGCCATGGTGCTGTTCACCTTGTTCAAACAATTTGACAACCGTGGTGTCGCCGGTGCGAACGCCATGGGTTATTCTGATTTTTTGGAAGAGGTGCGCAGCAACCGGATCAAGAGCGCCACGATTTCTGAAAGCCCTGGCGGCACTGAAATCATGGCTGTCACGGTCGATGACCGTCGCATCAAAACCACGGCCACTTACCTTGACCGTGGTCTGGTGGGTGATTTGATCAGCAGTGGCATCAAGTTTGATGTCAAACCACGCGAAGAGGGCTCCCTGCTCATGACCTTGCTGGTCAGCTGGGGTCCGATGCTGCTTTTGATTGGTGTTTGGGTCTACTTCATGCGCCAAATGCAAGGGGGTGGCAAAGGCGGTGCCTTCAGTTTTGGCAAGTCCAAAGCCCGCATGATGGACGAAAACAACAACAACACCACTTTTGCGGATGTTGCTGGTTGCGATGAAGCCAAAGAAGAAGTCAAAGAGGTGGTCGACTTCCTCAAGGATCCTCAACGTTTCCAGAAATTGGGCGGTCGCATCCCTCGCGGTTTGCTGTTGGTGGGGCCTCCCGGAACCGGTAAGACTCTGCTGGCTAAAAGCATCGCAGGTGAAGCCAAAGTACCGTTCTTTAGCATTTCTGGTTCTGATTTTGTCGAGATGTTTGTGGGTGTGGGTGCGTCCCGAGTTCGCGACATGTTTGAAAACGCCAAAAAGAACGCGCCTTGCATCATTTTCATTGATGAAATCGATGCGGTCGGTCGCCAGCGTGGCGCAGGCTTGGGAGGCGGCAACGACGAGCGCGAGCAAACCCTCAACCAGATGCTGGTGGAGATGGACGGCTTTGAAACCAATCTGGGGGTGATCGTCGTGGCGGCCACCAACCGTCCGGACATTCTGGACGCCGCCTTGTTGCGTCCCGGCCGTTTTGACCGACAGGTCTATGTGACCTTGCCCGACATCCGCGGTCGCGAGCAAATTCTGAACGTGCACATGCGCAAAGTGCCCATCGGACAAGACGTGAACGCGGCCGTGATCGCCCGTGGTACGCCCGGCATGAGCGGTGCCGATCTGGCCAACCTGTGCAATGAAGCGGCCTTGATGGCGGCACGTCGCAACGCCCGCGTGGTGGAGATGGTCGATTTCGAGAAAGCCAAGGACAAGATCCTGATGGGCCCCGAGCGCAAGAGCATGGTCATGCCCGAGGAAGAGCGCCGAAACACGGCCTACCACGAAGCAGGGCACGCCCTCATCGGCAACCTGCTGCCCAAGTGCGATCCGGTGCACAAGGTCACCATCATCCCCCGTGGACGAGCGCTGGGCGTGACGATGAGCTTGCCCGAGAAGGACCGCTACAGCTTCGACAAAGAGTTCATGCTCAACCAGATCAGCATGCTGTTTGGTGGGCGCATCGCCGAAGAGGTTTTCATGAACCAGATGACGACCGGTGCCAGCAACGATTTCGAGCGTGCCACCTCCATTGCCCGCGACATGGTCATGCGTTACGGCATGACCGATGCCTTGGGCCCGATGGTGTACGCTGAAAACGAAGGCGAAGTGTTTCTCGGCCGCTCGGTCACCAAGACCACCAACATGAGCGAAGCCACCATGCAAAAGGTGGACTTGGAGGTGCGCCGCATCATCGACGAGCAGTACAGCTTGGCCCGTCGTTTGATTGAGGAGCACAGCGCCCAAATGCACGCCATGGCCAAAGCCTTGCTCGAGTGGGAAACCATCGACAAAGATCAGATTGCCGACATCATGGCAGGCCGTGATCCTTTGCCTCCCAAGGACTTTACACCTCGTACGCCCCCGTCCGGCGGCAACAGCGGTGATGGCTCTTCGGTCGTCCAGCCTGAACCCGCTACCACAGCGGCTTGAACGAGCCAGGACAAGGCAGTAAGACAACGGACGGGGCCTGCGGGCCCCGTTTTCCATGGCGGTGCCCTTTTTTGTTTTGTTTGAAAGTTGCTTGTTGCATGCATTGGCAAACCACACGTTTTAAGCTGGACCTCACTCGCCCGTGGGTCATGGGCATCGTCAACCTGACCCCAGACTCTTTTTCGGATGGCGGACAGCATGCGCAGGGTTCACTGGCCTTGCAACATGCCGAGCGGTTGTTGCGAGAAGGTGCAGGCGTTCTGGATGTGGGGGCGGAGTCGACCCGACCTGGTGCCCAAGTGGTGCCTCTTGAAGACGAGTTGGCGCGTTTGATGCCATTTTTGCGCGAAGCCGTACGCTGGCAGGTTCCGATCTCGGTGGACACCTACAAGCCTGAGGTGATGCAGACGGTTCTGGATTTAGGGGTGGACATCGTGAACGACATTTGGGCTTTGCGCCAGCCAGGTGCCGAACGCGTGGTGGTAGCCCATCCATCGTGCGGCGTGTGTTTGATGCACATGCACCGTGACCCGCAGACCATGCAACTGGACACCATGAGCGGCGACGTCGTTTCCGATGTCAAGCAATTTTTGCAAGCGCGCATGCAAAGTCTCTTGGCACAAGGCGTTGATGCAACCCGTTTGGTGCTGGATCCGGGCATTGGGTTTGGCAAAACGGTGAAGCAAAACTTCGAATTACTGGCCCACCAAGCGCAATTGATGCTGGAGGGACGTCCTGTGATGTCGGCTTGGTCTCGAAAGTCGTCTTTGGGGGCTGTGCTGCATCAAGATGGCGTTATTCCCCAGCCCTCTGAGCGCTTGTCAGCCAGTGTGGCTGCGGCTTTACTGGCCGTTGAGCGGGGTGCTCGCCTGGTTCGTGTGCACGATGTCAAAGCCACGGTGGACGCCTTGAAAGTCTGGCAAGCAGTTCAAACAGCAGCCGCTGAAAAATGAGCGCTTGCGCTTAGTGCGTGTCAGCGATTTGGCTTGCTTAGACCGATAAAATCAGGCAACTCATTATAAAAAAAGGATCAGTTCATGGCGCGTCAATATTTCGGGACAGACGGCATTCGCGGCACTGTGGGCCAAAGCCCCATCACCCCCGACTTCATCTTGCGGTTGGCTCACGCGGTCGGCCGTGTCTTGAAGACCCAGGAACCCCATCCCGTGGTGTTGATCGGCAAAGACACCCGCATTTCCGGGTACATGCTCGAAAGTGCTCTGGAGTCGGGCTTCAATTCGGCAGGTGTGGACGTGGTCTTGCTCGGGCCTGTGCCGACGCCCGCTGTGGCTTACCTGACACGAGCGCAACGCGCTTCCTTGGGGGTGGTGATCAGCGCCAGCCACAACCCGTTTGCCGACAACGGCATCAAATTCTTCAGCGCCAAAGGACAGAAACTGTCCGATGCTTGGGAGGAGTCCGTGGAAGCCAGGCTGCTGGAGGATCCGGTCTGGGCGGATTCTGCCGATCTGGGCAAGACCCGACGACTGGACGATGCCGCGGGCCGATACATCGAGTTTTGCAAGAACACATTCCCCAACGACTTGACCCTTAAAGGCCTGAAAATTGTGGTGGATGCGGCCCACGGGGCGGCTTATCACATCGCGCCCAAGGTCTTTCACGAATTGGGCGCAGAGGTGGTCGCCATCGGTTGTGCGCCCGATGGCCTGAACATCAACAAAGGCGTGGGCGCCACGCACCCCGAGGCGCTGGTGCAGGCCGTCAAGGACCACCGAGCCGATTACGGCGTGGCTCTCGATGGTGATGCCGATCGCCTGCAGTTGGTGGATGCCACCGGCCGCTTGTTCAATGGGGACGAGTTGTTGTACCTGATGGTCGCTGACCGCTTGGCCCGTGACGAGGCTGTGCCCGGTGTTGTGGGCACTTTGATGACCAACCTGGCGGTAGAGATTGCTCTCCAAAAGCGAGGCGTGCAATTTGTGCGGGCCAAAGTGGGAGATCGCTACGTGTTGGAGGTCCTGCACGACAAAGGCTGGTTGTTGGGCGGAGAAGGTTCGGGCCATTTGCTGGCCCTGGACAAGCACACCACGGGCGATGGTCTGGTCAGTGCTTTGCAAGTGCTGCAAGCCTGTGTGAGCAGTGGTCAGACCATGGCGCAGTTGCTCGAAGGGGTCAGTCTCTTTCCGCAAACTTTGATCAATGTGCGTCTGTCGCCCGGATTTGATTGGCAAGGTCACGCCGCTTTGTGGGCGGCCAAACAAGCGGTCGAGACCGAGTTGGGGGATTCCGGGCGTGTTTTGATTCGTGCCAGCGGGACCGAACCCTTGGTCCGCGTCATGGTAGAGGCGAGGGATGCGGCGCAGGCGCGTCAATGCTCTGAACGGATAGCGGCGACCTTGTCATGACGACCCCGGAGTTGTCTCGTCCATCATTTGCTTGGGCGGGCCTGGAGGTGCACGCTCCACCCGTGTGGTGGGGGATGTCCCAGGTCCTTGAGGTTGTCTTTTTCAGTAGATCAGGCGGTCCGGCTTGATCTCTTGCAAGATCGTGGTGGCGATTTCTTCGATGGACTTGGTCGTGGTCGACAGCCAACGGATGCCTGATCGGCGCATCATGGCTTCACCTTCAGAGACTTCCATGCGGCAGTTTTCAAGGCTGGCGTAACGCGAGTTGGGGCGGCGCTCCGTGCGGATTTCTGACAGTCGCTCCGGCTGAATGCTCAGGCCAAAGATTTTCGAGCGATGTGGCATCAGCGCGGGTGGCAGCTGTTTGCGCTCAAAGTCCTCCGGGATCAAGGGGTAGTTGGCCGCTTTCAAGCCATGCTGCATGGCCAAATAAAGGCTGGTGGGAGTTTTGCCGCTGCGGCTGACACCCACCAAAATGACATCCGCCGACTCCAGATCGCGATTCGATTGACCGTCGTCGTGCGCCAGCGAAAAATTGATGGCTTCAATCCGGTCGTGGTATTCCTTGCTTTTGCTCACATCAGAAAAACGTCCTACCCGGTGGTGCGACTTGATGCCGAGCTCGGCTTCCAGTGGATTGACAAATGTACCGAACATGTCGAGCAGCATGCCCTGGCAATGTTCTTGAAGCACTTTGAGGACATCCATGTTCACCAGGGTGGTGAACACAATCGGTTTGGTGCCTTCTGTGTCGGCGGTGTGGTTGATCTGCCGCACCGCTTGGTGTGCTTTGTCGATGGTGTCTGTGAATGGCAATCGAACATGGCGAGACTTCATGTCGAATTGGGCCAGGATGGCGTTGCCAAAAGTTTCGGCGGTGATGCCTGTGCCGTCAGATATGAAAAATACAGTGCGTTTTGGCATGCTCGTCATTTATTTCAATGGCCGGGGTCAACATGACCCCTAAAATCAGTCAATTATCCACCGCTGTCCGCTCGGGGTTCAATTCAAAGAACAACACAACCCTGACCTGCACCATGGAGCCGAGTTTTAACTTTGGAGCTTTGCATGTCTGATCTTTTCAGCGAGACCGCTTTGGTCGTTCCCTTTGAGTTGTTGCGCATGACCGACGTCGAGTCGGTCGGGGGCAAAAATGCCAGCTTGGGGGAAATGATTTCTCAATTGCCCTCGGGCGTTCGTGTGCCTACAGGCTTTGCCACCACCGCCCACGCTTTTCGGCAATTTTTGGCTTTCGCAGGCCTGACCGAACGCATCAATGCCCGTTTAGACGCTTTGGATACCGAAGACGTGCGCGCCTTGGCTGCAGCGGGTGCCGAAATTCGCGCCATGGTCGAAGCCCAGCCCTTTCCCGTCGACTTCGAAAAAGCCATCCGCGAGGAGTTTGTGCGCCTGCAGGGCAGCAATCCGGAGTCTTCATTTGCGGTGCGTTCTTCGGCCACTGCCGAAGATTTGCCCGATGCCTCGTTTGCCGGTCAGCAAGAAACCTTTTTGAACGTGGTCGGTATCGACGATGTTCTTCATAAGATGAAAGAGGTGTTCGCCTCTTTGTACAACGACCGCGCCATCAGTTACCGGGTGCACAAAGGCTTTGCCCACGCCGACGTGGCCTTGTCGGCTGGCGTTCAGCGCATGGTGCGCTCTGATTTGGGTGCGGCGGGCGTCATGTTCACCATTGACACTGAGTCGGGTTTTGAAGATGTGGTGTTCATTACCTCGAGCTACGGTTTGGGCGAGACGGTGGTGCAGGGTGCCGTCAACCCGGACGAGTTTTATGTCCACAAGCCGATGCTGGCAGCTGGCAAGCGCAGCGTGATACGTCGCAACCTGGGCTCCAAGCTTATTGAGATGGTGTTCACCAGCGCGCAAGAAAAAGCGGCTTCGGGCAAGCTGGTGAAAACCACCGACGTGCCCACCGAGCTGCGCAACCGCTACAGTCTGACCGATGACGATGTCGAGCAACTGGCCCGCTATGCGGTGGTTATCGAGCAGCATTACGGTCGCCCCATGGACATCGAATGGGGCAAGGATGGCACCGACGGCTTGCTGTATATCTTGCAGGCCCGCCCAGAGACTGTGAAAAGCCAGACCAAAGGCACGCCCGAGCTGCGCTACAAACTCAAAGGCAAAAGCGCCATATTGGCTGAGGGCAGGGCGATTGGCCAAAAGATTGGCACCGGCCCGGTACGCCTGGTTCACCACATCAGTGAGATGGACCAAGTTCAGCCGGGAGATGTTTTGGTGACCGACATGACCGATCCGAACTGGGAACCGGTGATGAAGCGCGCCAGCGCCATTGTGACCAACCGGGGCGGGCGCACTTGCCACGCCGCCATCATCGCTCGCGAACTGGGCATTCCTGCAGTGGTCGGTTGTGGCAATGCCACCGAGCAATTGACCGAAGGCAGTCTGGTCACCGTCAGCTGCGCCGAGGGCGATACCGGGCACATTTACGATGGGCTGCTCGAAACCGAAATCAGCGAGATCCAGCGTGGCGTGCTGCCTGAGATCAAAACCAAAATCATGATGAATGTGGGCAATCCCCAACTGGCCTTTGACTTTGCCCAGCTGCCCAATGCCGGCGTGGGCTTGGCCCGTCTGGAGTTCATCATCAACAACAACATTGGCGTGCATCCCAAGGCCATCCTGGATTACCCCGCCATCGACGCTGACCTGAAAAAAGCCGTGGAGTCGGTAGCCCGTGGCCACGCCTCCCCCCGCGCTTTTTATGTTGACAAGGTCGCCGAAGGCGTGGCCAGCATCGCCGCTGCCTTCTGGCCTAAGCCGGTCATCGTGCGACTGTCGGACTTCAAGAGCAACGAATATCGCAAGCTGATTGGCGGCAGCCGCTACGAGCCGGAAGAGGAAAACCCGATGCTGGGTTTTCGGGGTGCTGCGCGCTACATCAGCGCAGACTTCGGCGAGGCTTTCGCCATGGAGTGCGAAGCCCTCAAGCGGGTACGAGGCGAGATGGGCCTGACCAATGTGCAGATCATGGTGCCCTTTGTGCGCACCTTGGGGCAGGCCGAGAAGGTCACGCAACTGCTGGCCAGCCAAGGTCTGCGCCGCGGCGAAAACGAGCTCAAGTTGATCATGATGTGCGAGGTGCCGAGCAACGCCATCCTCGCGGAGCAGTTTCTTGATTTTTTCGATGGTTTCTCGATTGGTTCGAACGACTTGACTCAGCTGACTTTAGGTTTGGACCGCGACTCAGGCATGCCGCTTTTGGCTGCCGATTTTGACGAGCGGGATCCTGCCGTGACGGCCTTGATTTCTCAAGCCATCAAAGCCTGCTTGTCCAAAGGCAAATACATTGGGATTTGCGGTCAAGGCCCGTCGGATCATCCGGACTTTGCGCATTGGTTGATGGACCAAGGCATCAGCTCGATTTCGTTGAACCCGGACACCGTCATCGAGACTTGGACGAATTTGGGGCGCTGAGCCCGAGGCCTCCACATGATCAGGACAAGGCGATGAGCCAACCACTTGACGTCGCCATGTCTTCGGCTTATCGCTGGCGACTGCACCGCAACGTCCTGATTTACGTTGTTTTTCTTTTGAGTTTGATCGGGGTGATGGCCTGGGCTGAGCGCTCAGGCCTGTCGCGCAACTTGATCGGCCCGATCTTTCTGTTCAGCACGGTCATGATCTACGCGCTGATCGGAATCGCGGGCAGAACCACGAACGAGGACGAGTATTACGTGGCCGGTCGGCGCATCCCGGCCATGTACAACGGCATGGCCACTGCGGCAGACTGGATGAGCGCGGCCTCGTTCATCAGTTTGGCGGGTGCGCTGTACCTGCAAGGCTTTTCCGGCAGCGGCAACCAGCCCGGTGGCTTGGCCTATGTGATCGGCTGGACCGGCGGTTTTTGTCTGGTTGCCTTGTTGATTGCACCTCAATTGCGTGCTATGCGCTTGTACACCTTGCCCGACTACTTCGACCAGCGCTATGGCGGTCGATGGCCACGGGTGATTGCGGCGCTGGCCTCGGTGCTGTGTTCATTCACCTATGTGGTTGCCCAGATCTATGGGATTGGCCTGATCGCTTCACGACTCACCGGTGTGCAATTCGAAATCGGTATTTTGTTGGGCTTGGGTGGTGTTTTGCTGTGCTCTTTTCTGGGCGGGATGCGGGCCATCACCTGGACCCAGGTGGCACAGTACATCATGCTGGTGTTGGCCTTTCTCATTCCGGTGTCCTGGCTGGCTTACAAACAACTGGGCAACCCTGTTGCACCTTGGGTCTATGGTGCGCAGCTTTCGGCCATTGCCAGCATCGAAAAGCGGCTCATGGACGACCCGGCCGAGCTGGAAGTTCGACGCGAATACGCTCAGCGGGCCAAGCTCTATGCTGAGCGCTTGCAAGATGTGGACGCTGCCATGGTCGATCTGCGCCAGGACTTGGAGGAAAAAATCCGCTTGCTCAAAGCGCAGGAGGCCGACTTCGCCACCATTGCCCAAGTCCGCCGTGAGCTGCTGGCCGTGCCTCACGAACCCTTTGTAGCCCGCGAGCTGTGGACCCGTGCGATGCACGACAACCTGGAGCGTGCGCGGCCTTTGGGGGGTATGCCACCGCACACGCAGGCTTTCACCGGGGAACCCGATGGCGGGCTGGCTCAAGAGAAATTGTTCAGCGAGTCGCGTTTGAATTTTCTGGCCCTGGTGTTTTGCCTGATGATTGGCACGGCAGGATTGCCGCATTTGTTGACCCGCTTTTACACCTCGCCCTCGGTGTCCGAGACGCGCAGCTCAGTGGCCTGGTCCTTGTTTTTCATCGGCCTGATTTACCTCAGCGTGCCCGCTTTGGCTGTGCTGGTGAAGTTCGAGGTGCTCAATACCTTGGTGGGCAGCAGCTTTGCTGACTTGCCCAGCTGGATGGCGCAGTGGGCCAGGTTGGACTCGGCCTTGCTGTCGTTTTCGGACGTCAACGGCGATGGCTTTTTGCAACTGGGTGAGCTCAAGCTCGGGGCAGACATGATCATGTTGGCCACGCCCGAATTGGGCGGGATGCCTTTTGTGGTGTCTGGCTTGGTGGCAGCCGGTGGGCTGGCAGCCGCTTTGTCGACAGCCGATGGTTTGCTCTTGACGATCAGCAATGCTTTGGTGCGCGACATGCGGCCCAACGGCGTCAATGGCCCCAAGTCTTCGGAAGGGCGGGTGATCCTGTCCAAGTTCGCTTTGCTGGCGGTGGCCATGCTGGCGGCGGTGGTGGCGGCTTTCAAACCCGCAGAAATCCTGGCCTTGGTGTCAGCCTCTTTTTCGCTGGCTGCATCTGCCTTTTTTCCAGGCATGGTGTTGGGGATGGCCTGGCAGCGGGTGCATCGTGCGGCGGTGGTACTGGGTATGCTGTCGGGTTTGGGGGTGACGATTTTTTACATGGTGGTCAATGCCCCTGGTTTCCGCCATTTTTGGGAGTTGGACTCTTATGGCGGCTTGTGGTGGGGCATTCAGCCCTTATCCGCAGGCGTTTTTGGGGTCCCAGTTGGTTTTGTGGTCATGGTGCTGGCCACCTGGCTGATCCCGCAGAGCCTGATAGGCCCAAACCTGCGTTCACAGGCTCCCCAAGCCGAGCCGCCCAACAACTATCCGGGACTGTGATGTTCAGGCTATAATAATGGGCTTCGCCTTGCTGCACCCCGACAGACGCTGGGGGCAGCTATTCCAACCATTTGGGTTAACCTCAAGGAGTCTCAATGCGTCATTACGAAATCATTTTGCTGATCCATCCCGATCAGTCCGAACAAGTGCCGGCCATGCTGGAGCGCTACAAAGGCATGATCACTGCCGGCGGCGGCAGCATTCACCGTGTGGAAGACTGGGGCCGCCGTCAGTTGGCCTATCAGATCAATAAACTGGGCAAAGCGCACTATCTGTGCGTGAACATTGAAGCCGACCAAGCCGTGATGGCCGAACTCGAGCACGCCTTCAAGTTCAATGATGCCGTGCTGCGCCACCTGACGGTGCTGAAGAAAAAAGCCGACGCCGGTCCTTCTTCCATGATGAAGACGGTCGAGCGCGAAGAAGCCCGCAAGTCACAACAAGCCGAATTCGCCGCTTGATACTGACCTGTTGAGGAGTGAACCGTACCGAACTGAAAGCCTGTATTGCCGAGCACGCCGCTTTGCGATACACCCCCGCTGGTTTGCCTGCTCTTGATTTGATTCTGGAGCACGCCTCTGAAGTACAAGAGGCCGGGCAAATGCGCAAAGTCCAGTTGAAACTTCGTGCCTTGGCCATTGGGTCATTGGCCGAAAGACTGGCCCTGCAAGCGGTAGGCAGTGTCTGGACGTTTCAGGGCTTTTTGGCCACCCCTCGACAAGGCAAAAGTGTCGTGTTGCACATTCAAGAGTTTCAGCAAGATTAATTTCAGGAGGCCCCATGGCCACGTTCAAAAAATTCAACAAAGACAAGCGCCCTAAGCGCAACACCCAGTCACTGCTGTTCAAGCGCAAGCGTTTTTGCCGCTTCACGGTCACTGGCGTCGAAGAAATCGACTACAAAGATGTGGACACCTTGCGTGACTTCATCGCCGAAAACGGCAAAATCATCCCTGCGCGCCTGACTGGCACCCGTGCCATTTTCCAGCGCCAGCTCAACACCGCCATCAAGCGCGCGCGCTTCTTGGCCATGTTGCCCTACACCGACCAGCACAAAGTCTAAGGAGTCCAACCATGCAAATCATTCTGCTCGAAAAGGTTGTGAACCTGGGTAATCTGGGCGATATCGTCAAAGTCAAAGACGGCTACGCTCGTAACTTCCTGATCCCCCAAGGTCGTGCACGCCGTGCGACCGAAGCCAACAAGGCCGAGTTCGAAGCTCGCCGCGTTGAATTGGAAAAAGCCGCTGCTGCCAAATTGGCCGAAGCCCAAGCTCAAGGCGAGAAATTGTCTGGCTTGGTGGTCAAGTTGTCCCAAAAAGCCGGTGTGGATGGCCGTTTGTTTGGTTCCGTGACCAACCACGACATCGCCGAAGAACTGAACAAGCAAGGCTACAAACTGGTCAAGTCCCAGATCCGCATGCCCCACGGCCCCATCAAATTGGTGAGCGACTCCACAGTGTCGGTGGCATTGCACACCGACGTGGTGGTGGACTTGACCGTGACGGTGTACGGCGAAACAGCCTGATTTTCACTGCTTTCTGAAAAGCCGCCGGGCCTTGTGCTTGGCGGCTTTTTTTCTTTTGGCTCCGCGATCTGACTTTTACAGGACAGCACACCGGATGCACAGAGCTTATCCACAGCTTTATCCCAACCTTGCAGCGTTTTTGCGACTACTATGGTCTTTTGAGGCCTTTCACCCATGTCCGCCGTTTTTGCTCCTTCCTTGAACACCTTCAACTCCGACCTTACCGGCGATAACCCGGTGGCCAAGCTGCGCGTGCCGCCGCATTCGATTGAAGCCGAGTCCAGTGTTCTGGGCGGCTTGTTGCTGGACAACGGTGCTTGGGACCGTGTGGGGGATTTACTGGTTGACAACGACTTTTACCGGCACGAACACAAGCTGATTTATGCCGCCATTGGGGCGCTGGTCAATGCTTCCAAACCCGCCGATGTCATCACTGTGAATGAGCAGTTGCAAAATCAGGGCAAGGCGGAGGAGATGGGGGGCTTGGGCTACCTGAATTCTCTGGCGCAGTACGTGCCCAGCGCCAGCAACATCCGCCGCTATGCCGAGATCGTGCGCGAGCGCTCGATCTTGCGCAAACTGGTGTCGGCCAGCGACGAGATCGCGACCAACGCCTTCAATCCACAGGGTAAGGCGATTGACCGCATCCTGGACGAGGCCGAGCAAAAAATCTTCAACATCGGTGAAGAAGGTTCGCGCATGAAGCAGGGCTTTCAGTCGATGGACACGCTGGTGGTGGAGTTGCTCGACCGCGTGCAGGAGATGGCCAACAACCCCAATGACATCACTGGGGTTCCCACAGGTTTCTATGACCTGGACCGCATGACCTCGGGCTTGCAGCCCGGGGACATGGTGGTGTTGGCGGCACGACCTTCCATGGGTAAAACGGCTTTTGCGATCAACATCGCCGAGCATGTGGCCTTGAACGAGGGCTTGCCAGTGGCGGTGTTTTCGATGGAAATGGGCGCATCGCAGTTGGCGGTGCGTGTGGTGGGCTCGATTGGTCGCATCGATCAAGGTCATTTGCGCACAGGCAAGCTCAGCGATGACGAGTGGCCACGCTTGACCGAGGCCATTGAAAAACTGCGCACCGTGTCCTTGCACATCGACGAAACGCCAGGCCTGACCTCGTCCGAATTACGGGCCAATGCTCGGCGTCTGGCGCGCCAATGCGGCAAGCTGGGACTGATTGTGGTGGACTATTTGCAGCTGATGAGTGGTTCGGGCGGTGCGGGCGGTGACAACCGCGCCACCGAACTGGGCGAGATTTCGCGGGGACTGAAAATGCTGGCCAAAGAGCTGCAGTGCCCGGTGATTGCCTTGTCGCAGTTGAACCGCAGTGTCGAGCAACGAACCGACAAACGCCCCATGATGAGCGACTTGCGTGAGTCCGGTGCCATCGAGCAGGATGCGGACATCATCATGTTCATTTACCGTGACGATTACTACCACAAGGATTCCAAAGATCCCGGGGTGGCTGAAATCATCATCGGCAAGCAGCGTAACGGACCGACAGGCACGGTCCGCCTCACTTTCCTGAAAAATCTGACCCGTTTTGAGAGCCTGGCGTCGGGTCTGAGCGATGATTATTGAAACCCGACGGCAGCTTGATCGTTACAGGGCTTCGCTGGCAAAGTCCGCCAGTCGGGAGCGCTCACCGCGTGCCAGTGTGATGTGACCACCGTGCGCCCAACCTTTGAAACGGTCGACGGCGTAAGTCAGCCCTGATGAGCCTTCGGTCAGGTAGGGCGTGTCGATCTGGGCGAGGTTGCCCATGCAGATGATCTTGGTGCCCGGACCTGCGCGGGTGATCAAGGTCTTCATCTGTTTGGGCGTCAAGTTTTGCGCTTCGTCGATGATCACGTACTTGTTCATGAAGGTGCGACCGCGCATGAAGTTCATGCTCTTGATTTTGATGCGGCTCTTGATCAGCTCGTTGGTCGCAGCGCGGCCCCATTCACCGGCGTTGCCGCCCTCGCCCTTGGCCAAAAACTCCAAGTTGTCGTCCAGCGCGCCCATCCAGGGGCCCATTTTTTCTTCTTCGGTGCCGGGCAAAAAGCCGATGTCTTCGCCCACACTCACCGTAGCGCGTGTCATGATGATCTCGGTGTAACGGCGATCATCCAGCACCTGAGTGAGGCCTGCGGCCAGGGCCATCAGGGTTTTACCCGTGCCAGCGGTGCCCGCCAGCGTCACAAAGTCGATGTCCGGATCGGTCAGCAGGTTCATCGCGAAATTCTGTTCTCGGTTGCGTGTGGTGACGCCCCAAACCGCATTCTTTTGGTGGTTGAAGTCCTTCAGCGTGCGCAGCACCGCCGTCTTGCCACGAATTTCGTTGACGCGAGCAAACAGGCTCGGTTCTCCGGGCGCCTCGAAATACACGAACTGATTCATGAAAAGGCTTGGCACGATGGGGCCGTTGATGCGGTAGAAGGTGTGGGTGCCTTGCTGCCAGCTTTCGACTGTTTTGCCATTCTTGAGCCAAAAGTCAGGCGGCAAAGCCATGGAGCCTGGGTACAGCAGGTCACCGTCTTCCAGGGTCTTGTCGTTTTGGTAGTCCTCGGCTTGCAGCCCCAGCGCGCGGGCCTTGACGCGCATGTTAATGTCCTTGGACACCAACACCACTTCACGAGGTGCATGCAGCTGGCCCAGCGCCTTGACAACGCCCAGGATCTGATTGTCGGCTTTGCCTTGCGGCAGCGCCAGGGGCAGGCTCAGGTCGAGCGCCTGTGTCTGGAAAAACAACTGTCCTGTGGCATCCGAGTGGCCCGTGATACTCAAGGGTGAGCCTTGGCTCAGGTCTTGCCCTTGCCCAGAGGCCAAAGCGTCGAGCGAGCGGCTGGCTTGACGGGCATTGCGCGCCACTTCGGTCATGCCTTTTTTGTGGCCGTCGAGCTCTTCCAGCACGATCATGGGCAAAAAGACATCGTGTTCCTCAAAGCGGAACAGGCTCATCGGGTCGTGCATCAGCACATTGGTGTCGAGAACAAAGAGCTTACTTGGGCCATTGCGGTGTTGGGTGCGGGCCGAAGCGGGTTTGCTCCCCCGACGCGCTGATGCACCTGAAGCGGGCCTGGACTCGGCCTGCGACATGTTTTCGGGTGCAGTGTCTGAAGGGGTCTGTGCCTTCAAAGGCAGCATGGGTGCCATTGATCTGGCTTCGTTCTTGCGAGGTTTTGAGGGACGTTTGACTGATCTGGCTTCGGGTGTCTCGCTGGTCAAGCCCCGTTTCGTTTCGATTTGCACCATGACGGGCGCATCGGCTGGCGTCTCGCTGCTTTCAAAGGCTGTGTGGGTCAAGCGACTGGCGCGGTGGGAGGGAGCGGGTGGCAATGGCATGAACGAAGGCCTTTAGATGATTGAAAATTCGGACACCAGAAAAACAAAAAACCGCCCGGAGACCCGGGCGGCTTGAAAAATGGGATGTTGAGGGACTGCGTTTCAGCGTCATGAAATCATTATGCACGAGCCCTGTGACAACACAGGCTGGCAACATCAAGCCACAGCAGTGGCTTTTTTCAGGTCTTTGACGGCCTGCAACACTTCTTCGACATGGCCGGGTACTTTCAGGCCGCGCCACTCTTGTTTGAGTGTGCCGTCGGTCCCGATCAAGAAGGTACTGCGCTCAATGCCTTTGACCTTTTTGCCATACATGATCTTGTTTTTCACCACACCAAACATGTGACACATCTTTTCTTCGGTGTCGGCGATCAACTCGAAGGGGAGCTCCAGCTTGGCTTTGAAATCGTCGTGAGATTTCATGTTGTCACGGGACACGCCAAGGACCAAGGCACCGGCTTTCACGAAATCTTTGTATTTGTCGCGAAACTGCATGGCTTCGGTGGTGCAGCCGGGGGTGTTGTCTTTGGGATAGAAAAACAAAACAACGGTTTGACCAACGTGAGAAATGTTCGAAACTTTCAGACCGCTGGTGGCATTGGCTTCAAATTCGGGAAGGGGTTTGTTGAGAACGATCGCCATTGAACTTTATCTCGCTTGACTGGTTGAGCGGGTGCCACCATTGACTGGTGTCAATTTCGCTAAAGGCCTTGGGCCTCGACAGCCTGCTATTTTACCCTTAACAGCCGCTGGCATTCGAAGGCAAATGGCGGGAAAAAAAACCACGAAAGAATGCATGCTTTAGGACTCGATCAAAAGTAAGGCGACCACTTTGCGTCCTTCGCTGGCCAAGATATTGTAGGTGCGGCATGCCGCAGCAGTGTCCATGGTTTCTACCCCGATGCCACGCACGATCAGGTCTTGCAGCCATTGCGGCTTGGCAAAACGCAGTTTTTGTCCGCTGCCGAACAAGACGAGCTCTGCCCCGCTTTGGGCCCATGGGCTGAAATCGCTGGTGCTCAGCGCATCGAAATGGCCCGTCGCCCAGGCTCCAGGTGGCACATCGGGCAGGCTGCTCACGGCCAAGGACTGTGTATGCCGCACGCCATTGACTTCGACCCAGGCCCTGTCGTAAGCGTTGATGGTGGGTGCGTTGGATTTGTCGGGCTGGAGTTTCATGAGATGGAAAAAGTGATGGGAGGCGCAATTAAAGGTCAAGCTCTGAAAACTGCCCCGAAGAGGCCACGGAAATGTGGTCAAATTATAGGTTTTCCCGCATCCACATTGCCTTTGGAGGCACTTTGAAGCCCATTCAGAAATCTGCCAAGCTTGCCAACGTTTGTTATGACATTCGCGGCCCCATCATGGACCGAGCGCGTCAGATGGAAGAAGACGGCCACAAGATCATCAAGCTGAACATCGGCAACCTGGCAGTTTTTGGTTTTGATGCACCCGAAGAGATTCAGCAGGACATGATCCGCAACCTGCCCAATTCGGCGGGTTACTCGGACAGCAAAGGCATTTTTGCCGCCCGCAAAGCCGTGATGCACGAGACCCAGAAACAAGGCATCTTGGGCGTGACATTGGACGATATTTATCTGGGCAACGGGGCCAGCGAGTTGATCGTGATGGCCACCAATGGTTTGCTGGACGATGGCGATGAGTTGCTGTTGCCATCGCCCGATTACCCGCTTTGGACAGCGGCGGCCAGTTTGTCGGGGGGCACGCCTGTGCATTACCGCTGCGATGAAGCCAATGGTTGGATGCCCAATTTGGACGACATCCGTGCCAAGGTCACACCCCGCACCAAGGGCATTGTGGTCATCAACCCCAACAATCCCACAGGCGCCTTGTACGCCGATGAGTTGCTCAAGGGCATCGTGGCCATTGCCCGCGAGCATGGCCTGGTTATCTTTGCCGACGAGGTGTACGACAAGGTTTTGTATGACGGCGTCAAGCACACACCACTTGCCAGTTTGTCACAAGACGTGGTGACCCTCACTTTCAACTCCTTGTCCAAAAGCTACCGCTCTTGCGGTTACCGTGCGGGGTGGATGGTGATTTCGGGCGACAAAAAAAGAGCCCGCGATTACATCGAGGGCCTGAACATGCTTTCCAACATGCGTTTGTGCGCCAACGTGCCGGGCCAGTGGGCCATTCAAACGGCCTTGGGAGGGCATCAGAGCATCAATGAATTGGTGGGCGAGGGCGGAAGGTTGCGTAAGCAGCGCGATTTGGCGCACCAGCTGATCACGGCGATCCCGGGTGTCAGTTGCGTCAAACCCCGTGCGGCTTTGTACATGTTCCCCAAGCTCGACCCCAAAATTTACCCGGTACAAGATGACCAGGATTTCTTTTTGCAGTTGCTTGAAGAAACCAAAGTCATGTTGGTTCAGGGTACGGGTTTCAACTGGCCTGATGCCGACCATTTCCGCATCGTGTTTTTGCCCCATGAAGACGACTTGCGCGAGGCCATTGCCCGCATCGCCCGTTTTCTAGAGGGGGCACGCCAACGGTTTGGCACCCAAGCCTTGGGGGCCTGAATTCAATCCCTGCCCGAGTCTTTCGGGCGCAATGCAGTAAAGAAGATAAAAATGAAACCGATCAAAGTGGGCCTTTTGGGCATGGGCACTGTGGGCAGCGGCACTTTCAATGTGCTCAGGCGCAACCAGGAAGAAATCCAGCGCCGTGCAGGTCGTGGTATTCAAATCACCATGGTGGCCGATTTGGACGTGGCGCGTGCCCAAGCCCTGGTGGGCGAGGGCGTTCAGGTGGTGGGCGATGCCCGTGCCGTGATTGCCAACCCCGAGATCGACATCGTGATCGAATTGATCGGCGGCTACGGCATTGCCAAAGCGCTGGTGATGGAGTCGATTGCTGCCGGCAAGCATGTGGTGACCGCCAACAAAGCCTTGCTCGCCGTGCACGGCACCGAAATCTTCGCCGCTGCGCAAGCCAAAGGTGTGATGGTGGCCTTTGAAGCCGCTGTGGCGGGTGGGATTCCGATCATCAAGGCGCTGCGCGAGGGCCTTACGGCCAACAGCATCCAGTGGGTGGCGGGCATCATTAACGGCACCACCAACTTTATCCTGTCCGAGATGCGCGACAAGGGCTTGGACTTTGGCGATGTGCTCAAGGAGGCCCAGCGTCTGGGTTATGCCGAAGCCGATCCGACCTTTGACATCGAGGGCGTGGACGCAGCGCACAAGGTCACCTTGATGAGCGCGATCGCATTTGGCATTCCGGTGCAGTTTGACAAGGCCTATGTCGAGGGCATCACGAAGCTCGCCGCAGCTGACATCAAATACGCAGAGCAATTGGGCTACCGCATCAAGCTTCTCGGTATCACCAAGCGCACCGCACAAGGCATTGAGCTGCGCGTGCACCCTAGCCTGGTGCCGACTCAGCGCTTGATCGCCAACGTCGAAGGCGCGATGAACGCCGTGATGGTGCAAGGCGATGCCGTGGGCACCACTTTGTATTACGGCAAAGGCGCAGGCTCCGAGCCCACCGCCAGCGCGGTGATTGCTGACCTGGTGGACATTACCCGTTTGCACACGGCAGACCCCCTCAACCGCGTGCCGCATTTGGCCTTCCAGCCGGGATCCATGAGCAACTTGACCGTGTTGCCCATGTCTGAGGTGGTGACCAGTTATTACCTGCGTTTGCGCGTGGCCGACCAAGCCGGTGTGCTGTCCAAGTTGACCGGTTTGCTGGCCCAGGCCGACATCAGCATCGACGCAGTCTTGCAGCGCGAGGCCGATCAGGTCAGCCAAGCGGGTGAAAACCAGACCGATGTGATCATCTTGACCCACGACACGCGTGAGGGCACTCTGAGCGAGGTATTGGCCCAGATGCAAGCCTTGCCCACCGTTATGGCTCCGATCGTTCGCATTCGCAAGGAAGAGTTGAACTGATGCGTTACCTGTCGACACGCGGTCACGCCGACCGCCCACAATTTTGTGACATTTTGCTCGAGGGCTTGGCGCCAGACGGCGGTCTTTATTTGCCTGAAAGTTATCCACAACTTGACGCTGTGGCGCTGACGCGTTTGCGCCAAGTCTGGCAATGCCAAGGCTATGCGGCTTTGGCCTTTGAAGTGTTGTCGCTGTACATCGACGATATCCCACCGAGCGACTTGCAGGCCCTGTGCCGCAAGACTTACACGCCTGAAGTGTTCGGCACCCCAGAAATTGTGCCGCTCAAGCCTTTGCAGGCTGCAGGCCAAGACCAGCCCAAGGTGTATTTGGAGGCTTTGTCCAACGGCCCCACTTTGGCCTTCAAGGACATGGCCATGCAGTTGCTGGGCAACTTGTTTGAATACGAGTTGGCGCGGCGCGGCGAAACGTTGAATATTTTAGGGGCCACCTCCGGCGACACCGGCAGCGCGGCAGAATACGCCATGCGCGGCAAAAAAGGCGTCCGCGTCTTCATGACCAGTCCCGACGGCCGCATGAGCCCGTTCCAGCAAGCGCAGATGTTCAGCCTGCTCGACAAAAATATCCACAACATCGCCATTGAAGGCGTGTTCGACGACTGCCAGGATATCGTCAAGGCGGTCTCCAACGATCTGGAGTTCAAGCGTAAATACAAAATCGGTACAGTGAATTCCATCAACTGGGCGCGTTTGCTGGCCCAGGTGGTGTACTACTTCGCAGGCTACTTTCAGGTCACCCAGAGCAATGAGCAAAAGGTCAGCTTTACCGTGCCCAGCGGCAACTTTGGCAATGTGTGTGCAGGCCATGTGGCGCGCATGATGGGCTTGCCGATTGACCGCTTGGTGGTGGCCACCAACGAAAATGATGTGCTGGATGAATTCTTTCGCACCGGCATTTACCGCGTGCGCGGCACGGCCGACACGCACGAGACCTCCAGCCCCTCCATGGACATCTCCAAAGCCAGCAACTTCGAACGCTTTGTGTTTGATCTGCTGGAACGCGATGCTGCAAAAACCAAGACCATCTTTGGCGAAGGTCTGAGCCGCCAAGGCTTCTTCGATCTATCAGGCGACTCACGCTTTGCCCAAGCCGCGACCACTTATGGTTTTGACAGTGGCCGCAGCACCCACGCCGACCGCTTGAAGACCATTCAGCAAGTCTTTGCAACTTACGGTGTCATGATCGACACCCACACCGCCGACGGCGTGAAGGTGGCGCAAGAACTTCTGAACCCGCAGGTGCCCATGATCGTGCTCGAAACCGCTTTGCCCATCAAGTTCGCGGCCACCATCGTGGAAGCCTTGGGCCGTCAGCCTGAGCGTCCACCGCAGTATGAAGGCATCGAAGCCTTGCCCAAACGCGTTCAGGTGATGAAAGCTGATGTGGATTTGGTCAAGGCCTACATCCAGCAGCACTGCGACTGAAAGCCCATGAGCACCGCCCCACGCGCCCCTTTGATGTCTTTGGACGACGCGTTGCAGGCGCTGCTCGCGTGCATCAGCCCCCTGACCGACGCCGAGTCGGTAGCCACCTTTGATGCCGATGGGCGTGTGCTGGCCGAAGACCTGGTTTCGGCCTTGCAAGTGCCGGCCTTTGACAACTCGTCGATGGATGGCTACGCGGTGCGACGCGCCGATTTGTTGCAGCCAGGCCTCACCTTGCGCGTGGGCCAGCGCATCGCGGCCGGGCACACCGGGCAGCCGTTGGCCCCAGGCCAAGTCGCCCGCATTTTCACTGGTGCGCCTGTGCCCGAAGGCGCCGACGCCATCGTCATGCAGGAGCAAGCCGAGCCCGTGCCCGGAGAGGCCGATGGCGTGCGCTTTTTGGTGGTGCCCGAACCTGGGCAGTGGATTCGCCGCAGCGGCGAAGACATACGCCAAGGCCAGACTGCTTTGATGCGTGGTCAAAAACTGGGCCCTGCCGAACTGGGTCTGGCCGCGAGCCTGGGTCTGGCGCATCTGCCTGTTTTGCGCCGCCCACGGGTGGCCTTGTTTTCGACCGGCGACGAGTTGGTCATGCCGGGCGATGTGGCCCCGCAGGACATGCCCCCGGGCAGTATTTACAACTCCAACCGCTTTTTCCTGTGCAGCTTGTTGCACCGCATGGGTTGCGAGGTGAGTGACTTGGGCATCGTGCCGGACCGGCGCGAGGCCACGGTGGCCGCGCTCAAAACTGCCGCCGATCACCACGACCTGATCCTGACCAGCGGCGGTGTGTCGGTGGGCGAAGAAGACCATGTCAAACCCGCCGTGCAGTCTTTGGGCGAGTTGAACCTGTGGCAAATCGCCATGAAACCGGGCAAACCCTTTGCCTATGGCCAAGTGCGGCGGCAGTCCGCCGAGGGCGTGGCCCACTTCGTAGGCTTACCCGGCAACCCGGTGTCCAGTTTCATGACCTTTTTGCTCTTGGTCAGACCCTTGCTGCGCCAATTGCAAGGCATGGCGGCATCAGGCCCGCCGCTCCAGCGCTTGCCTGCGCATTTCACGTGGACCAAAGCCGACAAGCGCCGTGAATTCTTGCGGGTGCGCCGCAATGCGCAAGGTGGCTTGGACCTGTTTCCCAACCAGAGTTCGGGGGTATTGACCTCGGTGGTGTGGGCCGATGGGGTGGTGGACAACCCGGGTGGCCAGACGATTGAGCCCGGTCAATGGGTCGATTTTTGGCCCTTTTCGGAGTGCTTGGTATGAAAGTGCAAGTTCGCTATTTCGCCTCCTTGCGCGAAACCATTGGCTTGTCTCACGAAACCGTGGAGACCCAGACGGCCGATGTGGCCGCTTTGCGAACAGAGTTGATGGCGCGGGGCGAGCACTACCGTGCTTGTCTGTCTTCAGACCGCCCGGTGCGCATGGCCCTCAATCAGCTCATGGTGGAAGACAACGCCGCCCTGACGGAGGGCTGCGAGGTCGGCTTTTTTCCACCCGTGACCGGAGGTTGACGCCATGTCGTCCCGAGTGAGCATCCAGACGCACGACTTTGACGTGTCCATCGAGTTGGCCGCCTTGCAGGGTCAGGACTTGAGGGTCGGGGCGGTGTGCAGCTTTGTGGGCACCGTGCGCGACACCCGGGCCTTGACCGGTCAAGCGCACGACGAAGTCCAGGCCATGGAATTGGAGCACTACCCGGGCATGACCGAAAAATCAATCGAAGCCATGATCGATGAAGCGCACCAGCGGTTTGATTTTTACGCGGCGCGTGTGGTCCACCGCGTGGGGCGCTTGCTGCCGGCTGACCAGATTGTGCTGGTGGCGGTCACCTCGGCGCACCGGGGCGAGAGCTTCAAAGCTTGCGAATTTTTGATGGATTACCTGAAAACCCAGGCACCGTTCTGGAAAAAAGAGCAAACCCCTGAGGGCCCACACTGGGTGGACGCCCGAGTGTCAGACGATGCGGCTTTGGCCCGTTGGGGCATTCAGGCTCACAACGCTTGAGGCAGGACCTGAACTGCGCGATTCAATGCGCGTAGCGAGGTGGTTCTGGGGCCAGCACGGGTCCCGCCTCGGTCGCTTGGATAGGGCTGCTCGCAGCCAACCACTCGGCTTTTTCGCTGGCTTGCCGAATCAAGTGCGCCATGCCATGGACCAGGCTGACTTGCAGGTGCAGCTGGCAGGATCGGGCTTGGGTCGGGTCGGACTTGTCTTCAAAAGAAATTTCTAAAGCCCCGCCTGGTTGGATGCTCATGTGGGCATCGGTAATGAGCAGGGGTTCAGCACCCAGGGGCCACTGGGTGGCGCGGTTTTCGAAAGGGGTGGCAAAGTCGGTTTTTTTCAGAAATGCATCGCGTTTGAGCTCGGTCAGCAGTTGTTGCGATGGGGCATCGGTGACCGCCACGCCGGGTTGCGCGGCTTCCAGACGCTTGGCCGATTTTTCGATGGCGGGCATCAAGCGCAGTGTCATGCGCCGTGTCAACCAAAAACGGAACTCCTGCAAATCCTGGGTGTTCAAGCGCAGCAACAAGCGGTCTTGCCGCTCATCGTGGTTCACGGACAGTTGGTGAATGTTCATGCTTTGATTTTAGGCAATAGTGACAGCTTGTCTTTCCCTTGAAAATGTCATTTTCAGCACAAGATGACTGGCATTGGAGATCAACACATGCGAATTGATAAACTCACGACCAAATTCCAGGAAGCTTTGTCGGAGGCCCAGTCTCTGGCCTTGAGCAAAGACCATGCTTACATCGAACCCGTGCACTTGTTGGTCGCCATGCTCAAGCAAGACGATGGCCCCAAGGCCATCTTGCAACGTGCGGGCGTTCAGGTGCCTGCCCTGATGCAAGCTGCCGAAGCGGCTGTGTCGCGCATGCCGCAAGTGACCGGACAAGACCAGGTGCAAGTGGGTCCCGACCTGGTCAAGCTTTTGCAAGCGGCCGAGAAAGAAGCGATCAAGCGCAGCGACGCGTTCATTGCGGGCGAATTGTTCATGCTGGCCTTGACCGAGAGCAAATCCGAGGCGGGGCGCATCGTTAAAGAGCATGGTCTGAACCGCAAGAGTCTGGAAGCGGCCATCGAAGCGGTGCGGGGAGGGCAAAGTGTGGGCAGTGCCGATGCCGAAGGCCAGCGCGAAGCACTCAAAAAATACTGCGTCGACCTGACCGAGCGGGCCCGCATTGGCAAGCTTGACCCTGTGATCGGGCGAGACGACGAAATACGCCGCGCCATCCAGGTCTTGCAGCGCCGCACCAAAAACAACCCTGTGCTGATTGGCGAGCCCGGTGTGGGCAAGACGGCAATTGTCGAGGGCTTGGCTCAGCGCATCGTCTCAGGTGAGGTGCCTGATTCACTCAAAGGCAAGCGGGTGTTGTCGCTCGACATGGCGGCTTTGCTGGCTGGGGCTAAATTCAGGGGCGAGTTCGAAGAACGCCTGAAAACCGTACTCAGTGAACTGGCCAAAGACGAAGGCCAGACCATTGTGTTCATTGACGAGTTGCACACCATGGTGGGCGCGGGCAAGGCCGAAGGGGCCATGGACGCGGGCAACATGCTCAAGCCTGCGCTGGCGCGGGGCGAGTTGCATTGTGTGGGTGCGACCACCTTGGACGAGTACCGCAAATACATTGAAAAAGACGCGGCTTTAGAGCGTCGTTTTCAGAAAATTTTGGTCAATGAACCCACGGTCGAGGCCACGATTGCCATCTTGCGCGGCTTGCAGGAAAAATACGAGATTCACCACGGCGTGGACATCACCGATCCGGCTATCGTGGCTGCCGCCGAACTCAGCCACCGGTACATCACCGACCGTTTTTTACCCGACAAAGCGATTGACCTCATTGACGAGGCTGCGGCCAAGATCAAGATTGAAATCGACTCCAAACCCGAGGTGATTGACAAGCTAGACCGCCGCTTGATTCAACTGCAAATTGAACGCGAAGCGGTGCGCAAAGAAAGCGACGAGTCTTCACAAAAACGCTTTGCCTTGATTGAGGAAGAGATCGTCAAGCTGAAAAAAGAAGCCGCTGACTTGGAAGAAATCTGGCGCGCTGAGAAGTCTCAGGCCCAAGGCGGGCAGCAGGTGCGCGAGCAAATCGACCAGCTCAAGCAGCAAATCGAAGAGCTGACCCGTAAGGGCGATTTCAACAAGGTGGCCGAGTTGCAATATGGCAAGTTGCCTGCTTTGGAAAAAATCCTTAAAGAAGTGCAGGCAAAGGAAGCCGCACCCGGTGAAAAATCGGTACACCGTTTGCTGCGCACCCAAGTGGGTGCCGAAGAAATCGCCGAGGTCGTGTCTCGTGCCACCGGCATTCCGGTGTCCAAGATGATGCAAGGTGAGCGTGAAAAATTGCTGCAGATGGAAGAGAAACTGCATCAACGTGTGGTCGGGCAGGATGAGGCCATTGCGGCCGTGGCTAACGCCATTCGCCGCTCGCGTTCGGGGCTTTCCGACCCGAACCGCCCCACTGGCTCTTTTTTGTTTTTGGGGCCTACGGGTGTGGGCAAGACCGAGCTGTGCAAAGCGCTTGCCGGCTTTTTGTTCGACAACGAGGACCACCTGATTCGCACGGACATGAGTGAATTCATGGAAAAGCACTCGGTGGCTCGTCTCATCGGCGCGCCACCTGGTTACGTCGGCTATGAGGAGGGTGGTTATCTGACCGAGGCTGTGCGCCGCAAGCCCTACAGCGTCTTGTTGCTTGACGAGGTGGAAAAAGCCCACCCCGACGTGTTCAACGTCTTGCTTCAGGTCCTTGACGATGGCCGATTGACCGATGGGCAGGGCCGGACGGTGGACTTCAAAAATACCGTGATCGTGATGACCTCCAATCTGGGTTCCCACTTGATTCAGGCCATGGTGGGCCAGCCTGCCGAGGACATCAAGGACGCGGTTTGGGATGAGCTCAAGGCCCATTTCAGACCCGAGTTTTTGAACCGCATTGACGAAACCGTGGTCTTTCACAGCCTGGATGCACAGCACATCGCCGCGATTGCCGAGATCCAACTGGGCGTCTTGAAAAACCGCTTGGCCCGAATGGACCTGAACTTGAAGGTCAGCTCTGCGGCCCTGTCCGAATTGGCCAAGGTGGGCTTTGACCCGGTCTTTGGCGCAAGACCTTTAAAAAGGGCCATCCAGCAACGGCTGGAAAACCCCTTGTCCAAACTTTTGCTGGAAGGTCGTTTCCCACCCAAATGCACCATTGAGGTGTCGGTCGACCCGGTGCATAACCCGGGGCAATTTGAGTTCAAGGTGACTGACAACGCAGCTTAATCTCCATAGCGGTGCAGGTCCAGCTTGCACCGCTGTGACAGACAGATCGAGGGGCCTTTGGGCACAATGGGGGATGACTTCAAAAATTGCTGGCCATCTGCTTGTTGAATGCCTTCTGGCCCAAGGCGTCACCCATGCTTTCGGGGTGCCAGGAGAGAGTTACCTGGCGGTGCTCGATGGTTTTCATCTGTACAAAGACCAGCTCACTTTTGTGACCTGCCGCCAGGAGGGTGGGGCCGCCTTCATGGCCGAGGCCCAAGGCAAACTCACTGGTCGGCCTGGGATCTGTTTCGTCACACGCGGGCCCGGGGCCACCAACGCGTCGATTGGCATCCATACCGCGTTTCAGGATTCCACGCCCATGGTGCTGTTTGTCGGTGATGTGGCCAGCGACACCCGTGACCGTGAAGCCTTTCAGGAATTGGATTACACCCACTTTTTTGGCCCCTCGACCAAAGGCATGGCCAAGCGGGTGGAGCGCGTGGACGATCCCGAGCGTGTGCCCGAATATGTGGCCCGCGCTTTCGCTACCGCCATGAACGGGCGGCCCGGTCCGGTGGTCTTGGTATTGCCCGAAGACATGCTGACCCAGCCCGTGAAGGCCCAAGCCTTGGGTCGCGTGGAGCCTGTTCAAGCTTGGAGCGACCCAGGGGCCTTGCGCAACCTGCGCGACATGCTGCTGGCTGCCCGCAAGCCCTTGGTCATTGCAGGTGGCGGTGGCTGGACACCGCAAGCCGCACAAGCCCTGGAACGCTTTGCCGAAAACTGGCAGCTGCCTGTGACCAATGCATTCCGCTTTCAGGACACGTTTGACAACCACCACCCGCTGTATGCCGGTGATGTGGGCATTGGCATTGGTCCAGGCTTGGCGCAACGCGTTCGCGATGCCGATCTGATTGTGGCCATCGGCCCACGCTTGGGTGAAATGACCACCGGGGGTTACAGCTTGCTGCAGGCCCCTAAAACACATCAAAAATTGGTGCACATCCACGCCAGTGCCGAAGAGCTCAACCGGGTCTACCAAGCTGATTTGGCCATCAACGCCACCATGAATGCGGCCGCCCGCAGCCTTGAAGTCTTGAGTGCGCCCAACGAGTTGCCTTGGGGCGATTGGTCGCAAGCCGCGCACAACGATTACATGGACAACCTCAAGCCACAGACCTTGCCCGGCGACATCGACATGCCCGCTATCGTGGCAACGCTGCAAAAGCATTTGCCAGCCGACGCCGTGCTGACCAATGGCGCTGGCAATTTCGCCAGCTGGATGCATCGTTTTTACAAGCACCACGGCTTGGTCAAAGGCCACAAAACCCAGTTGGCCCCCACCGTAGGCGCCATGGGTTATGGCGTGCCCGCAGGCATTGCGGCCAACTTGTTGACCGGGCGCTTGGCTTTCACGATCGCTGGTGATGGCGACTTTTTAATGAACGGGCAAGAGTTGGCCACGGCTGTACAACACGGCGGCAAAAGCATCATCGTGCTGCTGAACAACGGCATGTACGGCACCATCCGCATGCACCAAGAGCGCGAATATCCCGACCATGTGACGGGCTCGAAGCTGCAAAACCCCGACTTTGCCGCTTTGGCTGCGGCTTATGGTTACGTGGGCGTGCGCATCGAGAAGACCGTAGCCTTTGAGCCAGCGCTGCTGGCTGCATTGGCCCGACCTCAGGGCACGCTCATTGAGGTCATGCTCGATCCAGAGGTGATCTCGACACGCGGAACTTTGAGTGCCATCACGCAAGCCGCTTTGAAGCGACAAATCCCCACTTGATTGCCAAGAATGGAAGTTCGTCCGGCCTTGGCGATCTGACCGTTGATCCATTAAAAAAACCCGCCGAAGCGGGTTTTTTGTGGCCAAGCGACTGAATTACTTCAGGTGCTTGCCGATCAGGCCAGCCATTTCGAACATGGTGACTTGTGCCTTGCCGAAAACTGCCTTGAGCTTGTCATCGGCGTTGATGGCGCGACGGTTCACGCTGTCTTGCAACTTGTGTTTCTTGATGTAGACCCACATTTTGCTGACCACTTCGGTGCGTGGCAGAGGTGCTGCGCCCACCACGGCAGCCAGAGCGGCGCTTGGTGTCAGTGCCTTCATGAAAGCAGGGTTAGGGGTGCGCTTGGTAGCAGGAGCGGCCTTTTTGGCGGGTGCTTTGGCAGCCACCTTTTTAGCCGGTGCAGCCGCTTTTTTGGCGGGTGCAGCCTTGGTTGCCGGTGCTGCTTTTTTAGCGGGTGCTGCAGCTTTTTTGGCCGGGGTTTTTTTCGCAGTTGCCATGATGAAATTCCTTTGGTCGGAAGTTGGTTCGCCGCTGAGAAACGATGTGTTTACAGCTATGTGGATGCTAATGGAGAAAGTGGCACTTTCCAAGCATAAAAATCATTTTTCTCTCGATGTTGTTGCTGATTTGCCCTTGTTGTTTGGCTTTTGTTGGTCTTGACAACTTTTTTCAAGCTGTTGCTACGCCATTTGTAGGTCATCCAAGGCGTTGGTACGCGGCTCAAATTCACCGAGTGAAGGGCCATTTGGTGGCTTTTCACGCTTTCTTGCTCGTCTAAAAATGATGGCGCAGGCATTTTTGAATTGAACCTGGGCCCCCACAGTTGAGTGGCGTCGCCAGTCCCCGTTTTCGCTCTTGGTGAATGTTCTGGTTGTTTCTTTATCGGGTTGTTTCCAGAGTATTTCCATAGGCCGTTCTCAATTTTCATATTACAAAAAATTTGTGAATTGATTTTGACGGGCTATTTCGAATAATGACTTGTAATTTCGAATTGCAAAATTTTTTATGCAAGTTGTTGATTTTAAACATAAAAAAATATGTCTTATATAAGACATAAGATAAAATTATGGTCTTATACAAGAGTTAAGATAAATGAAACGACAGCACAGATTCCGCTGAACCGTCGCTTGATTTCAACTTGACCACAGGAGTTTTCCATGCCAGCAGACATCACTCAACAACTCAGCCGAGCACAGCAAATTGCCGCACTAGAAAAAGACTGGGCAACCAACCCTCGTTGGAAAGGCGTCAAGCGAGGTTATTCCGCTGCCGACGTTGTGCGCCTGCGCGGCAGCATGCCCATCGAGCACACTTTGGCCAAGCGCGGTGCAGAAAAATTGTGGGAAAAAGTCAACGGCGGTGCCAAGAAAGGTTACGTCAACTCATTCGGCGCGATCTCTGCAGGTCAAGCGATGCAACAAGCCAAAGCCGGCCTGGAGGCTGTGTACCTGTCGGGCTGGCAAGTCGCCGCTGACGGCAACACGTCAGAGACCATGTACCCCGACCAGTCGCTTTACGCGTACGATTCGGTGCCCACCATGGTCCGCCGCATCAACAACACCTTCAAGCGCGCCGACGAAATCCAATGGGGCCGTGGTGTTGAGCCGGGCTCCAAGGAATTCATCGATTACTTCCTGCCCATCGTGGCCGATGCAGAAGCCGGTTTCGGTGGTGTGTTGAATGCTTTTGAATTGATGAAGAATATGATCGCCTCTGGCGCGGCTGGCGTTCACTTTGAAGACCAACTGGCGGCCGTTAAAAAGTGCGGTCATATGGGGGGCAAGGTGTTGGTGCCTACGCATGAAGCTTGCGAGAAGTTGATCTCTGCTCGTTTTGCAGCGGACGTCATGAGCGTGTCTACCATCGTGTTGGCCCGTACCGATGCTGAAGCGGCCAATCTGATCACCTCTGACCATGATGCCAACGACAAGCCTTTTCTGACGGGTGAGCGCACACAAGAAGGCTTCTACCGTGTCAAGAACGGTCTGGAGCAAGCCATCAGCCGCGGCGTGGCATACGCCCCTTACGCCGACCTGGTGTGGTGTGAAACGGGTGTTCCAGACATCGGCTTCGCCCGCGAATTCGCGCAAGCCGTGCACGCAGCCTGCCCCGGCAAGCTGCTGTCGTACAACTGCTCGCCATCGTTCAACTGGAAGAAAAACCTCAACGACAGCCAGATCGCTT